>QIKW01000271.1 GCA_003231975.1 Acidimicrobiia bacterium
CGACGTGCAAGCGGGGTCAACCACAACCGCCATTGCCAGTACAGGAGAAGCCGCCGTGTCAACCCCGGAAAACCCAGGCACCGAGGAGCCAGCCGAAACTGAGCCAACACCTTCTCCAACCACGGCCCCTCTCACTCGCGAAGAACAAGCTGGGCTAGTGGAATCCAGCCTGCCAAACAGCACCGCGCCCTTGGTTACAACCGCGGACGACATAGAACCGAAACCGGCCATTGGAGCTGACGCTCTAGCCGGGCTGCTGGTTGACGAACTGGAGGGGTTCCAGCCAGTTGATGCGCCGGAGGCAGACAGATTCCTCGACGTAGAGGCTGCCTCGGCCCTTCAGCCGGATCCAACCCAGGAACTGCCCCTACTTCAGACCCGCGGCTACCAAGGCGGATGGACCCGAGCCTTCCGCAACGACAACAACGACGTGGTTGTCACCACAGTCTATGACTTCATCAGCGCCCTCGAGGCCGACTTCTACCTCGAAGACGGCACCATCACAATCATCGGTTTTGGCGGCACCATCTACGAGGTGGAGGCCATACCCGGGGCCAGAGGTTTCCGTCAAGACGTGACAGAAGGGGGCGAGGCGCTTGTGATCTACGGGATCACTTTCACCCGCAACAACCAGTGGTATCTGGTGTCCCTACTTGGAAACCCCGAAACGGCCGAGCCCAGCCTGGCCCTTGCCGCAGCAATGGCCCAAGCCCAAGCTGCTGGTTAGCTCCACCGGCTCGCGTGCGTCGGCGCCGTCTGGAGGAACGTCTGCTGTGGGCGTTGCCCCTCAACCGCGAGAGATCCTGCGATCAGAGGCAACCGTATAGAGCGTCGGCCAGAGCCCGGGCCCGCGGGTCTACTGCCACTTCGAAGATCATGTGGTTCATCACATAACCGTACCCAACGCCTGCTTCTGGATCGGCGAAGCCCAGCGATCCGCCCATGCCGGGGTGGCCAAACGCGTCGGGGTTAGGGCCGAAGGTCTCGGCCTCTGTGCCTGCCAGCATGTAGCCCGTTGCGTACCGCTTTTCGGCTCCGAGAACGGCGTCGACCCCACGCCACTGCTCGGCCCTGTGGGCCGCAATGGACTCTGGCGAAACGATTTTGCTTCCATCAAGCACCCCGCCCGAAGCAAGCATTGAGTACATCCGGGCCAGGCTGCGGGCGTCGGTGATACCACCGGACGCGCCATATTCAGCTGCCCTGACCTGGCTGGAGTTGCCGATCTCGTTGTACTGCCCCAGCCCGTTCTGGCCAACCAGCAGAGAGCGACCCAGTAGGCCTTCTGGGCCCATTGCCTGGGCCATCATGGCCAGGATTTCCGGGTCGTCGGTGGGTGGCGGCGGAATGGTCAGTTGCAATTCGGCCACCCGGTGGTGCTGGCTTGGATCAAGCCCAATGTGAAGCTGGAGGCCCATCGGCCCGGCCAGATCTTCGGCCAGAATGGCGCCAAGGGTTCTACCTGTTGCCCGACGGACGATCTCGCCCAGGAGCACGCCAAATGTGACCGCGTGATAGCCATGGAGGCCTTCGTCCAACACCGGCTCGGCCACTTCCAAAAGCTGCACCAGCCCCGCAACGTTCTCCCACCCGTTCGGGCTGTCGCCGGTGGCAATTGCGGTGTAGCCAGGCGGATACGGAAGCCTTGCTCCGTGGCTGAGCACATCACGAACAGTGATTGCAGCCTTGCCGTTTGCTCCGAACTCTGGCCAGTAGGCGGTGACCAAAGCGTCAACGTCAAGCTTTTCCTGGTCGGCCAAAAGCTGCACAACCAACGAGGTCATCCCCTTTGTCGCCGACCAAACAACAGCGGATGAATCCTGCATCCACGGGTTTCCGGGCCGGGCCTCACCACCCCAAATATCAACAACTTTCCTGCCAGCGTGGTAGGCCGAGAAGGCAGCGCCGATTTCGCCCCGTTCGGCGAAATTCTCGGCAAACGCATCGCGAACCGGCTCAAAGCCGGCTGCTACTTCACCCTCGATGTTTGTCACAGCAACTCCCTTGTGTTGGGCCAAATGGGCAGGTTCAGAACTCCGAAATCATGTGGCAAGCACCGCGCTAATCATGTGGCAAGCACCGCGCTAATCATGTGGCAAGCACATTGTTGAACATGGCGCTGGTCTCGGGTTCAGGGCCGGCCAGCGCCGCAACGGCCGCCGCTTCGATCGAGCTGGCAACCTCAGCATCAATGGCGTCAAGTTCTGATTCTGTTACGAGCCCGGCTTCAAGCAAGGCGTTCCGACTCTGCGTGATCGGGTCCCGGCTCTGCCATTCGTCGAACTCGCCTTCGGGCCGGTAGGCCGCCAGGTCAGACCTGGAGTGCCCGAGGTATCGATAGGTCTCCATCTCAAGCAAGGTTGGGCCGCCTCCAGACCTGGCCAGTTCTATGGCATCTACCATCGCCAGCCGAACCGCCTCTACGTCCTGGCCGTCAACTACGGCCCAAGGCATGTCGTAGGCATCGCCCCGCTTGGCCAGCGGCTCGATCGGGGTCATCTTGTCAACCCTGGTGAACTCGGCGTACTGATTGTTTTCAAGAACAAAGACGGCCGGAACGTTCCAGATCTTCGCAAGGTTCAAAGCCTCGTGGAAAACTCCGATGTTTACCGCTCCGTCGCCGAACTGGGCAATGCACACATCATCCTTTCCCTGCACCTGCATGGCGTAGGCAGCGCCAACGGCTTGGGCGATCTGAGCACCGATGATCGTGAACGAGTGGACCAGGCCAACGGCGGTTTCAGTGAGGTGGAACGAGCCTCCGATGCCACCGACCGATCCGGTTGACCGCCCAAGATTTTCGGCGAAAACAGACTCGAGGGTGCAGCCAAGTGCCAAACCATGACCGTGCACCCGGTGGGCGATCCACACCTGGTCGGTTGGTCTTGCCGCCGCCGCGATGCCAACAGCCACCGCTTCCTGGCCATCGGCACAGTGGGTGGTGCCCCACGCTTGACCTGAGCTATGAAACTCGCGAATGCGCTCTTCGGCCGCCCGAATTTCCACCATGCGGCGATGACGCTGAACCGGATCTGCACGAACGGCCTCGCGCCGGGCCAACGGTTCTGGCCCGATCGTGGTGTTTCTGATGCTCATGACGCCCTTTGCTCGGGCGCGGCTGGCTCGATTGTGCAGAGGTCTGTCCCAACGGCCAACTCTTCCTCCGGGGCCACAAAGAGTTCAACAACCCGGCCGGCAGCAGGCGCCGGGATCTCGCTTTCAACCTTGTCTGTGTCGACCAACGCCAGTGGCGCGCCAGCTTCGACAACATCGCCAACAGCCACCAGCCATTCAATGAAGAGGGCCTCTTCGGTCATCTCGCCCAGCCGTGGAAGTTTGACTGTGATCATGTGAATTGGCTCCACCAGGGTTCGGGTGTTTTACCCGTCTGACATAGCTGGGCTACCTGCGACGCGATGTAGCTCGCAGACGGCAGGTATTGAAACTCGAGTGATCGGCTGAACGGTACGGGAACGTCAGGCGTGGTTACCCGCAGCACAGGGGCCTCAAGCTCGCCGAACAACTCGGCTGCAATGGTGGCAGACAGATCGTTGCCCCAGCCGCCCGAGAATGGGTTCTCCTCAACAATCACGGCCCGTTGGGTTCGAGCAACCGAGGCCAGGACCGTGTTTCGATCCCACGGCTTCAGGGTTTGCAGATCGATGAGCTCAACCGAGATCCCATCGTTTTCGAGGGAGTCTGCTGCCTCGGTTGCGGCTCCTACCAACTGGCCAAGGCTGACGATGGTGACGTCTGAACCGGTGCGCATCGTTGCGGCCTGACCGAGCGGAACGATCCCGGCCTCACCAAGAACAACTTCAGAGCGGGTTCCATAGATGCTCTTCGGTTCGAGGAAAACCACTGGGTTGTCGTCTCGAATTGCAGACCGCAGCAAGCCGTAAGCGCTGGCCCCGTTTGAGACGTGGACGATCTTCAGGCCTGGGGTTGCGGTAAACCAGGTCTCACAAGTCTGAGAGTGGGTTGCCCCAAAACCCCGGCCGGCTCCAACCGAGGCCCGTGCCACCATTGGCACTGTGACCGCACCGTTGGTGAGGTAGTGCAGCTTGGCGGCCTGGGTGACCATCTGGTCAAGGCATACCCCGAAGAACTCAACAAACATGATCTCGACCACCGGCCGCAGCCCGGCAGTGGCTGCACCAACGGCGCTGCCAAGAATTGCCATCTCAGAGATTGGGGTGTCTCGCACCCGCATCGGCCCAAACTCTTCCAGCAGGCCCTGCGACGTTTTGAACACGCCGCCAGCCTCGGCAACGTCTTCGCCGTAACACACAACGGTGTCGTCTGCCGCCATCTCATCGTGTAGCGCAGCGGCTATTGCCTGGTTCATTCGCATGCGTTTCTTCAACGGTTCACCTCCCTGGGCTAACATACTTTAGCCTGAGATCATCTCAGGTCAAACGATCTTGGCTTCAAGGGACGCTCGGACCGAGTTCAGGAACGCCGCGGCGTAGACGCCGTCCACCGCTCGGTGGTCAAAACTCAGCGAAAGAGCACCCACCGGGCGCACCACAACGGCGGCCGATTCGGGATCCGGCACCACTTGCTTCCGGATGGAATCAATGGCCAGAATTCCAACTTGGGGTTGGTGAATGATTGGAGTTGAGCGGTCGGCGCCCAGCCGCCCAGGGCTGGAAATGGTGAAGGTGCCACCGCTTACGTCGCCGGGTACCAGGCGACCTTCGGCTGCCGCGGCGCTGCGAACACGAATCAGCTCAGACAGTTCGCCAAGCGACAACTGTTGGGCCCCGTGCAGCACCGGAACGACTAGTCCCTTTTGCTCAAGGTCAACCGCCACCCCCAGATTCACAGCCGAGTACCGCATCAGATCGGTTCCCTGTATCGATGCGTTCAGATCACCAAACTGGCCAAGAGCGACACACACCGCCTGCGCCACAAAGGCCAGGTAGGTGGGAACGCCTGACCCCTCGGGCTTGGACGCAGCCAGCTCGTTTCGACGCAGATCTACCTGCTGGTAGTCCACGTCAACAGACATCGTGACATGAGGGCTGGTGGCCAGAGATCTGACCATGTTGTCTCCGATGCGGCGCCGCATTCGAGACAGCGGAACCCGTTCTACTCCGGGCTCGGTTTCGGTTTCGGCGCTCATTCTGTCATCACGCTTCGCTCTGTCATCACGCTTCGCTCTGTCATCACGCTCCCAGCAACCACCTGTGCAGCAAGATTGCCTGCCATGAACGTGGGCGCTGGCGCCCCTCTGGCCCAAATCTCGTCTTGGCCGCCGATCAACAGAGAGTCCCAGCCTGCACCGTTAGCTAAGCCAACATCGGAATTCAGTGAGTCTCCAACCACCAGGGTTGGCCCGCTGTTTGTGAACACAGCTTCGGCCACAGCGGCAAACAATGGCGACGGCTTGCCGGTAACCACCACCGTTGGCCGGCTGTTCGCCCGCTCCATTAGGCGCCCCAATGTGGCAGCCGAGCCTGGGATCACTCCAGTATCGGTAACCATTCCGGGGTCGAGATTGTTGACATACACCGTGGTGCCCGACCCGATGCAGTCACCAACCACGGCCACCAGTTCATCGCTCACACCGGCCGCGAACCCGGCAACGGCCACTTCGCTCAGGATCGAAGAGCTGGCCCGAAGCTCACCAAACTCACGGCTGGCAACACCCAGCGCAGCCAAGAGAGCCACCACTTCGCGAGGGGCAACAACGGCAATGGGAGCAGCACCCGCGACGCGCCGCAGTTCACCAGCCAGCACTTCAACTCCTGTAACACATTCACGATCCCTCGCATCAATCCCGGCCTCGCTAAGACGGCTGGCAAGCATTGGCCCAGTGAGGAAGGAAACATTTGACCCGAAGCACAGATCCAACCCAGCGGCCCGGCAAGCCCGGACGAATTCGACAGCACCGGGCATTAACTTGTTGCCAAGCAGCAGCGTGCCGTCAACATCAAAAAGAATGCGGCGGTAGCTGCCAAGCACAAAACGCCGGCCTGCCAGCGCTGTCATTTGACTTTGTTCCCGAAGGCGTACTTCATGGCATAACCAGCCGGATTCCACTGCGGGGGCGTTACGGCACCGTCGGCGCCGTGCACGGTTTCGGGCCGGGCCTGCACAATTGTGATGCGCGACTCTTCCTCTGAGGCGGGGCCTGCCACCCACTCAACATCAACCGGATGACCGAAGTGGTCTTCTATCAAAACCACGGCCTCGCTGATGGCAAGCACCTCGGCATCGCTCAGAGCCCTCGCTCCCTTCAGTTCGTCTGGCACGTCGGTCTCAAAAACGCGACCACCCTCGGAATCAAAGGTTGACATAACCGTCTTGTCGGCAACGACGTAGTCCAGGATGCGCCCGTCGCTCTTGCCAACCTCAACTCGGTCGGGCGTAACCAGTCCCTGAACGATTGCCTCACCCCAACCCCAAGATCCCTCGATAACGATTCGATCTGACCTGCCGGTTACCGGGTGAACGCTGAACGCCACGCCAGAAGCGCGGGCATCAATGAGTTCCAACACGCCAACCGCCATCGGGCAATCGTGATGGCGGATGCCTTTGCCGGCCCGGTAGGTGACCGCCCGCTCTGTGAACAGGCTGGCCCAACAGGAAAGAACGGCGTCAACAACCTCTGCGTGGCCTGTAACTCCCAGATAGCTGTCGAACTGACCGGCGAAGCTGGCGTCTGCTGCGTCTTCGCCGGTTGCAGAGCTGCGGACCGCGGTTGGCAGCGAATCGGCCCCAAACCGGAGGCTAAGCGACTGGTAGGCCTGGCCGATGGCCTCAATCAGTGACGGCGACAGCGCGGTGGCGCAGATCATTTCTCTGGCTGCAGCTGCCAGCTTGCCCATTTCAGGCTGATCGGCCGCTGCCACGTCGGCCAATAGTTCGTCTATCCGGGCCGCCACCGGAGTGTCGGACACCGCCTCGATGTATGCCGCGGAGGTAACAGTGAATCCGGCAGGCACCGTAACGCCGGCTGCTCTCAGGTCGCCCAACTTGGCCATCTTGGGCCCGGCGACGGAAACGTCTTCCAATGACAAGTTTTCCAGCCACTCAATCTGGTTCACGTTTCAACCAGGATCTTCACTGGGCCAGCCTGCCGGAGTCGCTGGAACGCATCTGGCGCTTCACTCAGAGGCACGACCGAAGTGATCAGCGGCCTCGGGTCTATTCGACCGCGCTCAATGGCCTTGAGCGTTTCAGCGAACTCTTCGGCGGTGTAGGCCAAGGCAAACGAGATCGTCAGTTCCCTGGCAAGGGCAAGCATTGGCCTCCACCGGTCTGCCTCCAGGCAGGCCCCGACTACAACCACATGAGAATTCGTAACGGCATCCATGGCGATTTGATCCATCACTCCCGGCACCCCAACCGCTTCAAAGATCACTGGGGGAAGCTCGCCAAGTTTGGCCGCGGCAGCCGTTGGCGAGGCTTCTGTTGGGTCAAGCACTTCGTGAGCGCCAAGGCTCTCGGCTAGAGCCCGCCGGGACGGAGACAGGTCGGCTCCAACGATCCGGTCGAATCCGGCGGCCCGCAACTGGAGAATGATTGCAAGCCCAACGGGCCCGCAACCAACAACCACAACCGGTTGGCCGGGCTGAACGGCCGCCCGGTTAACCGCATGCAGGGCAACTGCCAGAGGTTCGGTCAGAGCCGCAACCGAAGGCTCCAGATCGGGGCCGAACGGAATGGCGAGATCTGACTCGATCAGCATCAGCTCGCTGAAGCCGCCCGGGTAAGAGGGAGAGAATCCGAGGGTGTGGATGCTGCCGTCAGTTGCCAGCAACCCAGGCATCGAAACCACGCGATCGCCAACAGCAAAGTTGTCGACGGCGGAGCCAACCTGAACCACCTCGGCGCTGAACTCGTGGCCAAGCACAACAGGAACCGCTGGGTCTAGGGCCGGGCCGCGCAAGGGGCTGTGAGGCGCCTCCAATGACGCCTCACGGTGAAGGTCGAACAATTCAGAGCCGTTGTGGACCATGTGAAGGTCGGACCCGCAGATCCCGCAGGCAAGGGGCCTGGCGAGAAGGTGGCGGGGGCCGGGAACCGGGTCGTCAAACTCGTCAATTGTCAAAACGCTGCTGCGCAAACTTAGTGCTTTCACAAAGAACCGATCAGCCGATCTCGTCCAGCAAGGTCACCTCGCCGGTTGTGCCGTTCACAAGGAGACGGTCTCCCGTCGAGATCCTGGCGGTTGCAACCGCGAGGCCGGTGACGCACGGAATCCGGTATTCACGACTGACGATGGATGCGTGGGTGAGCGTGCCGCCCGAGTCACACACACAGGCCGCGATCTTCGCAAAAGCCGGAGTCCAATTGGGAGACGTTGCCTCACAAACCAGGATCTCACCCGGCAGGATCGTGTGAAGATCCTCGGGCGAAAACAACACGCGTGCTGGCCCTTCGGCCGAGCCCATGGCGGCAGGCACACCCTTGAGAATCTCGCTGGAGCTGCCGGACAGGGCCGCAAAGAAATGCTCGCCCATCCCGAAGATCTCCTTCATGACGGGATCGGTTACCTCATCGGGCACGCTGCCAAGCATCTTTGGCATCTCGCTCCGTTTGGCCCGCCAGTCGTTGTAGAAATCGCGCCGCTCGCCAACCAGGCCCGCTATGTCTGACCACGAGGAATCTCCTCGGGCCAGCGACCGGGCCTCAGGTCCGAACAGGAACAGCCCGTCATCTTCAGAGTCGGCCCCGACCGCCGTTGCCAGGGCGGCCGATGCCCGGCGAAGCGGCAGGTGGGCTCGGAGGTCTATGTAGAAGTTGTGTTCTTCGTTCCACCAGTTGAAGTTGGCCGCCTGGCAGGCACCCAGGCCGGCATCGAACTGTTCCCTGTCCTCAACCGTCAAACGACTGCGGGCACTGCTGATGGCTTCTTCGCGTTCGGCGACAACTTCGACGTTGGCCTGGTCGAAGTCGTGATCTTTGTCCATCAGTAGGAACGTTTTGATGGTTCCCAGCGGCGAGGTTGGATCGTCGATCCATGGCGGCGAGGCCAGGTCGATTATTCCCTCGCTGCGCCTGCCGTAGATCTGAAGGAAGTCGTCGAGTTCGGTAAGGAAAGTGGCCGCGTCTGCTCCGGCTGATGCCAACTCGGTTGCGATGTCTTGGGCCGCGGTTACCGCGAACAGGTCTTCCAGCCCCAGCTCCCTGACCCGGCGGGTAAGGCCCCAAAGTTCCCGGTCGGTCTCCATGATCTTGGTGTCATAACCCTGGAGGAACCGACCGATCTCACCCGGCTCAAGGTTCAGTTCGGTACAGAGGCCATAGAACCCGACGTAGTTCGCGACCAATGGATACATGATCTCGAAATGGATCTCCCACGCTCGGCGAATCAGTCGCACAGACTTTTCGAAGAACTCACCGATCTCGGAAAGAGACTTCCCCATGGGCTCAGCAGACTCCATGTGATGCAACCAAGTTTCCAGCTCTGCCACCCTTTCGGCCCAGATCTCTGAGAAGTTGCCTAGGAAGGCCGGGATGTTCTGGCTGGCCTTGATTGCGCGCTGCTCAATCTCCCAGGGGTCGGTGATTGGAATCTCGCTGGCATAGAGGTGCGGCCCAACCATTCGCGCTTGAAGGCCGCGGCTGGGCGGCAGAGGAATAGCGTCGGCGGCAATCTGTGTGCCCCACAGCGGGCCGTCGGCAACCACCAGGTATCCCAGCGGCACAAACCCGCGCTGGTAGTGAAAGTCCAAGGGCCAAAACAGCTCTCCGTCCTCGGGCTTGAATACGTCCAACCTGGCGCACTTGAACGCCGAGTCCATCTGTGAAGGGTTGAACCCCGGGTAGAAATCGTGATGGCAATACTCGGTGGGAATTAGGTCGTCGCTCACGTCATTGGCTCCTTGATGTTTTCGTCCTGGGTGTTCATGCCTCGCCTCTCAGCTGAATTTCCTAGCCGCCGGCAAAGCTGCTGGCCAGCCCGCCGTCGGGGTGCAAAATGGATCCGTTCAGGTAGGCCGAGTCTGCCGATGCCAGGAAGAGAGCGACGGCTGCCACGTCTTCTGGCTGGCCGACTCTTCCCAGCGTGGTGCGTGCAGCCTGGGCTTCTTTCCATGCCTCAACATCGCGCCCAGATGAGGCAGCAACAGTCATTGGCGTGTCGATTACCCCGGGAGCTATCGAGTTGACTCGAACTCCGAGCGGTCCGAGTTCTTCGGCCAGCGCCCGTGTGAGCATCCAGACCGCGGCTTTGGAAACCGAATAGACCCCACGAGTGGGGCGCTTGGCAGCAAAGGAGGCCAAAGTGATAATCGAACCATCAATTCCGCGCTGAATCATGTGAGCTCCGCCTGCCTGAGCGGTGTGCAACGTGCCGGTCAGATTTACCTCAAGCACCTTATTCCAGTGCTCGGGTGCAATGTTTAGAAGGCCCGCATCAAATCCGTAGTTGGGGTGGGTTGCAATTCCGGCCGAAGCTACGACGCAGCTGAGATCCCCGACCAGATCAGCAGCCGCCTCGAATGCGTCGACCGTGGCAGTAGCCGAGGTTACGTCGCACTCAATTGTGTGGGCCGTGCCACCGGCTGACCGAATCCGTTGCACCACTTGGGTGGCGGCCTCATCTGAAGACTCCAGGTCGCCAAGAACAACCGCAGCACCTTCGGCCGCGAACCGCTGAGCACAGGCCGCGCCGATGCCAGAAGCCCCACCGGTTATGAAGGCGCCAGTGCCTCTGAGTCGATCGCTCATGAACCACCTGTTTGTGCCGGCTCATCCTCGGGGTCAGCACCTGCGAGGTACGCCCCTTGGAGGAGTTCTGGGGAGCTTCGCAACTTCTCACACGACCCGTTGAACACCACCTTTCCCCGGCTCAACACAAGCGCCGAGTCTCCAATGTCCAACGCCAGCTCGGCGAACTGCTCAACCAGCAGCACCCCAATGCCGGAATCGGCAAGGCGGCGGACCACCGGCATCAGATCCTGGATAATCACCGGTGCCAGCCCCAACGAAATTTCGTCAAGCAGCAGCATCTTCGGGGAGCCAACAATTGCTCGGGCCAGCACCAACATCTGTTGCTCACCACCAGACAGCAAACCCGACTTCACGTGGCGGCGCTTTTCAAGGGAAGGGAACAGGTCGAAGGCGGGGCCAAGGGCCGTTTTTGGCGCAGCAACAAGGAGATTTTCTTCCGTGGTTAGCTCCGGGAACACCGTCCTGCCTTGCTCGACATGGGCCAGGCCTCGTCTGGCTCGCTTGCCACGCCGCATCGAAGTGATGTATTCGCCCTCGAGGCTCACCGATCCAGCGGCGCACGGGATCACCCCAGAGACCGCCTCCAAGAGCGTAGTTTTTCCGGCCCCGTTCGACCCGAGCAATACCGTCACCTCGCCGGCGGGGGCGACGAGATCAACATTGTTGACTATCTCAAAACCACTTCGGGCAACGTTCAGGCCGGTGATCTCCAGCAGGGGGCTCATCGTTTGGCCCCCGCGCCCGACGTGGTGACGCCGCCTGCCTCCACCGTAGGTTTGCCGAGGTAGGCCGCAATTACCACCTGGTCAGAAAGCACGCTCTCGGGAGTGCCAGAGGCAACAACAGAACCAAAATCCAGGACTGTCAACCGATCACAGGCGGTTCGAACGATCTCCATGTCGTGCTCAACCAACAGGACTCCGCAGCCGAACCGGTCTGGCACCTCCGAGATTCGAGCGGCCAGGGCCGCCGACTCGGTCTCGGCAAGGCCGGCCCCTGGCTCATCCAGCATCACGATGGAAGCGCCGGCTGCCACACAGCCCGCAACCTCAACCAGCCTTCTGGTTGCCACATCGATTGAGGAGATCCGCTTCCGGGCCTCGGGGCAATCAAAGAACCTCAGAATTCGGGCCAGCGTGCCCGTATCAAGGGCGCGCCCTGCGGCGAACTGGACGTAGTCGCCAACCGTCATCTCCTCGATGGCCCGCCCTTGTTGAAAGGTGCGGCGCACACCCATTCGGGCCCGCCGGTGGACCGAGTAGGGGGCCAAGTCGACCCCGGCGAGACGAACCACTCCAGAGTTGGGCGAAACAAACCCGGCAACAGCATCGATGAGGGTGGATTTGCCTGCTCCGTTCGGCCCGATGAGGCCGTGCACCTCACCTCGACGGACATCAAGAGAGACTTGGTCGAGGGCAACGACTGCTCCGTAGGAGACCGACAAACCCTCAAGCTCCAGTGAACCGCGGGGCCCGCTGGGAGTGAGAATCAGAGCCTCAGGGTTGGCCACGTCAGGGGTCGCCGCGGCTGGATCTTCAAGATCTTCAGAAGGTGTGGAACCCTGCGGCCCACCTTGGCGGGCCGCCCTCCATTCGCTCCAGGCGTGGCGCATGTGACCATGGGCGCCGTCGGCTCCTTTGCTGAGCACCGAGATCACCCCGATGCCAAACAGCATTGGCGCCACATCAAGCGGAATCCCCCACTTGCGGAAAAGCTCCGGGAGCACGGCACCCAGCAGGCCAGCACCGAGGGCCCCGTCGACGAAGCGAGCACCAACAAGCACGCTGACAGCAAAGATGAGGAGCGAGTCGAACGGCTCGAAGCTGCGCTGGCTGACAACGCCGTTCTGGCCACCGAGGAGACCGCCGCCGATGCCTGCGATGAACGCCCCGACGCTGAAGGCTGTGAGTTTCACTCTCGCCACGCTGAGCCCTAGCGAGGCCGTTGCCCGCTCGCTTTGGCGAACAGCCAGCCAGCCCTGGCCCGCCCTGGTGCGGCTGATCATGGCAAGGGCAGCCACGACAGTGGCTAACACGATGCAGGAAAAGAGGAAGTAGCCGTTCTCGGTGACGAAGCCCGTCGGCCGCTTGATCGCCTGGTTGCTGAAGGAACCGGGAAATGGATTCCTGCGCAGCACGACCAACGAAGCCGCCGCGAATCCGAGGGTGGCAACCGCGAGGTTGACGCCCCTGAGCCGCAAAGACAGCAAGCCAATCACAAGCCCGAAAGGCACTGCGGCAAACCCGCCGAGAACCAGCATCACAACGAACGGGAGGCCGGTGTTGACGTTCAGCCAGGCCATCACCCAAACTCCAACGGCGGCAAACGAAAACTGGCACAGCGAAACCATTCCGGTTCGGCCGTAGACAACACCAACGCTGAGGGCAACCATTGCGGTGGCGAGGCCGCCTATGAATACAAACGTCCAGAATTCCGGCAGCCAGAGAACAAAGAGAACCGCCCCAGCTGCCAACAGCAGGAACGGAGAGCGCCGCTTGGTCAGGTCAATCAGTTCAACGAGCATCGTCCCAAACCTCTGCTCGTTGAGCCCACATCAGAACCACCAGGATCACCAGAAAGGGCAGGGCGTTTCGGTAGGTACTGATTGCCTCCCATCGCACTGCCAATGCCTCCAACACCCCGATGCCCAGGCCCGCAAGGACGGTAAGGGTGAAGCTTCTGAAGGCTCCAAGCAGCGCCGCGGCCAGGCCGGGAACCACCAAGAGGCTTAGGGAGGTGAAGTCGGCCTGACGGGTGGGAGCGGCCAGAATTGGGGCGATGGTGGCGACGGCCCCGCCGGTTGCCCACACAGCAACGGTGTAGAGGCCCAGAGGAACGCCAAGTAGTTCAGCGCTGACCGGTCGGCTCGACATTGCCATCATCCGCACGCCGATGCGGGTGCTGTGAAGCAGCAGCCAGAGGGCACCGGCCAGAACGATCGCTAGCACTACGGCCAACACATTTGTGGCTGTGACCACCACTCCCGACACCGTGAACGAAGAGCCGGGGAAGAGTGGGGGAAACGACCTTGGGGTGTCTCCAAAGAGCCTGGAGGAGACGGCCAGCAATGTAATGGCCATGCCAATGGTTACGACCGAGCGCGTGATGGCATCGCTGTCTGGGAACAGCCACGCCATCACCAAGCCCATTGCTGCGCTTAGAACGGCGCCCGCCACGATTCCCAGCGGGACCGCAAGGCCTAACGACAAACCTCGGTCGAAGGAGGCAACCATCACAAAGGCACCGAAGGCACCGAACACCGACACCGCGATGCTCATCACACCGGCCAGGCGATACAGCAGAACTACTGCAACACCAACCAGCGCGTATGCGCCGCCCGAGGGCAGCCCGCTGAGAGCAGAGTCCAACACCTAGCCAGAGATCCCGTCTGGTCCTGTTCTGTCTTGTTGCCGTCGGCTATTCGAAGTCCGTTAGAACAATGAACTCGTCGGTAACTGACACCCAGCCTCCGTCTACCAGCTGCACGAACTTGCTGGCTTGGTTTGGGCTGTGCGCAGGCGCATCACCAAAGATGTAGGGCGAGCCGAGCATGTCGTTCTCGAAGGGCTCCATCGCCAGTACGGCTGCCCCTATCTTTTCCCGCTGGGCATCGAGGTCATCGCCATCGACTACACCGGCGGACTCAATGACCTGGATGGTGGCCAGGGCGGCCAGGTAGCCACCCTCGGCAAACGAGGTGAGGGGCACGCCTGCGCTGTTCATCAGCTCAAGCCAGTCGGCAAGTGCCGGTGAATCCAGTTCGGTGAACGGCTCGAACTCAGAGTTTGCATAGGTGTTGCCTGCCGGGGTGCCGATTGCCGCCGCGACATCGTCGGTGTATGCCGAGGTGAAGTGCACGATGTCAAATGTTGCGCCCTGGGCCGCAGCAGCGGCGTCGAACGCAATAGCGGTGAAGTCCAAGCCGCCTTCGAAGACTGCCGTGCACCCCTCCTCAACTGCTCGTGTGACAAACGGTGTGAAGTCATCGCCGGGGGCGTAGAGGTCTTCAAGCGTGAGCGACTTGCCGGTTATTTCGGTCCACCGGGCCACAGCTGCGTCCCGAGGGTCGGGCGGAGTGCCAACGTCGAACTGGAAGTAGCAGATGGAATCGTGGCCCAGAACTTCAGAAGTGAAGTACAGCGAGGCGGTTAGGCCGGCAAACGGGCCGGTGTTGATTGGCGCAATGTTCGACGAGGTGAAGCACGCCTCGGTCACTCCGGTTCCCTGAATCGAGTACAGGCCGTTCTCGATGTAGTAGGCACCGTTGACATCGCAGTCAGGCAGGCTGGCCGAGCCGCTGAGAATTGCCACACCGTCGGCGGTTACAAGCTTGCGGGCAGCCTGGGCGGCGATGGCCGGGTCGGCCGCATCATCTTCGGCGATGTACTCAACGGTGAAAGTGCCGTCGGGGTTGTTGTTGTAGCGCTCGAACACTGCGGCTGCTGCCGCGGAGGCCTCGGGGAACGGCACGGGGCCGGTGAGGCTGTTCACCGAGCCAATCTTGATCAACGGCTTTGCGCCAGACTCGGGTTCCTCAGCAGGTTCAGGTTCCTCGACGGGCTCGGGGTCTGGCGCATCCGTCGGCTCGGTTTCGCCCGCTTCTGAAGCCGAGGTGTCCGGCGATGTGCCGGTTTCCTCGCTGCTACAGGCAGCGGCGATCAGTACCAGTGCGACCGCTATTGCGATCAGTCTCCACAGTGCTCTCATATTTCCCCCAGAGTCCAGGTTGGTTTCGCTTCGCCCGGTGACGCTAGCTAACATGTCTCTGATCGTCAACTCACTAACGATCTAGACCCAAATGATCAACCGTTCGCAGCATCCCAACTCAGACACTCACTTTCACCAATGAACCATCGCCCAAGCAAGCTCCCGATACGCTCGCCCAGCCGATGCCGAAGAGCCGAAACCGCCGACGGACCCAAGAACTCGACTCAATGAAACCCGACCCAGAGGACATCCCAGACGTAGAGAACTTCGAACGGTTCGCGGTCAAACGCATGGCCGACCTGGCCCCCAACTTCGATGCCCCTGCGCTGTCCTTGGTGTTCAACGTTGTGCGCCTGGCCAACCGAATCGTTGGTGACATTGAGTCTCAAGTTCACAGCCAAGCAGGCTGGAGCTGGGCCGGGTTCCGGATCATGTTCGTAACGTTTGTGTTCGGTGAACTTGAGCCGCGTGAGATCTCGCGTCTGGCCGACGTTTCCAGGGCCAGCGTTTCCAGCGTGTTGAACACCCTGGAGCGAGACAACATGGTTGTGCGGCTCCGGGAATCTCACGACCGCCGCCTGGTTACTGTGCGGCTGACCGAGCAAGGCGAGAAGGACCTCTTGGAAACGTTCGCTGCCCACAACCAGCGAGAGCAAGACTGGAGCGCGGCACTGAAAACCACTGAGGTTGAGCAGCTCACCTCGCTGGTACGAAAGATGTTGGCCGACGGTCCTGTTGAGCGCGGAATCGGCAACACTGACTGATGTGAGCACCAACGCCGAGCAGTTCGAAGACAGAGACTGGGGATTCCGGACACGTTCCCTGCATGCGGGCGGCCAGCCCGATTCCGCCACTGGCGCTCGAGCCGTTCCGATCTATCAGAGCACCAGCTTCGTGTTCGAAGACACCGCCGACGCGGCCGACCTCTTTGCCCTTCAGAAGTTCGGAACGATCTACAGCCGAATCTCGAACCCAACCACTGCTGCGTTCGAGGAACGGATCGCCAGCCTGGAAGGGGCAATCGGATCGGTTGCCACAGCAAGTGGTCAAGCCGCTGAGTTTCTGGCGCTGACAACTCTTGCCGGAGCTGGTGACCACCTCGTGGCAGCGGCAAGTATCTACGGCGGTACCTACACCCTTTTGGCAACAACGCTGGCCCGGTTGGGAATTGAAACCAGCTTCGTCGACAACGCTTCGCCCGACGACTTTGCGGCCGCGGTCAGGCCCGAAACCAAGGCGATGTACACCGAGGTAATCGGCAACCCTTCGGGCGCAGTTGCCGATCTGGAGGTTCTGGCCGAGGTTGCCCACAGCCACGGATTACCGCTGATTGTCGACGCCACATTCGCCACGCCCTACCTGTGCCGCCCGATGGAGTGGGGGGTAGACATCGTGCTGCACTCGGCAACGAAATTCATTGGCGGCCACGGCACGAGCATTGCCGGTGTGGTCAGCGAGTCAGGCAAGTTCGACTGGGCCTCAGGCCGGTTCCCACGGATGACCGAGCCCGTTCCCACCTACAACAACCTCCAGTGGGTAGGGAACTTCGGTGAGTACGCCTTCTGCACTGCCCTTCGCTCTGAGCAGCTGCGCGATGTTGGGGCTGCGCTTTCCCCGTTCAATGCGTTCCTGATGCTTCAGGGACTCGAGACCTTGCCGCTGCGAATGGATGCCCACGTTTCCAACGCCCGTGCGGTAGCCGCCTGGCTGAATGGAGACCCGCGGGTTGGCTGGGTAAAACACGCAGACCTGCCAGATTCGCCATACCACGATCTGGCCAGAAAGTACCTTCCAAAAGGGGCAGGGGCCATCTTCACTTTCGGAGTTAAGGGCGGCCGAGGGGGTGGGCAGACCTTCATCGAGAGCCTCGAGATGGTCAGCCATCTGGCCAATGTAGGAGACGCCCGCACGCTGGTGATTCACCCGGCAAGTACCACCCACCAACAGCTCACAGACACCCAGTTGGAAGCCGCCGGAGTTGGGCCAGACATGGTGAGGCTTTCAGTTGGCCTGGAGGACCTGGAAGACATCATCTATGACCTCGACCAGGCCTTGACCGCGGCCGGGGCTGCATCATGACAAGCTGGGCGCCCCCCGGAGCGCTTGAGCGCAAATGGATTCTGGACTCAACCAAGACCATCGCAATTGTGGGCGCCTCATCGAACCCTGCCCGCGCCAGCAACTTTGTTCTCACCTATCTTTCGTCCTCACTTTGTGACTTCGAATTGTTCCCCGTGAACCCACGAGAAACTGAGATTCTGGGTCTGAAGTGTTATCCGTCGCTGGCCGATCTGCCGGTCGTTCCCGACATGGTCGACGTTTTCCGCAGGGCTGAAGACTGCCCGGGGGTTGCGGCCGAATCAGTGGCTGCTGGGGCCAAGACGCTGTGGCTCCAGCTCGGAATCTGGAGTGACGAGGCCGCGGCGTTGGCCAGTGCTGCCGGTCTGAACGTTGTTATGGATAGATGCACCAAGATTGAGCACGCCAGATTCGCGGGTGGGCTTCATCTTGGCGGGTTCAACACCGGGGTGATCTCAAGCCGACGGGCGCAATAACGGCTGCGATTCCCGATTGACTGTTGCCATGCGCTCCTCACTTCGCCGCAGTTTTGCCGTGCTCGCCTTTTTCGCCTTGTTTGCTGCTGCCTGTGGCGAGGAAGCGGCCGACCGCGAGAGCTTCATTCGCTCGATGACCCAGCAGGCAGAACTGTCAGAAAGCCAGGCGGCCTGCATGGCCGATGAGATCTTCGGCCTAGACGGGCCAACCGAATCTCAAATCAACGAAGGCGCCCGAGACATCAACTCCAACGAAGCCTTCCGCAAAGCATTCGACGAAAGTCTAGAAAACTGCACAGGCCTCTAACGAATCGATCGAAACGGGAACCGTTTCGATCGAGCTTTTCGGGTGCGCCTTACGGCGCCGGATTCTTTCATTCAGGACCGGCAAAGCCGGATCCTTCATGATCAGGGGGCCTGCCCCCTGAAACCCCCAGCAAAGACTAAACCCGTTCGATGATCATGGCCATGCCTTGGCCGCCGCCAACACACATCGATTCCATGCCGATGGTTTTGTCTTCTTCAATCAGGTTGTTTATCAGCGTGGTCATGATGCGGGCGCCGGTCATTCCGAAGGGGTGACCGAGGGCGATGCCGCCGCCGTTGATGTTGAGCTTGTCGTAGTCGATGCCAAGCTGGTCAGCCGATGGCAGAACCTGGGCGGCGAAGGCTTCGTTGATCTCAACCAGGTCTATATCTTCGATGCTCATTCCGGCCCGTGCCATTGCCTGTCGGCAAGCCTCGACTGGGCCAAGGCCCATGATCTCTGGGTTCAAGCCGGTGACTCCTGAAGAGATGATGCGAGCCAGTGGTTTGATTCCAAGCTCGGCAGCGCGGCTGTCGCTCATTACAACAACGGCGGCTGCGCCATCGTTCAGGGGGCAGCAGTTAGCCGCGGTAACCCGACCGTCTGGCCGGAACACCGGCTTCAGGTTGGACACACCCTCAAGGTTTACCCCGGCCCGCGGGCCGTCGTCTTTGGCCAGCGTTGTGCCGTCGGCCAACGTGATCGGGGTGATGTCCATTTCGAAGAAGCCGCGCTCGATGGCTGCCTCGGCCCGGTTCTGAGAGCGAACGCCCCACTCGTCCATCGCCTGGCGCGACACGTTCTCTTGTTGGGCAACGTTCTCGGCTGTTTGGCCCATTGAGATGTAGATGTCTGGCAGCCCTTCGGGCGGGGCCCACGGATCGGCGTCGCCTTCTGATCGGCTGGCCGTACGAGCCTGAGCATCGGCAAAGACAGGGTTCGTGGCATCGCCAGAGTCGGAGGTTCCAACTCCATAGCGGCTGACAAATTCGGTGCCGGCAGCAATGAAAGCATCGCCCTCGCCCGCCTTGATGGCGTGCGCCGCCATACGAATAGTTTGCAGCGAAGAAGAGCAGTAGCGATTGACAGTAACGCCGGGAACATCGTCGAGCCCCGACATCACAGCAACCACGCGGGCCAGGTTGAAGCCCTGCTCCCCCGAAGGCGAGCCACAGCCGATCATCAGGTCTTCCACCTGGTCTGGCGCCAGTTCAGGCACCTTAGCCAGGGCAGACTTTATGATCTGGGCCGAGATGTCGTCTGGCCGCTCGTCCTTCATTGAGCCCTTGAAGGCGCGACCGATGGGGCTACGGGCGGTGGAGACGATTACGGCCTCAGGCATGAGGACTCCTTGGATTGAGCGAGCACAAATGGGCGGGGGAACTGCCGGGGGCTCGGGGAGTTGAATAATCCCACGCACTTGACCAGCCGGTCAAGTTCCGCGAAACCGATCTCAGTTCATGTCGGAACCAGCCGATGGGCAGTGGTGGCAACCAGCAACCAGGAACAGAAAGCACTGTCGGCACTGGACGCTGGCTTGGCGCGCATTGCGGACAGGGAACAGAAGGCGAAGGCGAAGAAAGCAATGTGGCTGGCCCACCACTGGCCCGAGCACTATCAAGAGCGTTGCGCCGTGATTGGCGGCAGGCACGTTTGCCGTCGTTGCAGCGCCCTCTACCCCCTTGGGATACTGGTTGCGATCGTTTCAGCTGCCGGGTACGCGCCCTGGCCCGAAAGCATCGACCCGTGGCCAATATGGCTTCTGTCAATCCCGGCAACCATTGCCTACTGTGCCGAGGCGATGGGGTGGCTGAAGTACTCTCCGAAGGTGCAGGTTGGCACCACGTTGGTGGCAGCTGTTGCCTTTGGCCGAGCACTTGGATATGAGTTTCAGGATCGCTGGAGCTCCGAATTTTGGGGCCCAATTGCGGTGTTCGGCGGAATTTGGTTTTTGTTCACCATGTTGGGTGCTAGGCGTCGGGCGGGCTGACCGAACGGTCAGATACCCAGTTGCCGTGGAAACCAAACGGGACCCGCTGCGGCAGAGGCACTTGGGCGACGTAGGGACGCGTGAAGTCTGCTGCGTCCATCACAACGAACTCGGCCGTGTCGGCTCCGAGGTCGTGAACGAAAGTGACCAGCCAGCCGTCGTCTTCTGCGGTGCCGCCATCGCGGGCAACAAACACTGGCTCGCCAGCGGCCCGGCCGGGGCCATGATCGAACACCCATTTTTTGCCCGTGTTCAGATCGTGCTTCAGCGTTGGCCAACCAGCCTCAAAACCCTCAGACGGCGAGGCGCAGTAGCCGAACTGATACGGCAGTGTGGTTAGCGACCCTCGATGGCGGGGAAACTCGTTCGCTGCATCGTCGATCACCGAAATGGACGACGTCCGGGCGGACGGATTGATCACCCAGCGCTCCAGCCTGCCAAGGCCACCGTCGCCGAAAGGTCCCTGAACGTCTTTGTCGAACATGGCGTCGTACACACATAGGTCGATAACGACATTTCCGGCGCTGTCGTCATATGCGTTGAGAGGATGGAACGAGTAGCACAGCGGCATGTCAACCCAGATGATGTCGACAGCCTCGCCGTTGCGAGGGAACAAGCCAAGTCGATTTCCATAGTCGGGGTCCCAACGGAACGGAAACTGGCTTCCTGTGAGAGCGAGGTCGAGATCAACGGTAACCGGCTGGTCATAGATCACTGCGTAGCGCTGGGTTAGAGACATGTCGTGGATCATCGGCATCCCCGGCAACGGGATATCGACGGTTTTTGAAACCCGGCCGTCGGCTCCAACCACCACGTACTGAACATGGTCCATCCACTCGGCCCAGGCATAAACAATGGCGTGCATCTCACCCGTTTTCGGATCTACCTTTGGGTGGGCGGTAAAGGCCCCTGGAAGGGTGCCGAAGAAGTCGTTGCGGCCAACAGTTTCCAGCTCGTAGCTCAGCTCAACGGGAACGCCGCCAGCTTCAACTGTGGCCCAGGTTGTGCCTGCAAAACCGCCGACGTTGGTGTTCGGGCCGCCCATGCTGTCGTTCCAGTTCGGGCCGCCAATATTGGGCTGGCCCCTCAGCGCCGCAATGCTGGACGAGCCGACGTAGCGGTTGCGATACCACTTTGCCCGGCCTTCGCTCAGCCGGATCCCGTGGACCATGCCGTCACCCAAGAACCAATGGTGGGTGTTGGGATCGACAGCTTGGGCCGGGTTTGGCCCGTTCCTGAGGTAGCGGCCGCTCAGCTCCTTTGGCAGCTCACCTATTACGGCCAGATCGGTGGCGGTGACCTCTTTGGTGACCGGCGCATAGTTGGCCTGAAGGTAAAGGTTCTCTTTGGCAGAAACGGCTGAAGTCGACGCTGTGGTCATTGGTGCTACCCCTATGGTTTGTGGTGGACGTAAAGTGGCGAGTCGCTCTAAGTGGACATTGTAAAGATAATGGTTGACAGTGTCAAGACGCTACCTTGGGGCGGTGCCTGATTCTTACCATCATGGCGACCTGCCTGCTGCGTTGAGAGCCGCCACAGCAGAGTTGGTTACCGAAAGGGGGCCAACGGGCTTCAGCCTGAGGGAGGTTGCCAGGCGGGCGGGCGTTTCTCATGCTGCCCCGGCCCACCACTTCGGAGACGCCAAGGGGCTTCTAACCTCGGTTGCGATTGAGGGGTTCCAGAAGCTGGCTGACGCTTTGACTGAAGCCACCGAAGGGATCGACGACGCCGCTCTGCGTTTGACCGCCTGCGGCAGAGCGTACGTGCGAACAGCTCAGGCCTTCCCCGGCCATTTTGGTGTGATCTTCCAGGAAGACATGGTTGATCCCACCAATCAGGAATGGCTGGAGGCAGGCCTCAGTGCATACATGGTCTTGTACGAAACGATCTCGGTTGTGAGGGATCAGCTGAACCCCAGCCTCGACGTCGACACAGCGGCCACGTTGTCCTGGGCTGCCATGCAGGGCCTTGTGGTACTTGCCAGCAAGCTCACGGTCGTTGCCAAAAGCACCGGAGCAGAAGTGGTGCCATTGGACGACCTGATTGAACGGTTCACCCGAATCACAATCGAGGGAATGCGGGCCCGCTGAGTTGATTGGGTCGGCTCCCGCCTCCCGCCTCCGGCGATCCGGGTTACTAGCTCAAAGCTGGTCGCCGATGGCGACCACGCGTGGGAACTCCCACATTGGGTCGGCTAC
>QIKW01000151.1 GCA_003231975.1 Acidimicrobiia bacterium
TACGGCGGGCTCAAGGAAGCCGATGAGGTCGGCTGGCACCGTTGTGGTTCCCTGATGGATCAATTGGTAAAAGGCGTGCTGGCCGTTCGTTCCCGGCTCGCCCCACACGATTGGACCGGTGTTGTAGTTAACAAGGGTTCCGTCGAGTCGTACGGACTTGCCGTTGCTCTCCATGTCTAGCTGCTGGAGGTAGGCGGGGAACCGCTCTAGGTGCTGGCTGTAGGGCAGAACCGCGTAGGTTGGAAGGTCAAGCATATTTCGGTAGTAGAGGCCGATCAGGGCGGCCATAGCCGGACCGTTCTGGCGAGTGGGAGCGGTCCTGAAGTGCTCGTCCATTCGCCTGAACCCGTCCAGCATCTCCTCGAAGGCATCCGGACCGATGGCAATCATCAGGCTGAGGCCAATAGCGCCCGCAAACGAGTATCGGCCACCAACCCAGTCCCAAAAGCCGAACATGTTCGCCGGGTCGATCCCGAACTCAACCACCTTCTCTTCGTTGGTTGACAGAGCAACGAAGTGTTTGGCGACAGCTCTGTCGGTACCCAACGCATCAACCAGCCAGGTTCTGGCCGCCGTGGCGTTCGAGATGGTTTCGATTGTGGTGAACGTCTTTGAGGCAACGATCACAAGCGTTTCCGCCGGATCCAGCCCGCGCAGGGCAGCGACAAGGTCTGCGGGGTCAACGTTTGAAACGAACCTGACCTCGATGTCTTTGTCGACAAACTCAGCAAGGGCCCGGTAGGCCATCAACGGCCCAAGGTCTGAGCCGCCAATCCCGATATTGAGAATCGTGCGGATCCTCTTGCCCGTGTGGCCAGTCCATTGCCCCGACCGCACCTGACGTGAGAACTCACTCATTTGATCCAGAACGCGGTGGACCTCGCCAACAACCTCGTCGCCGTCAACTAGCAGCGGTTGATCACGGCGCCGCCGCAGTGCGGTGTGCAGCACCGCCCGGTCTTCGGTGGTGTTGATGTGTTCTCCGGTGAACATGGCTGCTGTGCGACCGGACAAGTTCACCTGGTCGGCCAACTCGCCGAGCAGGCCGAGGGTTGTTTCGGTAATCAGATTCTTGGAGAAATCGATGGTTAGATCACACGCCGTCAGGGTCAGCTGCTCTGCCCGCTGGGGATTGCTGGCGAATGCCTGGCGCAGATCCACCGGCCCAGCCGCCGCATGCTCGGTCAAACCGGCCCAGGCGGGCAACGTTGTTGGATCAACGGATTCAGTTGGCAGCGACGGGTCCATTCCAAGCATCGTACCGACGGCGCCAAAAAGGGAGAGGCCACCGGCTTGATCGAGGTGTGCGGGTAGTCCCTGGAATCGATCAAACCGGTGGCTGCCGATTCAGTGGTTGCCGCCAGACTGAACCGGTGAGGGTCTATGACCCTGCCCTACCTGTATCGGCACCGGGATGCCTGGCTTTAAGTATATGTGCTTGTTGTTTGAAATTCTTTTTCAGAAGCCACCGAAAGCCGACTCAACCCACTCCAAGACGCCTAAGCAGGTAGACAATTGGGGCCAAGGCGGCAGCCGCGGCAAGAAGGAAGGCAGCAAGCAGCAGAAACAGGCGAACAAACTCGGGAAGCCTCCCGGTTAGCCGCTGCCAGCGGTTGACTGCGGTGGCCTGATCCATACCCAACTGTCGGCATTCGCCAGACAGCCCTTAGCTTAGCGCTAGCCCGGTTGGCGCCTGGTGCCTGTCAGCTCGAATACAGCACTGCCCCAATCAACAATCCGAAACGAGAGCGGCATTTGGGGATGGACGGGCCAGACTCCAAGCCAGTGCTAGTTGGCCCTTCGCTGTATGAACTCCTAGGAGTGGACCCCGCTTGCACCAGCGACGAGCTGCGTGCTGCCTACCACCAACGGGCCAGGGAGCACCATCCAGACGTGGCGGTGCCAAGGGCCGCAGAGACCGGCAACACCAGCCTGCTGATGGCCCAGGTAAACGGCGCCTGGCGAATCCTTGGCAACCCGACCAGGCGCCAGGAATACGACGCCAGCCTGGCGGCACCGAACACAGCGACTCCCCAGCCACCGCCCCAGGCCCGCAGAAGCCGCCGAGAGGCTTGGGTTGCTGGCGTGCAGGCCCAGATTGTTAGGCTGTCCAGCCTGGCAGGCCGCAGCTCGGTCCAGGCTCTCCTTTTGCGGGCGCCGCGCGCGGAACGAGCTGTCTATGACGAGCTGGTTCAGCTGATCGTTGACGGCCTGTCAGCTGACACCGAGGCCAGAGTCAGGGCGGCCAGGGCCGCAGGAGCTGCCCCGCTTGATCTGGGAGTGGCAGCAACTCTCATCGGGATCCGCTCCCTAAGCGACCGCACCAGAAGGCAGTCTTCGCTTGGGCTAACAAACGAGCTGATGATGACCGCCGAGCTACTTGACCGCATGTGGGACGTGTTGGCCCACGAACTGCCACTAAGTCTCACCACCTCTCTCGGCGGCAATCCACATGTGGCCAAAGCAGTAGCGGCCAACTAGCGTCGCCGCCATGCATATTGGCGTAGCCATCTTTCCAACAGATACCACCATCCAACCTGTTGAGCTTGGTCGGGCGGTTGAAGAACGCGGCTTTGAGTCGCTCTGGTTCCCCGAGCACTCTCACATTCCAACCAGCCGTGTCACGCCTTGGGGCGGCCAGAAGGGTGCCCCAGATTTGCCAGACTTCTACTGGCGCAGTCACGAACAGTTTGTTGCCTTCGGGGCTGTCGCGGCCACCACTTCAACTCTGAAACTGGCAACCGGCATCACCCTCGTTGCCCAGCGAGACCCCATCTGGACCGCCAAGGCAGTGGCAACACTTGACTCGCTTTCAGGGGGCCGAGTGCTGTTTGGGGTTGGCTACGGCTGGAACAAAGAGGAGCTGGGTCACCACGGGGTGGCATACTCCGAACGACGGGCCGTTCTGCGAGAGAGGGTGCTGGCCATGAAAGCTCTCTGGAGCGAAGAAGAGGCCTCATTTGCTGGTGATCATGTCTCGTTCTCACCGAGTTGGGCCTGGCCAAAGCCAGCCAAGGCTGGAGGCCCTCCTATCATTCTGGGCGGTGCCGCTGGGCCCAAAACCGCTGCCCACATTGCGGAGTTTTGCGATGGCTGGATGCCTATTGCTTCACGCCACGTCATCGACGAGGGGCTCACCGAAATTGCCGCGGCATGCGAGGCTATCGGTCGCAACCCGGCCGAGATCGAACTTGGGGTCTTCTTCGCCAAACCAGAACAGGATGAGCTGGATCGCTTGGCCGAACTGGGAGTGAAGCGGGCTGTCCTAGGGCTCCCGCAGGGAAGCCGAGACGAAGTCCTGGCCGCTCTCGACCAGCTCGCTGCCCTCGTTTGACGGGGTCCTGTCGGCAAGCAAGATGGTCTGAATGCTTCGGTGTTGCGGGGGCGGCGGCCTTTCGGATGGCGGGGTGTTGGCTCTAGTCGCCACGAACCACCAGATCAGCGCCGGAAGCACCGCAAGAAGCACGAGCAGAACTCCGTCGTTGAAGTAGCCGTTAACGGTGGCAACAGTAACCACCACCACCAGAACACTTGCTAGGCGGTTGACCCAAGTGCGGTCTGGCTCTACGCCTTCCCGACCGAGCAGCGAGCCGGTTGCAGTCAGGAAAGGAGGGATCGAGAGCACAACAAAGGCGGTCAAAGTCAAGGTTGCCGGATCGGCTATTCGGCTACTCAGGAAGTCACCGAGGACTTTGCCGATGATCACCATCGCCAGAATATTCGGCACACCTCGAGGGACCACTCGGAACAATCGCACCGAGTTGGGGATCCGATCCTTTGCCGCCTCAATCACGTGGGGGCAGCGAACAAGGCTGCCACAACGAACAGCTGCCAGCCCGGCCCAACGAAGGGAAGAACAACGAACACGAACAGCATGGTCCGAGCAACGATCCGATGACGGCGTCCGCGACAGAACGCCAGTGACCTTCCAAATCCGAGGCAGGCGCCCGGCGGAATGGCCGGGTTCCGGCTGCCACCAGAGGCACCGCCCACCAGAGCGAGCCAACTCCCATGATCGTCCTGGCCGAATCGGCGCCAACCATCCCGCCCATCAACACCACCCCGGCTGAGAACACCAGTGCGGCGAGAAATCCGGCCGATGCGTCAAACACTCCCAGGATTATCAGTGCCGCCATCAGCCGGTACGAGGGAGCAATGGCGCTTCCCCCGGTGTCAACAAGCCGCGGTTGAGAGCACCGCCAGCAAGGCGAAACCGTTAACCCCGGTCTCCACCGACCGTTCCGGGTCTTGCGCCGGGTCATAGACCGGCAGCCCGGTCTCGTCATCGATTAGTGGCTCCTCGTCAATCTCTTCGCCTGCTGCCGCGGCCGGAGTCTCAAGCTGATCTTCCTCTTCGCCTGAGGCTTCTTCTTGTCCTCCCACGGGCTCATCAGCTGAGCCCGCAGCTGGCGCGCGGCCAGGGTCGCCAATCCGTTCGATCAGGCCGGTCTCCCCAACGGAGAAGAACCAGGTCCCGGTAGCGGGGCCGGTCTGGCCTGCGCCGCGAACCAACACTCGGTGCTCTCCCGGCTTCACCGAATCTGGGAGTTGTAGGTTCGCGTCGAATCCGCCGTTGGCGTCAGCGATCAACGTGCCGATCTGGATTGGGTCTGAGAACACGATCACTTCAATCGGTGTCCCGGCCAGGAATCCGCCACCCTGGAGCGCAACCGAGCCGGCGCTTACCTCGTCCCCCTGGTTGACTGCGAAGTCCAGTGCCAGCTGCGCCCCACCAAACGACAGGACCTCTTCAGTGCTCACAACCGAGCGCGTGCCATCGGGTGCGGTCATTGCCAAGGTGGCTTCGGCCAGGTCGAACTCTGGAGAGATCACCAAGGTCAGTTGCTCGGTTTCGTCTTAGATGAGTTGCCTCTGTTGCGAGGTCGCCGCTGGCAAGAGTGGCAATTGTTGCCTCTGCCACCTCGGTGACAACGAGGAGCAACCCGTTCTCTGTTGGCTGTGGCAGGCCACGGCTGACAAGGTCGGGAGCGGATCGGGTGATCTGGTCATAGCCAGAGGTGTCTGTGGGAATCGGCGCCAACACCGCGTAGGTCGACAGAACCGGATCGGCCTCATGGTCCGGATTCTCAAGGGCCTGGCATTTGGTCCAGCCCCCTGCGCCGTCGCTCTGGCAGATCCTGGGCGTGGCCCCAACGTTCCAGCCCGAAAACACGGCGTTACCCACGTTCGGGTTGGCCGCGCTGGCTATAGATGATCCAATCGACGGTATGGCGATAGCCAGGAGGCCAAGAACGACAATGTCCATGCCGTTCTTGCCCAACTCGGGGTTGCGCCGTGCGAATGAAAGGACTTCACAGATGTCCTCCTCTTTATGAGGGCACCCATGGGCCCTCAAACCGAGGTATCGGCGCGGCTTCAGGAAAACAAAAGCTCTTTTTGGGTAAATGTCACCAGATCGACCAGGACTTTTGGACTATGCACTTTGATCCTCGCCAACCGGGAGGTAAGGCCGGTTAGCTGTACTTCAGTTCGGCCATTTGCGAAAAGAGACCAACAATCCCGGTGCTTTCGCGACCTGGGTCGATCTCGCCATACACGGTGTCCACGTTGATGGCGATTCGTTCCCAGTCAAGCCATTCCCTGTAGGGACCAAGGTCTATGTCCTTGGCAGCATCCGACGCGGTCATTCCGGCGGCGTGACGCTCCGTTGCCTCCTGAACAACAAAGCTGAGGTAGTCGCGAACAGCCCGAACCCCATTTGCATCGGTCAACGGGCCATGACCCGGAACAATGACAGAGCAGTCGAGGCTGAGAATCAGATCGCACGCAGCCAACCAGTTGCTCACCGGCCCATCCCAAACGATCGGCGTGCCGTTTATGAAGAGGATGTCGCCGGTGAAAATGGTGTCGGCTTCTGGAACATGAACCAGGACGTCGCCTGCGGTGTGGGCAGGCCCAACCTCCAGCAGCCGAGCAGTTCGCCCGCCAACAGAAACTTCAAGACTCTCGGTGAAGGTGCGGTCAACCGTTGGTGGCTCAATCCCTTCGAAGCTGAAGGGACCAAAGGCCTCTTGCATGTAGCGGCCAAGGGGCGGCTCGAACTGAGCGCTGAGCAGGGCGGCAAGGGCAGCGGGTGGGAGGTTCTCCATCTCGGCCGCCGAAGCCGCCGATGCAATTACCTCGGCCCCCTCAACCAGTTGGTTGCCATAACAGTGATCTCCGTTGGCATGGGTGTTGACCAAGGTTTGGATGGGCCTTGAATCTATGACCGAGGCCATCGTGTCCAGCATGTCCCGAGTGAGCGCCAGATCAAAAAGCGTGTCAACCAGCAGAGACGAATCTTCGGCCACTACCAGGCCGGCGTTGCTCCACCCCCAGCCGCCGTCCGGCTGGAGATAGGCAAAGATGCCGTCGGCTACTTCCTGGAGGCCCTTGGAGTACATCGCCCCGGTTTAGCACCGAAGTTCGTGGCCTCGCTCGGCGGCCATTCCCTGGAGCCGAGCAACTAGAGCGAGAATATGTCTGTTCGGTTGCCGCCCCCGGTTGCTGCCATTCGGCTCATCGCCTCAAGCCTGGTAAGCACCCGTTCCATCGAGGGGCGTTTGGTGCTGACCGAACCAACCAGCACGCTGGAGGTGAAGGAAACGAGGGTGCCGTTGAACTCAACCGGGAACGACACCTCATCTCGCAGACGATCCGCTATCTCTTTCAAGGTTTCAAGCTCGGCGTCTGTTGTGAGCAGAACCAGAAACCCCGACGCTTCGAAGCGACCAAGCATGTCGGGCCCTCGAAGGCGGGCCTGCACTCGCTCCCCTACCTGGCGCATGATCCTGTCGCTGACTCGCTGACCCTGGTCGTTGAGCGAGTCGTAGTCATCTATCCACAAACCGACCAGGGCAAGGGGCTGCCCGGACGGAACGTTCAGCCTTCGCTGGAGGTGTTCCAGAACGTGCTGGCGGTTCGGCAACCCGGTTACCTGATCGTGGGTGAGTTCACCACCCGCAGTGGCCGACAGTTCGTGCTCAATTGCCACAGACCGAATCCCAACCAGGATCAACGTCTGATTCACGCGGCGCAGGCTAAGTTCGACGGGCCGCAAACCTGCAGCCAGGCGCATCCTGATGGCAGAAACCTGATCGGTTGCGTTGACCAGCGCGGTGCCGATTCTTGGCTGCTCTTCGTCTATGGCCAGTTCGGCCAGCGAGGCACCAACCAGGCGCTTTCTCGGGATGCCGCTGATATCAACGGCTTCGTTGTTGGCTCCTTTGATCTCGCCCTGCTCAACCAGAATGCAGCCGCCAGGGCTGTATCTGAGAATGTCTGCCAATCGCTCCGCGTCACTCACCAATGATCTCCTGTCTGGCTGCCAAGACTACTGGGGGCGAGACCCCTCCGACGTGAGCCGCTGGGCCCACCAGGCGGGGGGAAACTGACGTGTCTGCCCCCAGGTGAATTTGAGGGTGGCAGGTGCTTCTCTTGCTCAGGAGAGGGCGTCAAGTAGAGCGTTTTCAACCACTTCGGTGAGGGCCGGGTGAATGTAGAACACCTCGCCTGCCACCTGGGTGGCGGTGTTGCCCAACTGCATTGCCTGGATCAGCGGCTGAATCAGCGATGCAGCCTGTGGGCCAAGGATGTGGGCGCCCACAATCAGGTCGGTGTCGGCACTCACCAGCACCTTGGCGAACGACGAGTTGTCCTCAAGGGCCCAACCGTATGCCGTTGCCCCGAAGTCTCGCCTGCCGACTCTGACCGGGATGTCCGCCGCCCGTGCCGCCTCTTCGGTCAATCCAACAGTTGCGATCTGGGGCCCGCTGAATACTGCGCTTGGCACTGCCGAATAGTCGATCGTCTGGCGATCGCCGGGGTTAGCGAGGTTCCAGAAGGCAAGCTTTGCCTCCTTGTTCGCAACGTGTTTGAGTTGCCACTGGTTGGCGATGTCGCCGATGGCATAGACGCCTGGCACGTTCGTTTCCATAAACTGATCCACCGCCACTCGTCCGTCGGAGTGGGTGTCTACTCCCCCCGCAGCGGCGTCGAGCAGGTCGCTGTTGGGCTGGCGGCCGCTGGCGACCAGCAGCTCGTCGAACTCGTAGCGAACCCCACCGCTATGAACAACAACCACGTTGCCGTCGTTTTCAATCTTGTCTGGAACCTGACCTAGGCAAAGCGTTGCCCGCTTGGCAAAGAGTTCGGTGAAACAGGCCGAGATCTCGCCGTCCTGTGACCGGAGAAGCTGGTTTGACCGGTTGAAGATGGTTACATGGGCACCGAACGCAGCAAAGACGTGGCCCATCTCAGCAGCGATGAAGCCGCCGCCGATGATGCCGAGGCGTTGAGGGAACCTCTCAAGCCGCATTATCGAATCCGAAGTGTGGACCCGGGCGGAGTCCAGCCCCGGAATGGGGGGCAGCGTTGGGCGGGTCCCAGCTGCAATCAGAACCCTCCGAGCCTTGATGGCGCGGCCGTCGACGTCGAAGCTCTTTGGGCCGGTGAACCTGGCCGTACCGCGGATCAGTTCGAGATTAGGAGTGCCCGTTGCCCGGTACTCCTCTCCCCCGGCGGCGATGGGATCGATCCTGGCGAAGACCCGATCACGGATAGCAGGCCAGTCGGCCCCGTTGAACGCGGTGTGTACCCCTAGCCGCTCGCCACGGCCTGCACTCTGGGCCAGGTCGGCAGGCAGAACGAACATCTTGGAGGGAATGCAGCCAACGTTTAGACAGGTGCCACCGAAGGTGCCTCGTTCAATGAGCGCAATCCTCCAGTCAGCCAAAGCCTCCGGAATGTCGTTACCCGAGCCCGAGCCAACAATGACCAGATCGAATTCATCATTCATGTGTGTCATGACCTTCTGTGTCTTCTTTGAGGCTGCTTTCCACGACAGGCCAGTTGACCTCGTGCGCCTCCAACGGTCGCATGGCGATGTCTATCCCCGTCCAGAGCGTTCGGCTCACCGGGAAGAATGCCGTTGGTGCCCCGACCGCAACAACCACACCCGCAACAGCAATGGGAACCACCTTGAAGTCTGGAAAGGTCGAAACGAATCCTGCGATCAAAACCGCGGCCAGGGTGACAAAACTAAGGATCGTGTTGATCCCAACTGCCCCAATCCAGTGACCCTCAATGCGCTCGAAATGCAAGCCGCACCCGGGGCACTCCTGCGCCATCACCACCCACCTGGTGAAAATCTTTCTGTTGCCGCACGCGGGGCAAGCCCGAATGAGGCCCCTGGTCACCAGCTTCGCCGCGCCCGGCCCTGCCCTCTTTGGCTTCGGGGGCACTGCCACGCTACTTCCCGCGATCAGCCAGGTATGCGCCACGAGCCTCTGCGCACTCGGGGTCCTGAAACGCAGTTACCAGCCCGTCGGCGTCAGACCAGCTCCGCATGGTTCCGACCATCTGATCGGTCACCGCGTTCACGTGGCGTTTGGTTGAGAAGATGGCGTGGCTTGCCTTAGCCGAGACCGTCAGGGCAAGCTCGTCAACAGCCGAAGTCAGCTCGGAGGCGGGAACAACACGGTTCAGGAAACCTGCCGTTTTGGCCTCGGCTGCATCGAATGGCCTGCAAGTCATCACAAGCTCCTTGGTAAGGGCGGGCCCGATCTCGCGAACCAGCCGGGGAATGCCGCCCCACGCCAGCGGGATTCCAAGATCAACCTCTGGAATTGAGAACATGGCGTCCTCGGCTGCAACCCGAAGGTCACAGGCCGCCGCCACAACGAGGGCTCCGCCCACACACCAGCCCTGGATGGCGGCAATTGCAACGGCGTTCATCGCTTCAAGGGCTTCTGCCATCCGTCGGCCCATGTCTGCTGCATCCCGGGTGCTGATCTCCTGCCTGCTAGAGAATGTTGACAGGTCGGCTCCAGCCGAGAAGGCCCTGCCCGCCCCGGCGACAATCACAACCTTGACCTGGTCTTGCTCATCGAACCATCTTGCCGCCTCCGCGATCTCATCAAGACACTGCCAGCTAAGCGGGTTGAGTTTTTCGGGCCGGTTGAGGGTGAGCCTGCCTATTGGGCCGCTAACCGAGGTAGTGAGGGTGTTGAACATGGCCTGAGCCTCGCAGCACCCGACCGCGTCTTCCAACCACCTCGGCCAGCGCTGGACAGCTGGCAGCCCTCGACTCCTACATGATGCGACTGAAGGGCGTACTGTGGCTCCTGAGACCGGAGGCCTAAATGACCGAGCTGTGGGAACGAGGGGCAGAAGAGCTGGCGGGAATGATCAGGACGGGCGAGACCACGTCTGCTGAGGTGGTGTCTGCTCACCTCAGCAGGATCGAGGCCGTAAACGGCGATCTCAACGCCATTGTGCGAGTGATGGCAGATGAGGCCAGGGCAGGTGCCGACACGGCCGACAAGGCACTGGCCACCGGTGAAAGTTTGGGCCCGTTGGGTGGCGTTCCTTTCACTATCAAAGAGAACATCGACGTAGCCGGGGTGCCAACCACGTTCGGTCTGAACGCACTTGCCGAGGCGGTTGCTCCGGTTGATGCGCCAATGGTTGAGCGAATGAAGGCTGCTGGCGGGATTCCACTGGCCAGAACGAACATGCCAGACATGGGGCTTCGGGTCCACACCGACAACGCCCTGCACGGCCTCACCCGGAATCCGTGGCATCCCGATCACACTGCCGGAGGCAGCTCTGGTGGCGAAGGAGCAGCTCTTGCATCTGGAATGTCGCCCATCGGGTTGGGGAATGACCTTGGCGGATCGCTGCGCAGCCCCGCCAGTTGTTGTTCGATCGCTTCCATCAAACCCACCTTGGGACGGGTGCCCGGGGCCGACACCTACCCAGCGCCTGATGACGCCCTCTTTTCCCAACTCTTGTCTGTTCAGGGTGTGATGGCCCGCAACGTTGCCGACGTGAGGCTGGGGCTTTCCATCGTTGCCGGCGCCCACCACCGAGACCCTCATTCGGTGCCGGTGCCACTATCCGATCCCGCCCCCGCTAGGCGCAAGGTAGCCGTCATGGTCGAACCGGCTGGAGGGCAGACTCACCCAGGTGTTGCTGCTGCTACCAGAGCGGCGGCCGATGCCCTGGCAAACCAAGGTTGCATTGTGGAAGAGATTGCGGCGCCCAGATTCGAAGAGGTGACCGACCTTTGGTTTGGGCTGGTGCTCGGCGGCGTTCACATGGCGCTGCCTCTTCTGGCGCCCATTCTTTCACCCGAAGCGCTGGCCTTCCTCCAATTCGCCGAACAGATTCGGGACGCCCCAACCCTTGATTCGAATGAAGAGCTCTGGATGCGAAGGCAGTCCCTGATGCGAGAGTGGGCTGGATTCTTCAACCAGTACGACGTTTTGTTGACCCCGACATGGACCGAACCACCCTTCAAGCATGGGCTGGACGCGGAGTCTGCCGAGGATGCTTTGGCCGTCTTGATGCAGGCTCGTGCAGTGATGCCGGCCAACGCCCTTGGCTTGCCTTCTGCCGCGGTGCCGGCTGGGATGGCCGACGGTCTTCCAGTAGGGGTGCTGGTCAACGGCCCCTACTGGAGTGAGTTGCTGTGTCTTGAAATAGCAGAGATGATCGAGGCTGCTGGGCTGGGCCCTGCCATGCCGATAGATCCGATTACCTCCGCCACCTAAAGCAACGGGCCTCGCTAGCGAGAGAACACCAACGACATTTCCAGGATGGCCACGTCTTCAACACTGGAAACGATTGGGGCCGATGGTGGGGTGATGTCAAAGTCGGCAAGTGCCACATCAAGTTGACCAACGACTACAAGGGAGCCGGCGGCCACAGATGCCTGGATGGGGAACTGAACGGCCTTGGTAACCCCGTGCACGGTGAGATCGCCGTTGGCCGTGACCGAGACTGTCTCGCCTTCGGCCGGGATGGCACCAATGTCGATTGGGGCGGTCAGCACAAACGTGGCTTCTGGGAACAGGTCGGTTTCCAGCGCCTGGGAGCGCATTGCGTTGTCTCTGGCTCCGTTGTCTGTAGTGATCGTTGTCATCTGGGCCGAGATGCTTACGGCAGTGATCGTTGTTCCCTGTGCCTCGAGAGTTCCGGTTACCTCGCGGGTTCTGGCCACGACGGTGAAATCACCGATGGTGCTGAGCACCTCGTTGATGCGGTAACCAACAAAGGTGCCGTCTTCGTTGGCAACCACGGACCAAGAACCGTCGATGTTGTCAAGCGGGGCGGAGTCCGCAGGAGCCCCGTCGGAACCAGCAGCCACTGCCTCGGTGGCTGCCGCGATGTTGGCTTCTTCTGGCGGGTCGGTGAGAAAACCGAGCCACCACGCTAGGCCGCCTCCAACCACCAGTATCAGAACGACAGCGGAGCCAATAATCTTCTGGGTGCGTGACATGAATCACAAGTCAAGCAGCAGAAGCATAAAAGCGGCCGAAGCGAGTAATCGGCCGAAATGGAAACCCTTTCGGCCGAGCCCCCGCGGCGGTTTTCTCGCTTCGCTCAAAACTCGCCCTCAACTTCCTACGCGTAGTCGCCATCGGCGACCAGCTAGAGCCTGATCAGTTGGATGGGCGAAGCCCGGGAGGCGACAGCCGACCCAATATCACCGCGCCACGCGTAGTCGCCATCGGCGACCAGCAGCGAGCCCACGAGTTGGATGGGCGAAGCCCGGGAGGCGACAGCCGACCCAATGTCACCGCGCCACGCGTAGTCGCCATCGGCGACCAGCTAGAGCCTGATCAGTTGGATGGCCCGGAGGCGGACCTGCGAGAGCAGGTCCCAAAAAACATGGTGGGGTGACTCCGTAGAGTCACCCCACATGTTGGAACAAGTCTGTGTGGCTGCTCTGCCCGCCAGAGCTGGCCTCCGACTGTTCCGGTACCCGCACTGTTAGTGAACAGCAAACACGCACAGTGGGCAATGGGCCGTCGGCATCAACCATCGGTCCGGTCTCTGGGGAATCTGACCCAGCGAACTGGAATGGAATAGTGGCGAAAACGCACCTAATCCATGCCAGTTCCCCTCTTTGGGAGATTCTGGACGACTTGGATGGCCCAAAGGCTGGCCTGCGACAGCAGACCCAATAAGAGAGCTATTTGCGTGGTCGCCATCGGCGACCAGCCTTGAACGGACGAGTTGGATGGCCCGAAGGCCGGTCTGCGACAGCAGACCCAACAAGAGAGCTATTGGCCTCTGGCCACCAACGAAACTGTGGCACACTCTGGCCGTGTTAGAGATGGGTTCCAGACCAAAGGTTTTGTCGGTGGTGCTGGCTGGCGGTGAGGGCAAGCGCTTGCTGCCTCTTACCGAAGACCGGGCCAAGCCTGCGGTGCCGTTCGGCGGTCCGTATCGGCTGATCGACTTCGCGCTGTCAAACCTGGCTAACGGCGGCTACCGCCGAATCGTTGTGCTCACCCAGTACAAGAGCCACTCACTTGACGTTCACCTGTCTCGAACGTGGCGCCTCTCAACGATGCTTGGCAACTACGTCACTTCTGTGCCCGCCCAAATGCGGCGTGGCCCGCAGTGGTTCCTCGGGTCGGCCGATGCGCTGTTTCAGAACCTGAATCTCGTTGCAGACGAGCAACCCGAGTATCTGTTCGTTTTTGGCGCCGACCACATCTATCGGATGGACCCGCGCCAGATGCTTGACCAGCACATCGCAAGCGGGGCGGGTGTCACCGTGGCCGCCCTTAGATCACCAAGAAGTGAGGCCCACCAGTTCGGGGTGATTCACGCCCCAACTGGCACCAAGATCGAGAGCTTCCTTGAAAAGCCTGCCGATCCCCCGGGGCTGGCTGACTCGCCAGACGAGTCGTTCGTCTCAATGGGCAACTACGTGTTCGACGTCGAAGTTCTGCTTGAGGCCCTTCACAGCGACGCCAAGAACAAGGATTCCAGCCACGACCTGGGGGGAGATCTGATCCCGGCAATGGTGAAACAAGGCCTTGCCGACGTGTACGACTATTCGTCGAACGTGGTGCCAGGGGATCACGACCATCAACGTGGTTACTGGCGAGACGTCGGAACGATCGACGCCTACTTCGATGCTCACATGGACTTGGTCCAGCCCCTTCCCAACTTCAGTCTCTACAACGATCAGTGGCCTATCTTCACTCTCGGCCGCTCGCTGCCACCTGCCAAGTTCGTTACCGACGGCGTAACCCCTCCTCACATCGAGAACAGCGTTGTCAGCAACGGGGCAATCCTCAGTGGTTGCGACGTTCGAGACTCGGTCCTTTCGCCAAACTCGAGGGTTGACCTGAACGCCAAGCTGACAAAGGCAATCTTGTTCGACGACGTTTCGATTGGAGAAGGCGCAGAAGTCAACCGCGCCGTGATTGACAAGAACGTCGTAGTGCCGCCGGGAGTCAGGATTGGTATTGATCGCGCCGAGGACGAGGCCCGCTTCACCGTTTCAGATTCCGGCGTGGTTGTGGTTCCGAAGAACTACCGGTTCTCCTGAACTCTCGGGGCCAGAACGGCGCCAAGCAAAGCTTGATAGAGCTCCAGGTGGCGTTTGGCTGGTGTTGCCCAAGACCAGTCTGTGGTCATTCCCCGCTTCTGAATAGCCTTCCACCGGGCTGAGCTCCTTTTGGCTCTGGCTGCCCGGTGAACCGCGTCGATCAAACCGGCAAGATCTGTGCTCTGGGTGAGAAACCCATTCCCAGATTTACGGTGCTGGTCTGCATCGATCACGGTGTCGAGCAGGCCACCAACACTTGTTGCGATTGGTGGGGTGCCATACGCCATTGCCTGCATTTGAGCCAGCCCGCATGGTTCAAACCGGCTTGGCATCAAGAAAGCGTCGCCGCCCGCAAAAAGACGGTGGGCCAGCGGCTCGTTGTAGGCGCCGGTTACGGCATGGATCCGATCTGGGTGGGCCGCTGCCACCTGTTCGACCAAGGCTGTTAGCTCGGCGGTTCCGGAGCCAAGCACAAACAGCCGGGCCGGGAGACTTTCCAGAAACGGGGCCAGCGCCATTGCCCAGTCGATTCCCTTCTGGTCGACCAGCCGGGAGACCATGGTGATGAGAAGCGAACCGTCGTCATCCCAGCCGGCAAAGTTCAACAGTTCTGCCTTTGCCGCCGCCTTGGCCTCCCCGGCAGTCTTGACCGTGTACGGCTGAGGCAAATTGAGATCTGTTGCCGGATTCCACGCTTCGGTGTCGATCCCGTTCAGGATGCCTACCAGAGCGTCTCCCCTGGCTGCCAACTCGTCGTGCATACCCATGCCGGTCTCGGGAACCAAAATCTCCCTTGCATACGACGGGCTGACCGCAATTATCTTGTCGACCGAGCGAATGGCACCAACCAGCGGGTTAGCAACATCGAACCAGGCAAACCGCCACGGCTCGACGGGCAACCGGCCTAGCCATGCGGCGTCGGCAACGCCCTGGTAGCCAAGGGTGTGGATGGTCAGAACCGTGGCAGGCGGGGCGTTCAGGAACCCAACGGTGGCTGCTGTATGCCAGTCGTTCAAATGCAGCACGTCGGGGGCCAGTTGCTCGGCGAGGCAGGCAACTGCGGCTGAGAAACCTATGAAACGGTGGTCGTTGTCTGGCCAG
>QIKW01000190.1 GCA_003231975.1 Acidimicrobiia bacterium
ACCGAGTCGAGCTTCTCGATCCGGATGGCAGCCGCCTTGAATTCAGCGGTTCCAGACTTCGGGTCCCACTGGTCGTTGGTTATTTGGTTGATGTCGACCAGCTCAGGAAAATGGAAGGTGGTGAAAGTTAGGCCCTGGGGCAGGTCGGGCTGAATGCGAATGTTCATCTCGACCGAGCCACGGGGCGAACTTACCAGCACCCGCTCGCCATCGTGGACACTCAACACCATCGCATCCGCCGGGTTAACGTCAAGCGCCTCGCCGTGCCGGATAGGAGAGTCGAAGCCGCCGCTCTGCACCCCGGTGTTGTAAGAGTCGAGCGTGCGGCCGGTAGTGAGGCGGTAGGGGAACTCGTCGGTTAGAGCCTCCTTCGGCCCCTCGTGTTCCACAACCGAAAAGGGGGCACGGGGGTTGCCGCCAAGATCCTCTTCCCACAACCAGCCATGAAGAAACGGGCTACCCGGGTCATCGAGAGATCGGCATGGCCATTGCAGCCCCGGCCCGTTGTCCAGCCGTTCATAGCTCATGCCAAAGTGCATTGGGGACAGCGATCTCAGCTCGTCCCAGAGGTCTTCTGAGCTTGGCTGGCCCCACGCGTAACCCATGCGCCGGGCCAGCTCACCGATGATCTCGGTATCATGGCGTGCCTCTCCCGGCGGAGAAACCGCGGCGCGCACTCGCTGCACGCGGCGTTCTGAAGAGGTCACGGTGCCCTCGCTCTCGGCCCAGCCAACCGACGCGGGAAGCACCACATCTGCCAATTCGGCGGTTCGGGTGAGGAAGATGTCTTGAACCACCAGCAGCTCAAGCCCGGCCAACAACTTGCGGGCGTGGCCAACGTCGGCCTCAGAATCGGCGGGGTTCTCGCCAATGATGTAGGCCGCGCTAATTTCGCCTGCTTCCATTGCCTCGAACATGAGGGTGAGATGCAGCCCGGGGCTGGCAGGCAGGTCAACTCCGTATGCCTCTTCAAACTTGGCAAGAGCGGCGGGATCGACCAGGTCTTGGAAGCCGGGGAATTTGTTCGGCAGGGCGCCCATGTCGCCCCCGCCCTGCACGTTGTTCTGGCCTCGAAGCGGCACCAGGCCACTGCCCCACCGGCCGACGTGGCCAGTTAACAGTGCCAGGTTGCAAAGGGCCAGGACGTTGTCGACTCCGTTGTGGTGCTCGGTAATCCCAAGCGTCCAAAGGATCTGGGCCTTGTCTGCTGTTGCGTAAGCCTCGGCCATCTCAGCTATTGCCGCCGCGGGAACGCCGGAGGTCTCAGACACGTTGTCGAGCGTGTACGACTGGACCGATTCGGCGAACCCCTCATAGCCGGTTGTTGCGTGTTCTATGAATTCGGTGTTGACCCAACCGTTGGCGATGATCTCTCGCGCCACTCCGTTTGCCAGGGCAATGTCGGTTCCAACCGAGAGGCCAAGCCAGGCGTCGGCAAACTTCGACGATGCAGTGCGTCGTGGATCCACCGCATACATTCGGCCCCCCTTCTGGAGAGCCTTCAGGAGGTGGTGGAAGAAGATCGGGTGGGCGTCGCGGGCGTTGGAGCCCCACAACAAAGCAACATCAACCTCCTGTGCTTCTGCATACGAACAGGTTCCGCCCCCCGCCCCAAACACTGTCGCCAGACCGACGACGGATGGGGCGTGTCAAGTTCGATTGCAGGAATCAATATTGTTGGTGCCAAGCACTGTTCGGCCGAACTTTTGGGCCGCGTAGTTCATCTCGTTTGTGCTCTTGGAACAGGAGAAAAGGGCAAACCCTGAGCCGCCCGACCTGGCCTTGACGGCCCCAAAACCCGAGACGACCCGATCCAGCGCTTCGTCCCATGTGGCTGGCCTTAGATCACTGGATTTTGAGTCTCGGATCAGCGGCGCCGTTAGGCGTTCCTTTGGTGTGTGCGGAGGCATGGCGCAGAGTCTGCCACGGCCAGAGCCGATGGTGTTGTTGGTGATATGGATCGGGCACCTAGCCTCAAAGGCATATGCGTTGGTCACAGCTATTTGCGCCCACTCTCAGAGATGCCCCGAACGATGCTGTGGCTCCAAGCCACAGCTTGTTGATTCGAGCGGGCTTCATCCGCCAGCTTCACGCGGGGCACTATTCGATGCTGCCGCTTGGTTGGCGGGTTCACGAAAAGGTTGCCAACATCGTTCGTGACGAGATCAATGAAATTGGCGGTCAGGAGTTCCTGCTCCCAACCCTGCACCCGGCAGCCATTTGGCAGAAATCCGGCCGGTGGGACGCAATGGGCGAGATCATGTTCCGCCTCAAGGACCGGAAGAACACAGACCAAGCGCTTGGGATCACCCACGAAGAGATCTTCGCAACGGTTGCTGCCGAGTTGACCTCTCACAAGCAGCTGCCCCAGGTTTGGTATCACATCCAGATCAAGTTCCGAGATGAGGCGAGGCCCAAGAGCGGGCTGCTGCGGGTGCGAGAGTTCCATATGAAAGACTCGTACTCGTTCGACATTGACGCGGCTGGGCTTGACGCTGCGTTCGCGGCTCACGACGAGGCTTACCGAAAGATCTTCCAAAGGCTTGGAATCCCGGCCTTTGGGGTTGAGGCCAGTTCGGGAGCCATGGGAGGCAACGCTTCGGTTGAGTTCATGACACCGTCTGATGCCGGCGAGGACGATGTGGTTCGCTGCCCAAAATGCAACTACGCCGCGAACATCGAGAAGGCAACATCTGGCGTTGCCGCTGAGGAAGACGGCGCCCCAACCGACCTGGAACGGTTCGCCACCCCTGGAGTCAGAACTATCGCTGCGCTGGAAGACTTCGAGGGCGGTGCCGAGGCCTCTCGTCAGCTGAAAACTCTGGTGATGGTTCTGGATGGCACCGTCACCCTGGTAATGGTTCGGGGCGATCACCAGCTGAACACCCAGAAGTTGGCCGACGCAACCGGAGCCATCGAGATCCGGCCCGCATCCGCAGACGAGGCCTTTGCCGCACTTGGTGCCCACCCCGGGAGCCTCGGCGCCGTAGGGGTTTCGGAGCATCCGGTTATTGCCGACCTCGCCCTTCAGGGCAGGGTGAACATGACAACTGGAGCGAACGAAGACGACTGGCACGTGCGGGGCGTAAACGTTCAGCGAGACGTAGCGGTTGGCCAGTGGGCCGACCTCCGCGAAGTTCAGGCGGGCGAACCGTGCCCCGTCTGCGACACTGCCATCAATATTGTTCGGTGCATCGAAATCGGCCACATCTTCAAGCTAGGAACCAAGTATTCAGAAACGTTCGGGGTGAACGTTGCCACTACCGGCGGGGAAACGGTGCCGGTCCAGATGGGGAGCTACGGCATCGGGATCGGCCGAAACATGGCGGCCGCGGTTGAGACCAACCACGACGATAAGGGGATCGTCTGGCCCGTTTCCATTGCCCCGTACGAAGCGGTGATCACCCTGATGCGTCTTGACGACGAACATTTGGAGGCCGGTAACCAGATCTACAGCGGCTTGCGGGCTGCCGGAGTAGACGCTCTGATCGATGACCGAGACGCCAGGGCAGGCGTGAAGTTCGCAGACGCGGAACTGATTGGGTTCCCCTATCGGATTACGCTTGGCCCAAGGGGCCTGGCCAACGGCGAGGCGGAGGTTACCAACCGAGCCACAGGCGACACCAAGATGGTTCCCCTGGCTGAACTGGTGGCAACGCTGGCCCCCGAGATCGCCGAATCGCGCGATGCTGGACGCCATGGCTGACATTCCCAAATCGAAACAAGGGCCCTCAAAAAAGCCGGCCTTCCGCCGCCACCCCAGCCGCTTTCTCAACGACCCGCATCGGGCCGCGTCAGCAGTTGTTGAACACCTCGATTCAACCACGGGCCGATTCGATCTGATCTCGCTCCGGTCCGATCCGGCCCGGATCACCGCGTCGGACCTTGTGGCTGTTTCGATGCTAGGAGTTCCAGTACCCGCCCCGTCGGCGGCATGGATTCTGGGCGACGAAGGCCAGTGGCTCTCAACCGAAATTCTGGCCGACATCCCTGCCGACGATCAGCTGTGGGATTGCCCCGCCACGTCCATTCTGCGAGCCGCCGACCTGTTTCGACTGCTCCGGGCCCCAACTTCGGCTGTTCCGCCTGCCGAACCAAACCAGCCTGCTCTTGGCCAGGCGGCCGCCTCTCGGATTTTGGCAAGCAAACGGCCAAGGATTGTGCCAATCGACGACAGGCAGATGCGCGACGCGCTGCGCTATTCGAAGAATGCGCTGTGGTTCAGAAGGTGGCAGGACACGCTCGGTACCGAACTGCTGACCGCAGCCCGTACCGCACGTCATCTGGCGGCCAAAGAAAGACCGGCCGCGGTGAACTTGAGCGAGCTTCGAGTAATCGACATAGTGGTGCGCCGTCGCTCGAAACCGCGGAAGCGCTAGCCGCCAGACTCCGTCGGGCCCACCACGCCTTCAGTCAACTGCATCTTCAATCGCGTCTCGCATCTCGTCGAGGGGGGTATTCACCAACAGGGTGTCTTCGATGCTCTCGTCGTCAACCATCAGCCAGGCCAGCACGCCCAGGATGGCCCCGATCATTGGGAATACGAAGAATGCCCAAAGTTGGGTGACGGCGATGTCACCCGCGAACACCGCCATCCCGAAGCTGCGGGCCGGGTTTACCGAAGTGTTGTCGACCGGGATGCTGATGAGATGAATCATCGTGAATGCCAGACCAACAGTCAGTCCGCCTGCCGCAGCCGGGAAGTTCTCATTTGTGGTTGAGAGCACAACGAACATCAAGACAGCGGTGAGGATCACCTCGGTGATCAGCATTGCCCCGAAAGTGTAAAATCCGTTGTCAACGCCCCACAGATTGGCTGCGAACGTTTCAGGCTGGGCCTCAAAGCCACCGAGTTGACCCTTTGCGATCAGCAAGATCACGAAGGCACCAAGCGTGGCCCCGATCAGCTGGGCTGCCCAGTAGAGCCAGATCAGCCCAACGTCGATCCGGCGCATGATGGCCATTCCGAGAGTTACCGCCGGGTTGATGTGACAGCCCGAAACTGGCCCAACGGCGTACGCCGCGATCAGTAGGGCAAAACCAAAACCGAGGGCAATTCCCAGGGTTCCGACCCGGTCACCGGCCAACACGGCCGTTCCTGGCCCGCCAAGCATGAGGATGAACGTGCCGATAAGTTCAGCGATGAAAATACGTCCTCTTGACATAGCAGTCGAGGTCCTTCGGTAGCGGGAGGGAACAACATCTACGGAGCGGTGCGTTTCGAAAGAGACGCCGCGTCGCCCGCTATTTGACCATCTGTGGAGTCGCTCCGCTGGATCATTGTGAGAATCGCGAGGGCGGCAAGTGCAATGGCAGCCACCCACGCGGGCCGATAGCTTCCGAGGGAGTCGATTGACCACCCCGCCAGCGGGCCGCTGGCAGCAACTCCCGTCAAGAAAAACAGCATCACGATTCCGGTGCCCCGGCCTGCCTGGTTGGCGGGGACCAAGGTCATCACCGCCAGCATCGCCACCACGTTCCAGGCTCCGAAGAAGAACGCCAGGCCCACCGCAACCAGCCAGAGCGTCCAGCCACCAATGCGCTCAGAAGCCAGCAAGAGAACCGCGGTTGCCACCGAGCCAGCAGCCAGAATCGCCAGCGCGAATCTGGGATCAACCCGGCCGTCTGCCAGCTTGCCCCAAAAAATCCGGGCTGCCATCCCAAGCAGTCCCCCCAAGGCAACAACCAACCCGGCTCTTGACTCTGAAAATCCGAGGCGTTCCTGGGCGAACAGCGGGAGGAACCGGGAAATCACACCACCGGCCAGGCCCATGATGACCGCATACACGGCAATCCGATACACCAGGCTTGGCAACCTCGTGCTTGTGGGTGAGTGGGCGGTGGCGGAGCTTGATTCTGACCGGGTGAGTGGCGGTCGGGCGTAGCTCAGAAGCCGACTGCCAGCGAACGCAACCACTAGACCGAAAGCTCCGAACGAGGCGACCGAAAGGCGCCAGCCAATCTGCTGGGAACCAACAGGCAACGCAATTCCAGCCAAGAAAATTGCGAGCTGTACACCAGACTGCTTCAAGCCGGTGATGGTGCCTCGTTCGCCAGCGGGCAGTTGCTCGGCAATGACCTTGTTGGTTGCCGAATTGCTCCAGCCCTGCGGCACGCCACAGACAGCAGACCCAGCCAGAAGCACCAGGTACGTTGGTGCGGCCGCGGTTACAAAAAGGCCGAGCCCGCTCAGAAGGCCAATGGCAATCAGAGACTGCCTGGCTCCAACGCGGTCGGTCAGCTTTCCAAACGTGGGTGCAGCCAGCGCACCAACTGCTGTGTTGGCCGCTCCCAGCCAGCCGATCTGGCTGCGCGAGATCCCAAATTCGTCAATTAGGGTGGAGGCCAGCACCGCCAGCATGAAGAGCTGAATGGTGGAAACGGTCATCGTGGCAATCAACAAAGCAGCCAACCCGGTACGAGCCCTCTTCACCGCAACACTCTACGGTCGGCGCCACAGACCAAGCCAAACCGGCCCCGCCCGCGTCAGAAACGAATGGTGGCCGTTGTGCCAACCCCTGGTGCGGAACTGATATTGAGCGTGCCACCCATTGCCTCAACCAACAGCCGGGCCAAGCTGAGCCCAACCCCTGAGCCCGGAACGTCTGTGGTCTCGGCTCCCAAACGGTCGAAGGGCTCGAATGCTCTCTCGATCTGCTCAGCTGTCATTCCCTTGCCGGTGTCTGAAATCGACAGTTCGACCCGTCCCTCATCAGTGTCAACCTGGTAATCGATCGTTACCGAGCCGCCAACCTTGTTGTAGAGAACGGCGTTCGAAACGAGCTGGTCGACTACCTGGAGGAAGCGGGCCGAGTCGACCGTAAGGCTGAGGTCGCCCGGGATCTCCTGCTGGAGCGCCACTGACACCCCGCTCTGGTCGGCTACTGCTGATGCTGCCTGAATGGCCTTGGCCACAAGTGGAGCCAACAAAACCGGCTCCAACACCAACCCCAGCTCTCCTGTGGTCAGCCTTGTGATGTCGAGCACATCATCAACCAGCGAAAGCAGCACACTGCCGCTCTCTTGCACCTCGCGGAACAACGCTTGACGCTGTTCGTCGGTTTCTTCAAGCGACAACAGCTCGCTGAACCCCAGCACCGCGCTGAGCGGGGTGCGGAGCTCATGGCTGATCCGGGACAACATACGATCCTTCAACTTGTTGGTTCGATCCGCCGCGGCGTGGGCAAGCGCAATGGCTTGGGTGGCCTCGCGCCGCGCCAGGGCAGTGGCAATTCCGTCGGCAACCGCAGCAACTTGATCTATCACGGCTTCGGGCCACAAAGCCTCTCTGTGAACAGCATTGAAACCGAGGATCCCGATCAACCGACCCTGCTGCAACATCGGAACCTGAAGCACCGAGCGCACGTCGTACAGCCCGAACGATTCTTTCTCTGGGTCTGCCTCGGGAGGCAAGACGGCGAGATCGCCAACGTGAATTCTGCCGTTGGCGGCCAGAATTCCGTGGCTCCACGGGAAGTCAGCAGACCGCAGCTCCTGCACATAATCACGTTGGGGCTCAATCCCTTCGGCACACCATTCGTGGGTGCAGGTAAGCGTTGAGCCGTCTTCGCTCAGGAGAATCACGTAGGCCCGATCAACCCCAGCCGAGGTTGCAATTTCGGTCAAGACGTTCTCAATCGCCTCGTCCAGCTGGCCGTCGGTTGTCTGGGTCAGCTTCATCGAGACCGAGGCAAACACCTTGTTTGCGGCTGCCATAAGGCCGAGAATGCTGTCGAAGTCCTCGTCGTCTACCTCGGGCAGCGGTCTGAGCAGGATCAGCGCCGCTGGCACACCGCCCCACTCAATAGCGGTCGTTCTGGCAACTACTCGACGGCTGGAGCCGTCGTCTCGGAGGATACTTTCAACTGCCCACCTGTCTGTCTCGTTGCTTTGCGCCAGCCTCTCAGGCCGGGTGGACAGCAACTCTCCCCATTCGGCAGGCACCATGGTGGATGAATCACGACCGATCAGATCGTCTGGCGAGGCGCAATCGTAGAGCTTGGCGGCTGCCTCGTTGGCGGTAACAATGGTGCCATCGACCTCAACAAACACCGCGTCTGACGTAAGGTCCAGAAGGCGGTCGACCACAGCCGGTGAGAGCGGAGAGGAATTCACAGCCCCGATCATTAATGATCAGAGACCGAAGTGCATCTCAGACAACCGATCTTGACCAAGTCTTGATCTTTTCCAGCAACACAGTTGATCCAAATGAGGGATACTTCAAACCAAGACGTTTCGCGGTTTTTGGCCTGGTTCCAGGCAAGAACCCATTCCCGAGCCTTCGGGCTTGGTACGGAGGAGGGAGTTCAGCAACGCCGCCGCCCGCTGGACTCCCTACCTTCATCTTGGACTCACACCGCGCCCCGTCAATTGTTCGAGGACGGGCCTCAGAATTGCCGCCGCCCCTGAGTGCCCGTTCTCTCACTCGCTGACAACAGCGAACAAAGGCGGCGTTGGATCTACCCCTCCAGATCCAGCGCCGCCACCTTTTCGGCCAAGCCTGGCCCCGGTCCTGAGCTGGCCCTCGGCAAGACTTGGTGAACTGGAGTATTCGGGTTCTACTGTATGTATGAACCTCCAAAGCGCGGTCGAAGTTGAGTCGGACTTCCTCGAGAAGGTGCCCGCGCCGTGTGTCGTTCAATATCTCGAAACGGGCTCCCTGGTTGGCAACCGGGCCTTCTGGGAACTGTTCGGGGTGGATCCAGCAACCTCACCGAAACCGACAATCACAGATTTAACCCACCCCGAGGATGTGTTGTTAACCACTTCTTACCTGCGCGACCTGGCAGCAGGCAAGATTGACAAGACCAGCATCGTAAAACGCTATGTCAGGTCGGACGGAACCGTCTTTCGGGCCCAGCTAACGGCTACCCCTCTGAAAGGCGAATCGGGCGAGGTGGCAAGGCTGATAGGTGTAATAACTCCCTTGGAGCTCCAGGTTCACTCACAGGAACGCACAACGGAGGCCTTCGTCGCCAGTGTTGGCCACGAACTCAGATCGCCGCTGCACAGCATTGTCGGTCTCGCCGAGCTGCTGGCAGACACCACTAGGCTTTCCCAAGCCGACCGAGAGCTGGCCCTCGCCATTCTGGATCAGGCGAACTCGCTGAACCGTCTGGTCGACGACCTCATTGACCTGTCGCAGATGTACGGCGAGCAACTGCAACTGGATCGGGCCGAGATCTCACCCCGGGAACTTGTTTCAATGGTGGCAGAGATGCAGACCGGGGCGGCTGCCGCAACTGGCGCCAAGCTAAAGGTCGCGGTAGCTGCCAACACTCCGCAGCGGATTGTCACAGACGGCCTGCGAATCCAACAGATCCTTACCAACCTCGTTTCGAACGCAATCCGATACGGCGAAGGCGGAGCCATCGAAATCGCTGTTGATCAGGCCGATTCTGACTGGTTGAGGTTCTCGGTCACCGACAACGGTCCGGGAATCGAGCCCGACTTTCTTCCTGAGTTGTTCGAGCCGTTCAACAAAGGTCACAGCAGGCGGGTTGGCACCGGTCTCGGGCTGGCCATTTCCAAGCGACTGATTAAGGCTCTCGGAGGATCGATTTCGGTCGATTCGGTAGTCGGGTCCGGATCATCGTTCACCATCCTGGTCCCGATGTCTGGCGAAGCAAGCGCAACAACCGCTGCCGTGATCCCCGTCAAGCAGGAATCGCCCCTCAATCGGGTCGGCGGCAGCTACCAGCACCGGATTTTGGTGGTTGAGGACGGCCAGGTCAACCAAATGCTGGCCAAGGCCCAACTGGCCAAATTGGGCTACATCGGAACGATTGCTGAAACAGGCGAGCAGGGCCTCGCCATGATCGAAGAGGCTCGGGCGGCAGGCAAGCCATTCAAGGCTGTTCTGATGGACTGGCATCTGCCAGGGATCGACGGCTTGGAGACAACCTCGGGCCAGCGGACGGCCGAACGCGGCCGGCCAGACGAACCAAGGCTTCCGATCATCGGCCTCACCGCCAACGCCATGCACGGCGACCGGGAAAAGTGCATCGAAGCGGGCATGGACGAATTCTTGGCCAAGCCCGTGGGCCTCAGCCGTCTGGGCGACGTGCTTCAGGCGCTTATATGCCCAATCCGAGTTGACAACGATCCTCCGATGTTGGACGAGGCAGTGCTGCTAACGCTTAGCAAGGAGCTTGGCACCGACACCGCCGTTGAAGGTTTGCTCCGATCCTTCCTTGAGGAACTGCCATCGAGGCTTGAGCCGATCCAAGCCGCAGGCAAGCACGAGCCGGTGGAACGCAAAGATCTCCATCGAGCTGTCCACAGCCTGAAGTCAACTTGCGCCTTGATCGGAGCTTCACAAGTAACCGCCGCGTGCGTGGTGCTGGAACAAGCCCTCTTCAAGTTCAAGGATTCAGAGCTCTCGCCTGCCGGGCGCAACTGCTTCCGCTCAACATCGATGCTGACAATCCGGCTAAGCGCCGAGCTGAAAGCTCGGCTTGATTAGATTGGCTCCGCTATCGCAGAGCGGCCTCCGGCCAATCCAACTCAACACCTCACCGCTGGTCGGCGCCGCCGACCACGCCCAACAGGGCGCGAGTTTTGGAGCGGAGCGACAAACACTCGGGAAGAGACGAGGCCGCAGGCCGAGGAACGGCGATCACTGCGTGCCGACGCCACAAACACTCGGGAAGAGACGAGGCCGCAGGCCGAGGAACGGCGATCACCGCTGGTCGGCGCCGCCGACTGACATGCGGTAGCCGATTCCCCTGATCGTTCGCAGATGCCGAACCCCGTCGCGGTCGATTTTCTTTCGGAGGTTGGCAATGTGAACGTCAACCACGTGGTCGTCTCCAACCCAGTCGGTTCCCCACACAGAGTCCAAAAGCAGTTGGCGAGAGTGCACCATGTCTGGCCTGCCAGACAGCTGATCCAGCAGGTCGAACTCAATCTTTGTCAATTCGATCTCTTCATCTGACCAAAAGACCTGGCGGGTCTGGGGGTTGACCAGCAACTTGTCGAACACCCTCTTGCCGCCCTGCCCTGCCACTTGACGAGGGCGGCGCATCATGGCGGCGATTCTGGCGACCAGTTCTCGAGGAGAGAACGGTTTGGTGAGGTAGTCGTCTGCGCCAACAGCCAGACCAACCAGTTTGTCAACCTCTTCAGCCCTGGCTGTCAGCATGACAACGTACGCCTCCGAAGTCTGGCGCAACCGGCGACAAACCTCAACGCCGTCGATCCCTGGCAGCATGATGTCGAGAATCACAACGTCGGGCGCAAAGTCGCTGAGCACGGCCAACGCCTCCTCGCCTGAGGTAACCGTGTGACAGACATAGCCCTCGCGCCGAACTGCAACATCGATGATGGTTGCATAGTCGGGTGAGTCCTCAACTACCAAAACCCGAACTCCAGCAGCCCTTTCAGGGATCTGGCTTGTCATGCCCAAATCAGAGTCGCTTTCCCAAGTGCCGTTGACCAATAGCCGGTAGGGACAAGATAGCCAAGTTGTTCCAACGGTTGCAGCTTTCTACGATTGGACGATGTCTGAACCCACGTGGCGTCGCCGACTCGAAGGCTTGCTGGGAGTGCCAGCCACCGAGGGAAACCAAATCCAGATTCTCAGGAACGGCGCCGAGATCTTCCCGGCGATGCTTGAAGCGATTCGGGACGCCCGGCGCTCTGTTGACCTCCTTACGTTTGTGTACTGGAAGGGCGACGTGGCAGTTGACTTTGCCACCGCCCTTGGTGAGCGGGCCAGAGCTGGCGTGCGAGTTCGGCTCCTGCTCGACTCGATTGGGGCCCGCCACATGGATCCGGATCTGGTTAAGGAGATGCGCCAGTCCGGCGTTCATGTTCGCTGGTTCCGTTCTCTCGAACCCGGCACTGGAAAGGTTCTGACACGCGCGAACAGGCGCACTCATCGAAAGGTCCTGATCTGTGACGAAACCGTGGGGTTCACCGGCGGGGTTGGCATCGCCGAGGAATGGATGGAGTGGCGGGAGACTCACTTCTGTGTGATCGGCCCCGCGGTCGACGGGCTTCACGGCGCATTCATAGACAACTGGATCGAGACAGGGCCCCTGACGGTTGATGCGGCATTTGACCGCTTTCCCGAGCATGAAACTGTTGGCTCCAGCACGGTCCAGGTCGTGCGTGGCGCCGCCGAGGCTGGCAGCAACGACATCGCGAACCTGCTTGAGGTTCTGATCTCTCAGGCCGAGAGTCGCCTTTGGATCACAACCGCCTACTTCAATCCAGACGACGAGCTGACGGCTCTGTTGATTGCGGCGGCCCAGCGAGGGGTTGATGTTGAGGTTCTGGTTCCCGGCGAGCACGCAGACAAGCGATTCGTCCAGATCGTCGGCGAGGCAAGATACGCGGAGTTGCTTGACTCTGGCATCACAATCCGGGTGTATCAGCCAACGATGCTTCACGCCAAAATCCTCACGGTCGACGGGGCGGTGGCAACCGTTGGCTCTGCCAACATCAACCAGCGCAGCACCCAGTTCGACGAAGAGGTTAACTTGGTGATATTTGACCGTGCGGTGGTTGCCGAGCTTGACCGCGACTTCCAGAACGACCTGGCGGAAAGCGAGGCGATCGATCCCGCAGACTGGGCCGAGCGCAGTCGTTTCCAGAGGGCCGCCGAGCGAGCAGCCTCTGTGGTTTCAGATCTCATCTAAGGGGCCTAGCGAATAGGTGGAGGGCTCGATTGGCTGATTCGCCTCGCTGGGCTCGGCGAATAACGAACTATCACATTGGTCGGTGCGCCTATCGGCGCTCCTCCTAAGCTAAGACCGCTGCGCAGCTAAACTGCCTCTGATGGAGCACGAACCGAGCCGTCCCCACCGGAACCGGATTCCACTTGTGGCGGCAATTGCGGTTGGGGCCCTTGGGGTGCTGTTGGGATTGCTGGCCCTTACGAACCAAGACTCAAACGAAGCCGGGTTGGAACTTCCCCCTAGATCCACCGAAAACGCAGGCAGGCCCGACACCACGCCGACAGCACCGGGCGCCAACGCTGACCGGGAGCTACCGGCAACGACAACGGCAACCACGTCAGCTCCAACCACCGTTGCAACTACCTCAAGTACCGTCGCATCAACCACAACCGAGCCGCCTCCAGAGCGCAACCTTTTGGGCGGTGATGACCCCGAGGATCGATTGATGCCAGACGTGGTTTGCCTGAGCCTCCAGGAGGCCCAAGACGAAATTCAAGACCGGGGAGTCTTCTTCTCACGAAGTGTGGACGCCACCGGGGAGGGCCGCCGCCAGCTCTGGGACCGCAACTGGGTTGTGGTTGGACAGACGCCGGCGGCCGGTGAGCCAATCGGCGAAGGTGACGCTGTACTCGAGGTGGTCAAGAAGAACGAGCCGAACCCTTGTCAAGCTACTGATTGACCGCGCCGGTTTCAGTGTCGATAAAGCGCGACCCGCCAGAGCGGGTGGGTCGAGGTTTCCCAAAGAGGCCTAGCCGAGGGATTCGGACAACCGGCGCCTCCTGAGGCTCCTCATCCTGGCTCTCGAGGTCGACCCGCATCGGTAGTTTCAGCGCCTCGTCAGGCTCGCTGGTTTCAACAAAGGAAAGTGTTGGCGGCGGCCCATCTGGTCCAGCGGTTGCCCCAACCAGCGTGAGCGAAGGCTGGTCGCCGACGTCCGACGGGCCAACAGTCAGATCGGTGAGGTCAAGCTCTGATGCTGGATCGCTGGGATCGGCCTTGGTCAAGGCGATTGGAGAGATCAGCGGGTTGTCGCTGACGGGTACCCCGTCAAGATGAGAGACGTGTCTGCTGAACACTCGGCGCCGCTCCGAACCTCGTTGTCTGGCGAAGATCCCGGATTTGTCCGGATCGCTCTTGGCGCTGTCGCTTGTTTGCGTCCCTCTCTGCCAATCCAGATCCAGCTGACGGGTGGGGGCAGCGGCGACGGGCACAGGCCGAAGATCAAGATCGGGCTCGCCTTCAGGCTCTTCGGCCTGATCTGAAACCACAGTATGTTCAGAACCTACAGCTTGATCAGAAACCACAGCTTGATCAGAAACCACAGCTTGATCAGAAACCACAGCTTGATCAGAAACCACAGCTTGATCTGCAATGCGAAGGTCTGCATCAGCAAAGAACTCTGTGAAGAGCTGATCGGAGTCGGCTTCGAGTTCTTGGGCGAACTGCTTGGCTCCAATCAGCCGCGGCGACATCGGCCAGAAAACCCCAACGGCGCTGGTTGCTGCAGCCATGACGGAGGCTGTGATTTGGGTCAGAAGCCTGAGGGTCTTTGTCTGGTCCCCCGTCGGAGCATTGACCCGAACGATCATGTGGCATTTGTGCTGAGCAACATCGGCCTTGTGGCCAGGCCAAAGTGGCTGTTCGCCTGGCAAGTCGCTCATGTATGTGCTCGGCACCGGCAACCACATTGAGCCAAGGAGAACCACCGAGTCGCCAACGAAGAAAACCGCGTCAGCTCCCGTTGCCAGCAGTTGCTTCGGTTCCCCAAGGTCAGGGCAACGTTCGCGCAAGTCGTCGCCGAGCGTTCGCATGTTTACCCGCGGACGATCAGAGAAAAGAACGACCGCTGTAGTTGCTTTCATTGCGTCTCCTGCCCTGGAGCGGCCCACCTGCCACTCCACCCACCGGAGCTATCGACAGAAACGAACAGGAAGTTGAGCGATTTTTTGTAGAAGTAGCGAGAGTGACATGAAATCAGCCCATCAACTGCGCCGTAGCCTCCAGCGGTGGCATCCCTTTCGACATCCGCAGGCCAAGCCGGTCGGGGCAGGCGCAGTGAGCGGGCCACAATTGCGTTCCTTGCGTTCCTTGGTGTCCTCCTGGCGTTTGGGATCGACGTTGCTCTGCCCGCGTTCGATGAGATCAGAGAGTCCTTCGGGCTTAGCCCCAATGGCGGCGCCGTCTCGCTGATCGGCACTACCTACTTCCTGGGAATGGCGGTGGGTCAGCTGATTTATGGTCCGCTATCAGACCGGTTTGGTCGGATTCCCGCATTGCAGGCGGGCCTGGCGCTGTATGCCGTGGGAGCCGTTGGTTCTGCCCTTGCCCCAACCTTTGAGCTGATGCTCGCGGCGCGAGTGCTCTGGGGCCTCGGAGCGGCTGCCCCCGGCGGACTGCGGACTGCGATTGCCAGAGACTTGTACGAGGGCGACCAAATGGCCCGGGTGGTCACAATTGTGATGGCGGTCTTTCTGATCGGACCGATTTTCGTTCCCCTGATCGGCGAAGGTCTACTGCGCGTTGGGCCGTGGCAACTGGTCTTCTTTTCGGGGTTTGGCTTGGCGGCCGTTGCTTCGGCTGCCACTGCCTGGTTCGGGGAGACCCTTGATCCTTCGAAGCGGCGCCCCCTCGGACTTGGCCAGCTTCGAGAGGCCGCCCGCCTGGTCTTCACCACCAGACAAACGATCGGCCATATAGCGGCCCAGACCTTTCTCGCTGCCGCGTTCTTCATCTTCCTGGGCAGCGCGCAGCCCATTTTCGATCAGATTTACGGAAGGGCGGATTCGTTCGCGGCGTGGTTCGGCGGCCTTGGGGTAGTGATCGTTGCCTTCTTGGTTGTCAACAACCGCCTCATCCGCATGTTCGGCGCCAGGCAAATGGCGCTTTGGGCCGCGGCAGCCCTGGTTGCGGTGAACGCGGTTGGGGTGGTGGTTGCAGTGGCAGGCGGCGGAGTGCCACCGTTCCTGGTTTGGTTGGCGGTAGCCGGACTTGGCAATGCCCTTATGACAGTGCTCACCCCTCTTTGCACCTCCTTGGCCCTGGAACCGATGGGGGCGTTGGCGGGTACCGCCTCGGCATTGCTTGGCTTTATCACTTTGGCCGGAGGTGCCGTGTTGGCCGCCATTGTGGATTCGCTCATCACAACAACGGTTACGCCAATGGCCGTTGGCTACCTGGTGTACGGGGTGCTTGGATTTATTGCCCTTTTGATGGCGGGCCGCCAAGCCTCTTCCCCAGGCAAAGCTGTCCAGCTTTGAATCAGCGAGACCCAGCAGCCGACGAGGCTACCGAAACCTCTTCGCCAAGCGGGGTAAACAGAACTCTGGTGACATCGTGCTCTCGGCCGAGGCTGGACTGACCAACGGCGGCGGTTACCGACACGTTGTTCCTAACCTCGAGGACGGCGCCGTCGGCAACGTTGCGTCGATGGGCCAAAACCTGATCAACCAGTCGATTAAGCCTGGCCCCAAGTTCCGCCTTGGTCTCTGGAACGTCCACCGCTTCCATCTCGCGCAGACCAAATGCCGCAAGTCCGGATGTAACGGCCGTGCATGTGCCCGCCCGTCCCTTCCCGACGTTTATGTCTACCCACAGCTGGATGGGGCGGGCCGGGAGAGTGCCTGCCTGCTGGGTGAATTCTCGGGCCGAGATCAGTTGCGGTGCTGCCGGCCAGTAAACCCCAAGCGGGTCGGCTGAGGCCGCTATTGCCGAGGCAGTGACCTGGGTTGCAATTGTCATCAAATCGATTTTGCGCCGCTGCTCCAACACGACCGAGATCCGGATGTGTGACTGGTGGGTGAGCAAGCTGGTTCGAGCCGCGGGCCACAACTTGTCTATGACCCTACGCTCCTCGAAATCGCTGGAGTCGATTGGCGTGTACATCGTGGCCAGCAGAACAACGGCCTCGCCGATGGCAAATCCAACGTCGTCTTCGCCTTTCACCAGATTGGTAGGCGACGCCAGGCCCGGCCAGCGCCATCCCAAGTCAGCAACGAGGGTCTTGCCGTCAATCGTTGGCAAACCTTCAAACAAGATGTAGGCCGCTGCTTCAGACACTTCTCCACCACTTTCGACACGTCGGAACCAAAGCATCCACTTCGGCCTTTCTGGTATCGGCCGGCTTATGTCCCTAGTTGAGCCAAGTCCGCTGGTTGGGCGGCCGACGGAATGCCAAACCCGGATTCACCGCACTTCTAAGCTGGGCTGACGGGGGTAAATCGGGCTTCGAGATGCTTGACGCCGTGGATGAACGAAGAAGCAAGAAGTGCAGGTTCGTCCACCGCTTCGATGTCTGGCAAACGATCAAACAGTTCCCGGAACATCACCGATATCTCCCGGCGGGCCAAATGGGCTCCAAGGCAGAAATGAGGGCCGGGCCCCCCAAAACCAAGATGCGGATTCGGGTCTCTCAACACATCGAACCGCAGCGGATCGACAAACACGTCCTCGTCACGGTTGGCGGCGAGGTAGAACATCGCAAGCTTGTCCCCCGCTGCTATCTCTTGGCCACCAACAACAACGTCCTCTGTTGCCGTACGCCGCATGTAGGTGACGGGGCTGGCCAACCGCACAATCTCCTCTACCGCGCCGCCGCTTACTCCATCAAAATCAGCGGCCCAGATAGCTTTCTGTTCCGGGTTGTCAGTCAAGAATTTCAGGCCCCAGCCAATCGCGTTCCTGGTGGTCTCGTTGCCTGCAACCACCAGCAGAATGAAGAAGCTCGCGATCTCTGCGAACGAGAGCTTCTCGCCGTCTACCTCGGCGTTCACCAACATCGTTGTGAGATCGTCGCTGTGGCCTCCGGTCTTTGATTCGGCCACGTCTTTCATCAGCTCGGCCAGGCCTCCACCTGCTTCCAAGATGGCGGTAAGCACATCGGTGCGATCCGGAACGTACTCGGGATCGCCCGCCCCGAGGATCACGTTGCTCTGCTCAAAAACGAAGTCCAACTGCGAGTCTGGAATCCCCATCAAATCGCACACGATCTTCAGCGGCAGTCGAGCCGCCACGTCAACCACAAAGTCGCAGCGCCCCGCCTCAGCAATTTGGTCAACAATCGACGCCGCCTGAATTTGAACACCGTCAGTCAGTTTGGCAAGCATGCGGGGGGTGAACCCGGCCGACACCAGCTTGCGCAGGCGAGCGTGACGGGGGTCGTCCATTGCGATCATCGAAGAGAAAAACTCGGTGAACTCAGAAGGGGTGTCGATGATGGTTACCCCTGACGCAGATGAAAACAGGTGTGGCTGTTTTGACATCGCCAGGATGTCTTCGTGGCGCGTCACAACCCAACAACCCGGTCCAGTTGGGATCAGATCTGGAACTTCGGATGCTTCCTCGGCGTGAAACGTTGGCGGCACAGCGCGCAGATTGGCCAAATCATGCTCGATCTCCGGTTGTGGCCGAGTCCAGAACGCTCTGGGAATCGGATTGGGCAGCTTCGTTTCTACGACAGGCATGGCCTAAAGGATGGCCGTGATGAGATTGACCGCGCCAGTTGGCACCGTCTGTCGTTGGTAGCGAGCCGCGCGTTGGATCATCAGAGAGGGCAGGAAACGCGCTCTGGACCTCGCTCGCGGTAGGTATCGACGAACTCTTCAACGCCGGCACCCGCTGTGTCAAAGCTCATCCGCCGATTCCACGACGTTGCCACAATTGGCGACGCAATCGTGGCGCTTGGCGAGATGATCACGTGTGAGTCCCACTGACTGGTTGCCGATACCAGATCTGCGCTCAACGTCGGCTGATCGGCTTGGTACCAAAGAACCACCACACCGTGCTCGAGAGCGTGCACGGCCAATTCCGGCTCAAGCGGCGAGGGATAGACGCCACAAGCCGGAGCACCAGCCGCGTGAGGGCCGCTTGTTGGTGCTGCATCTGCGAACGTGGCCCCCGTGACATGGGTACGACCGTCATTGGGCGGCCGCTCAACACCAGCAACCTCTGGGCCTGGTCTAAACAAGAAAAACAGTGTAAGACCCACCGCAACCACGCCCCCAAGCGAGTAGCCGACCAGGCGACTCTTCTTGGCCAGCGATCCACGACGCTCGGCTCGCTCGCGTTCTACCCGATGCGCTTCGCGAGCGGCAGCCGCCTCCTCCTTCTGCTCTGCCGACATGGTTTGTCGAGCCTTCGCTCTCGCTGCCTTAGCTGCCTTGGCACGCTTACTCTTTGGGTGAGCCATTTGGAGGATTGTATTGGGGTCTGGACAATGCAGCTCTTAAACCTTGACGGCGCGGTTGACGTTTGTTAGCGTCAGTGCTCGGTAGGGCGAGGCAGGGCGCCTCGTGGCGAGAGGGAAATTATGAAGAGTCGTGGCGTGCTTTACGCAGTATTTGCGCTGCTCATCGGAGTACTAGGCATGGTTGGAGTCACCGGAATCGGTTTAGCCAACGCCAGCCAGACAACAACTGAAGCAACCGCGGGAGCCATTATTCCAGCGGCCCCAGCAGCAGCAGACCGAGGCGAAGGCACCACAGCCAACCTCACCCCACCCTGCGTAACAGACAGAGGCGACTCGCCTCCAGGCTGCACGTTTGAACCGGTCCGGCTCGGCTGCGAAGGCACAAGCACACTGTTCTTGTCATTTGGTAGCGGGGGCGCCCAGTACGCAGCCCTCTCCAATGCGCCTTGCGTGAACGAAATCGAAGCATTCGGCGGCACCTTGTTTGCTGGCTCAGTGTTTATCGATGGCGTCCGCCAGGATGCAAGTTTGGTCCCGCTCGGAGCGATTGGAACAGTCGACCTCGACGCCGCTGCGGTACCAGCCGCCGACGGTGCTCCGTCGGAAGTCAATTTGGTGTTCGAAAAAATCGTCGACGGGCACCGGACGCTCTTCTTTGCCTCGTTCACCGGCACGGTTTCCTCCGCACCACCGCCGTGATATTGGTAGGTCTGGGCAAAACAACTCCGAGCCTTGACGCTTCTGTTGACACTTATTAATGTCGGCGGCTGGTAGGGACGAGGCACTAGGCCGTCGAGTCCAGGATCGCAATCACGGCACCAAAGTGCAGCACGGCGGCAACGACTGTGAAAACGTGCCAGACCTCGTGGTACCCGAACATCCGGGGCCACGGGTCTGGCCGTTTCAGTAACAACACGGGAAAGCCAAGCGTGTAGGCAACTCCCCCGGCAACTATCAAGAAGAAGGCCGCTGGCGACAGCGAGCTGCCAAGCACGGGCCAAACCCCAAGGGCCGCCCAGCCAAGAACCGGATACAACGCGTAACCCAGCCAGTTCTCGCCTCCAATTTGCGCCAGTTTGATCACCACGCCAACCAAGGCGCCGCCGCCAACGAACACGAGCAGGGGGATGCCCCACTTTGGCGGCAAGGCAACCAGACTCACCGGCACGTAGGTGCCGGCAATCAGCAGGTAGATGGCCGCATGATCCATCCGCTGCATGAACTGTTTCACGCTGGGCGTCTTCGCCAACAGGTGATAGGCAGCAGACGTTCCAAGCCCAAGCAACAAGGTCAGCACGTAGATGGCACCCGCCGCGGTCCGAAGGCCGCCACCGGCTTCCAGGATCAACCACACGCCAGCCGGGATTGCCACGAAGAACGCGGCGGCATGCAGGACCCCACGAAATCTCGGCACGGCCATTCCCCCAGCATCTGCAAATTTGAGAGACTTTCCACCCAGATCTAGAAGAAGTTCGGGTGATCAGTCGGGAAGCAGGGGTACGTCACGAGGCTTGCGGTTAACCAAGACGGTGCGGCCTATGGCCCGGCTGCCGAAGCGGCCCCGGATTGAATCAACGGCTTCGTCTAGCTTGGCGGGCCTGCGGGCCCCGAAGTCCAGGCTCAGCTGTACCGCGTTGGCATCGCTCAGGCCGGTAACGGCAATCCCAATCTTGGTGAGGCCACGGGCTGTTGCCTCGGGCCACACATCGCTCAGCAGCAGCCGGGCCGTGGCCAGCACGGTGTCAGTCGACGCCGTGGCTTGAGGCAGCGTGCGAGATCGGGTGGCCTGGCGGAAGTCTCCGTAGCGAAGCCGCAGCACCACAGTGCGGCCACCCCGGTTGGCGTTCCTCAGACGGCTGGTGACGCGGTCAACGACCTCCAACAGAATGGCGTCGCACTCAGCCCGGTTTAGATTGCCGCGGGGAAACGAACGCTGTGACCCAATCGATCGCCTCCGTCTGCCGGTAACCACCGGTCTTGGGTCTCGGTTGTTGGCAAGCGAATGCAGATGATGCCCGGCCCCTGGCCCCAGGATCTCAACAAGGGCAGCTTCGGTGCAGGCAGCAACGTCTCCAACGGTCTGCAAACCCCCAGCAGTCAGCTTCTCGACTGTGACCGGGCCAACTCCCCACAGGCGCCAAACGGGCAGGGGATGCAGGAAGACAAGCTCCAGGCCCGGCTGAACAACTAACAAACCGTCTGGCTTGCTGACCGCACTGGCCACCTTGGCCAGGAACTTGGTGGATGCAACGCCAACGCTTATTGCCAACCCAACCTCGCCAAGCACCCTTGATCTGAGCTTGGCGGCAATTTCCTGACCGCTTCCGCGGATGCGCCGCAGGCCCGTGACGTCAAGGAATGCCTCGTCGATAGAGAGGCCCTCCACCTCGGGGCTGGTTTCGCGAAAGACTGCGAACACTGCCGCACTGGCCTCAGAGTAAGCCGACATTCTGGCAGGCACCTCGATCACCTCAGGGCACAGCCTCCTTGCCTCCCTTCCGCTCATGGCCGTACGCACACCCATGGCCTTCGCCTCATAGCTGGCGGCCAACACCACGCCGCCGCCAACCATCATTGGCCGGTCCCGAAGCGCGGGATCGTCCCGCTGTTCAACAGCGGCGTAGAAAGAGTCCAGATCGGCGTGAAGAATGCAGCGGACCTGAGGCTCCTCTTTGACAATCATCGAACGCATGTTCGCACATTGCGAAGGGCGGTGCCACCCAGAGCCGCGGAAAGTCCCGCTCGGCTGCTTGACTGAAGGCTTGGTCGGCCCAGGCTGCTTCAGTGTGTGAGTTGTGCATTCCAAGGCGACGCGCCCTTCAGCTGGCAGCAAGCTCGGCGCTGATCGGAGCCTCTTTAGCAGCTGCCAGCCCGGCGGCTGCTGCAACTCTCGCTGGCGGATTCGGCCCCAAAACAGGGGTGGCTTACCAAGTACGACCTCCTCCCATTCAGCCCCGGGCAGTCTGGGCGGCCGAGCTAGCGCCTGCTGGCCAAACAGAGCCCGAAGCGGATGTCCGGTTCTTGTTGGTGCACCACTCGGCGGCCCATTCCCAACACGAACCACACGATGTTCCCGTGATCCTCAGGAGTTACTACTCCCTTCACACGCAGAAGGGCTGGCCAGACATTGCCTACAACTTTCTGATCGACCGCTACGGAACGATCTGGGAGGGCCGAATCGGATCGGCAGACGGCGCTGTTGCCGGCGATGCAACCGGAGGCAACCAAGGATTCAGCCAGCTGGTTTGCCTGATAGGAGACTTCACCAACCAGGCCCCCACCATGGCCGCCCAGCAATCCGGGTTGCAGCTGTTGGCGTGGCTTGCGGCCAGAGAGTCAATCGACCCTCTGAGTACAACCTCTTTCGTTTCGAAGGGATCCAACCGCTGGGATCCGGGAGTTGAGGTGACAACACCCACGATTGCGGGTCACCGTGACATGTCGAAAACTGCCTGCCCCGGCGACGCCTTCTACCCCATCGTCACGGCCCAGTTTCCGGGCCGAATTGCAGATCTTCTGGTTGGCGCCACCACCGTTGCCCCATCAACAACATCTGCACCAATCACCCCGGTTCCCAGCAGCGCAGTTCCCGTAACGGCCACCTCGCAGGCAACCAGCGCTCTCCCAACAACAGCTCCGCCAACAACAGCTCCGCCTCCTACAACAGCCTCACCCGCCAGCACGGCAGGCGAGCGAACCTTGAGTCAAACAGTTGAGCGCTCACTTCCGGCAACCGAGCCTGCCGCCGGGTCAGCCCAAACCCTGGCCCTGATTGGAGCGAGCGGGTTGGGCCTTGCCGGTTTGGCGTGGCTGGTGCGGCGACGCAGGCAAGCCCCTCAGTTGCCCTCGCCGCCACCTAAGCCACCCGCCGCCTGAGCCTACGAACGGTGTGAGCCCACCCAGGCCAGGAATCGGTCCTTTGGCCAGGAGTTGATGACAAGCTCGCGCGGCACCCAACCCCGCTGCGCGGTGAGCACGCCATATTCCATTCGCCCCAACTCAGACGTGTGGTGGCTATCGGTATTGATCACCAGCTTTACCCCCTTAGCAACTGCCTTGCGAACAACAGAAGATGCAGCATCAAGGCGCTGGAGGGCGCCGTTGATTTCAAGGGCTACATCGTGCTGAACAAGGCCGTCAAGCACGGCGTCAACGTCAAGCTCGATACCAGGGCGCCTGCCGATGTACCGGCCGGTGAGGTGGCCGATGGAATCCACTGTGGGGTCGGCAATGGCCCGAAGCATCCGCTCGGTCTGGTCGGCCTCTGACCGGTCGAATGCAGAGTGAACCGACGCCACCGTGTAGTCGAACGACGCCCGGAATTCCGGCTCGTAGTCAAGCTCACCTTCGGGGCTGATGTTCAGCTCACAGCCCCACAAAATGGTGAGGTCGTCGTACTCCTTTTCGATCTCGCGAATCACCTCGCGGTGCTCAAGCATCTCGTCGGCGGACGAGCCGTTGATGGTGAGATCCTCGCCATGGTCGGTTATCGCCAGGTAGGAGTATCCCTGAGCCGCTGCAACTGCAACCATCTCAGCAACTGTGGACCTTCCGTCGCCTGACCGGTCGGTGTGGTAGTGCAGATCGCCTTGAATGTGTTGGCGCTGGATCAGGTCGGGCAGGCCCTCACCCGCGGCGGCCTGCACCTCGCCGGTGGCCTCACGCATCGGTGCAGGCACAGGCTCTAGCTTCAACTTTGCGTAGACCTCGTCCTCGGTTGCCCCCGCCAACCTCTTACCTTGAACACCCTCTTCGTCAACCTCGAACAGCCCGTACTCGTTCAAAATCCAGCTCTGGCGAAGCGCCAGTTGCCGCAGCTCGATGTTGTGAGCTTTCGAGCCGGTGAAGTAGAGCGTTGCCGCGCCAAACTGGTCTGGCGCCACAACCCGCACGTCAACCTGAAGGTTGTTCTTGGTGAGAAACGACGTCTTTGTCTCGCCGCTCAGAATTACCTCGCTGGCCTCCGGATGCTGGCTGACGAGGGCCATCACGTGTGGCCCATTGTTTGACGCAACCGTGATGTCAATGTCTCCAATCGTCTCCGAGAAACGGCGCAGCGAACCACAAATCTGGGCCTGCTCCACGCAGTCCATCGCCTCTATGTCGCCAATCAGTCGCTCGGCCAGCGGCAGCGCATCGGCTATTGGGGTTCGGCGATCCTTGCCGGTGAGGCCAAGCCGTTGAATGGCTTTTGCCATCTTGGCCTCGCTGGTGGCACCAAGCCCAGGCAGCGTTCGCAGTTGCTCATCGGCAATAGCTGCTTTCAGACCCTCGACGTCTTCGATCCCAAGCTTGGTGCGAACCAGCTTCAGCGTCTTTGGCCCAAGCCCTGGGATCTTGCTGAGCTCCACCACCGGCGGAGGGTGCAGTTCGCGAAGCTTTTCGAGTTTTTCAACACTTCCGGTATCTACAAGCTCGCGAATCTTGGCTGCCGTGGCCTTGCCTACGCCCTTTATTTTCACCAGTTCGGTCGCCGTTAGCGTGGCCAGGTCTCCGGGCTGGGCTTCAAGACCCTGGCGAGCGTTCTCATACGCCCTCACTCGGAACGACTGGGGGCTTTCCTCCTCCAAAGTGGTAAGCAGCGCCAGCTCGTCCAGCATGGCCAGAATGTCTCGGGTTGATGCCATTGCCCGATGCTAGGGCAGGCGGCTCAGTCTGCGGCTGGAGGTGCTGGTTCAGGTTGGCCAACCGTCTCTTGGAACCGCAACGGCCCGACGCCCACCAGGGTTCGCTAGTGTCAAGCGGTGCTGATCCTTGCCCTGGTGGCTGCGTGCGTTGCTGTTGCATTCCTCATCGCCTGGTGGCGGGTTCGTGGCATGCTCGGCGCGGCCCGCCAACAGCTCAGCTGGAATGAGACCAAGAACGCCAAACTAGAGGCCAAGTTTGGGGCCAGCGAGGCAGATCGGATCCAACTTGTCGACAAGGTCGACGTACTGACGGCCTCAAGCGAGCAGCAAAACGCAGCGCTGTCCGAGCTGGAGGCAGAGGCGAAAGACAATGCGGCAACCGCTGACGGCCTCCGCCAAGAGCTCGATGTGTCAACTTCTGCTGCGGCGGCGTCCGAAGCCGAACTTGCAGATCAGGCAGCCGAACTGGCAGATCGGGCAGCCGAACTTGCAGCCAGCCGAGCCGAGGTCACAGATCTCACCCACAAGACCGAAGGTCTTGAGGCCCGCGTTGCCGAGGTGCAAGAAGCCTCTGAGAAGCCAACAGAAACATCTGTGCCGTCCGTTCTGATGGCGAATTCCGAAGCGGGCGACCGCCTCGATGTTCCGGGATTCAGCCCAGCAACTGCGTGGGCGTTAGAGCTGGTGCGGAGCGAGCGGACTTGGCGCTACAGCGTTGCCGCAAACCCGATGGAGGATCCAAGCCCTTTCGAGTCAACCAACAATGCGCTGCTTCTGGCGGTGGAGATCGAAGCTCTCGCCTTGCGGGAAGATGTCGGCGCCTTCATAGAGGTTGATTGGCAAATCGGCAACCGCCTCGACCCCGAGCTCGACCCGGCCAGGGCTCACTTAACCCTTCGAGTTGCCCAAGAGATGCTTGCGGCTGCTGCACGAGAGATGGAGCCTTCGCGGCTGGTGGTAACCGAACAAGAGGGCGAAGGCGTGGCCATGCAGATCACAGCTATTGAGGGCGAAGATGTTGAGTTCAACATTCCGCCGCCGCCCGTAGCTTCAGAGTGGATCAACATAGACCACTCGGGCGGAATGGTAGTAACGATCAAGACCGACTGATCCACCGACCCCGCCTACGTCACCGCAGCTTTGGCGACACGGGCTTCACCCAACCCGAGATCCGCGGGCCGAGCATTCTGGCCGCTGCTTTGCAGTCTGTGGTCCTTCACATTCACATGTTCAATCATCCACTTCGATATGTTCGGTTAAATACTGTAAACAAACTTGAAAAGAGTTGT
>QIKW01000129.1 GCA_003231975.1 Acidimicrobiia bacterium
TTCGTTGAGAACTTGACGCCAACACCGCTGCTGGTTGCGTACTCGATCAGCTCCATGAAGTCGGGCCGAATCATTGGTTCGCCGCCACCGATGTTCACATAGAACACCTGCATTTGACGGAACTCGTCGATTAGGGCCTTGGCCTCGATTGTTGTTAGCTCGTTCGGGTCCCTCCGACCAGAAGAGCTGAGACAGTGAACACAGGCCAGGTTGCAGGCGTATGTAAGTTCCCATGTAAGGCAAATTGGGGCGTCGAGGCCAAGCTTGAGCTCTTCGGTAAGCGCGGTCATCCCGCCTCTGCTTCTGCGGGGTTGGCGGTTGGTCCAGGCGTTGGCCCGTTGGCGGTGACGGGAATCAGGAACTCAGAGTCAGCAAGGGAGGCTAGGGCGCGCTGGATTCCCGGCCACCGTGCGCAATCAAAACCAGCAGCCTCGAATGCTTCTTTGGGAGATGGATGGTTGTGCATGGTTTTGACCAGGTGAACGAGGTCTGGTGAGCGAAGGAAGTTGAGCCGCCGGCTGTCGTAGTGGTAGGCCAACGCCCCGAACGGCTCGGGACGAAGCGCGACACGGTGGTGAAGTTGCCACCGGCCGGAGGGGAACGCGCCAGTGCCCTTGGCTGGGGCGCTCTTGGTCGGGACAGTCTTGGTCGGGACGGTCTTGTTTGAGGCGGGTGTGGTTGAGAGAGACACAGGTGTTCGGCTCAGTAGACGCCGCACATGCCGTCGATTGAGATTTCCTCAACCAAGAGATCTTCCTCAACGAGGCGATCTTCCTGGCCCTGGAGGTTTGAATCGTCTGCCCGGCTCTTCGCTTCGGTTTCGGTTGTTGGTGATGCGGTTGGCTCCATGGGCTGGACGCTATCGCATTGCTCAGCGAAGGTCGAAGCAGACTTTGACCGCGCCTCGCCTGCCTGCATTTGCGGCATGCTCCAAAGCTTCCTGGTACTGCTCCAGCGGGTAGGTCGCTGAAACGAGGCGGTCCAGCTTCGCTGACTGAACCAACTCGATGGCAAGGCTGAACGAGGTTCGCTTGCTGCCGTCGGCCAAGGTTTCGGTGCCGTAGGTGTACGCGCCAACCAACTCGGTTTCGCGATGCCAAAGGGCAGTGAAATCTACGGAGGCCCGCCCCGGCATGCCAACCAGCACAACCACACCCCGTGGCCTGGTCAGGCCAATGGATTCGTCTATCGATGAGGCCGATCCAACGGCGTCGATGACCACGTCGGCTCCGCCGGAGAGATCATCGCCGATGAAGAATGTGCCGGTTGCCCTGCGGACCGCCCGGCCAATTCCGTCGGGGTCGACCACTTCGTCTGCCCCCAGGTCGGTGGCCAGACTCTTTTGCTCAGGGTGTTTGGCCCCAACCACGATTCGGCCCGCCTTTGTGAGTTGGCGAACCGCAGCGACGGTTACCAGACCCATTGTGCCTGCGCCAATTATTGCAACTGTTGCCCCTTCCTCGATGGGGCGACGCAATGCGGCGTGGATTCCAACCGCCGCGGGCTCAACCATTACCGCAGCCTCGTCTGAGAGTGTGTCTGGGATCGGGTGAAGCTGAGATTCGTGGGCAATGAACTCAGACGCCCAGCCGCCTCCGGTAGATGCGCAATAGCCGGTTTGGATTCCTGGCTCGAGGTTGCCGCTTACGAGATGGCGGTAGTCGTTGCCGTCGCCGGGGGCAGCATCGGCAAACGGGGGAGCGAAACCTCGGGCCTTATGACCCAAAACTGGTTCGAGTACGACGCGGGTTCCGTCATCAAGGACCCCAACCACCTCGTGGCCGGGAATGAACGGGAATGAGATCCATGGTTCGAAGTATCGGGCCGATCGGCCATCGACAGTGGCGAGGTCTGATCCGCAAATTCCAGCCAGGCGCGTGGTGACTCGGTGCCAGCCGGGCCCAGGTAGTTCTTTGGGTTCGGTGTCGACTAGTTCCAGGGGGCCGGTTCTGGCCCCGCTGCCGGGTTGAAAGCGAGATGTGACGGCCGCGGCGGCGTAACGAACTGTTTTGCGATCGAATTCCAAAGCCTTCACAAGCCCAGAGCGTATTGAGGGATCGGTCGAAATGGAAACCCTTTCGACCGAGGGTCCTTTGTGCGTCTGACGACGCCAGGGCGTGGCTCGCTTCGCTCAAATCCCGCCTTCATTGCGCGAACTGGCATGGATTAGGTGCGTTTTCGCCACTATTCCATGCCAGTTCCCCTTTTTGGTCCGCTCAAGACTCGCCCCGTGGTCGTGTTTCGCGTTGCCGACGGCGTCGGCACGCAGCGAGCGGGTGACCCAGATGGGGCGAAGCCCGGACCTGCGGTAGCGGCCGCCGTTCCTCGGCCTTTTAGGCCTCGTCTCTTCGCAAGTTTTTCGCTTCGCTCAAAACTCGCCCCAATGTGGTCGTGTTTCGCGTTGCCGACGGCGTCGGCACGCAGCGAGCGGGTGACCCAGATGGGGCGAAGCCCGGACCTGCGGTAGCAGTCCCAATGTAATTGTCACAGGCCCGCTTCATGATTGGGGCATGAGTATTTCCATTGATTGCGGAATCTGTATCCGCCAGTACACGAGCTCGTGTGAAGATTGTGTTGTCACCTTTATTGCATCTCGCCAGCCCGATGAGGCGGTGGTGATCGATGTGGTTGAGTTTGCTGCTCTGCGGCGTCTTCAGTTGGCTGGCATGGTGCCTCAGTTGCGCCACAGCACCAAAGCAGGCTGATCTCTGGCACGCTTGCAAGCGTGCCAGCGTCCGTTGTTGAACTGTTGGGGGGTGCCGAGGCGAAGCTTTGGCGTTCCCTTGTTCAAACTGCGAAAGCCGCGGGCCTGGTAGACATTGGGGTGTGCGAGGCGGCGGCACTTCAGCCCGCCCGAGCGGTTCTGTCTCAGCGTAAATCTGCTGGGTTGGCTGGTTCGATGCAGTTCACCTACCGCAACCCCGGGCGGTCAAGCACTCCACAGCGGGCTTTGCCAGGCGCCAGATCCGTAGTTGTTGGAGCCTGGGCCTACCATCGAAGGCCTGCCGAAGTGCCAGGGGCCCTTTCGGGAAGGGTTGCCTCGTATGCGTGGACGGATCACTACGCCAAGCTCCGCTGCGCCTTGGAAGCTGTCGCTGACAGGCTTCGGGCCGACGGTTGGCAGGCCAGGGTGCATTCAGACGACAACAGCCTGGTTGACCGAAACGTTGCCTTCAACGCGGGTTTGGGGTGGTACGGCAAGAACGCGAATCTGTTGCTTCCAGGCCAGGGAAGCTGGTTTGTTCTGGGTGCAGTGGTTACCGACGCCGCGCTGGCGCCCACTGGGCCACCGTTGGTTGACGGGTGTGGGCCGTGCGTCAGTTGTATTGACGCCTGCCCCACCGGTGCCATAATTGCACCTGGCGTGGTGGATGCCAGGCGCTGCCTGGCCTGGCTGGTTCAGGGACCTGGTGAAATCCCGGTCAAGTTTCGTGATGCGGTTGGGGATCGGTTGTATGGCTGTGACGACTGCCAAGATGTGTGTCCGCCGAATCTGAGGTCGGGGGCTGTCGAGGTTGAAGCCGAGGCTGAGGCCGACCCGTGGGTACAGATCAGGTTTGTGTTGTTGGCAACCGACGAGGAGTTGTTGGCCCGGGTTGGCCGTTGGTACATCGCGAAGCGAGACCCGAATGTTGTTCGCCGCACTGCGGTGGTGATCCTCGGCAATACCGGCGATCCAACCGACCCGGAGGTTCGGGAACTCATTGGCGGCGCGCTCGGTCACCCGTCGGGCCTGGTGCGGTCCCACGCAGTGTGGGCTGCTCGCAAGCTGGGGCTTCACGATTCCTTGGTGGCTCTTGATGGAGAGACGGCCCCGGAAGTGCTTGCTGAACTGAATCGCTAGCCAGGTTCTGATCGCCTGGCGCCGTTTGGTCGTGGCATCCTGGCACACGTGGCCCGCCATCTTCTTGTAAGCAACGACTTCCCCCCGAAGCTCGGCGGGATCCAGAGTTACCTGTGGGAGCTTTGGCGGCGCCTTCCGCCAGAGGACACCGTCGTTTACTGCACGCCATACAGAAACTCGGCGGCCTTTGATGCCTCTCAACCGTTTCGGATCGAGCGTTCTCCCGAGCCTGTTTTGTTGCCGTACCCCTGGTTGGCGAAGCGAATTTGTGACCTCGCAGATGAGGTCGGCGCAGAGCTTGTGCTGCTGGACCCCGCAGTGCCGCTGGGGCTCGTTGGGCCCCGGTTGGGACGGCCGTACGGCGTTGTGCTTCATGGCGCCGAGGTCACGATTCCTGGCAGGCTGCCGGGCGCCGCCAGCGCGTTGCGTCGGGTTTTGCGTGGGGCCTCGTTGGTGGTATCGGCTGGAAGTTACGCGTTGGCCGAGGCCGAGCGTTGCGCGGGAAGGTCCTTGCCTTCGGTGGTTGTTCCTCCTGGAGTCGACACGTCTCGATTCCAGCCATTCAGTAGTGTCGAACGCCACAACGCTCGGAGGCGTTTCGGCCTTGACAAAGATGCGCTTGTGGTCTCTTCGGTGAACAGGCTGGTTCCCAGAAAGGGAATGGACTTCTTGATTGCGGCGGCCGCCGAGTTGGCCCCGGCACGACCAGACTTAACGGTGGTGATTGCGGGAACCGGTAGAGACCAACGACGGTTGCACAAGCTGGCTGGCGACCTTGGCGCTCCCGTTGAGTTCCCCGGTCGCATAGCGGATGACGCGGTTCAGGCTCTGTACGGGGCGTCTGACCTGATGGCGATGTTGTGCCACGACCGGTGGTGGGGGTTGGAACAGGAAGGGTTTGGTATCGCTTTCTTGGAGGCGGCCGCGGTGGGGATTCCTCAGGTGGCGGGGAGGAGTGGTGGCGCGGCCGAGGCAGTGCTGGATGGGGTAACCGGATTGGTTGTGCAGAATCCCCGTTCCCTGGACGATGTGGTGGCATCCCTGGCGACGTTGTTGGACGATCCGGATCGGCGCCGCCAGATGGGGCGAGCCGCTCGCACTCGAGCACTGGAAGAGTTCGACTACAACCTCTTGGCTGATCGCCTCAGCCGAGCCCTAACCCGGTGGGAAACTCTGGAGGCTTCGGACCGGTGAGCCTTCAAACACTGAGAGTTGCAACTGCCGGTGCTGCGATTGCCCAAGTCTTGCTGACGGCTGCCGCCCTGCTGCTATCCGATCAGGTGCGGGCTGCCGCCGCTGCCGCATTCGCCCTCCTTTTCTTCGTCGGGTCGTTCCTGTTTCTTTGGGGCCTGCTGGTTGCTGCAGCCCGAAGTCGAGACGAGGATCTGGATGTTGGCGGGGTGTTTTTCCTCTCCGGAGGCTCAGTCTCTGGCGCCGACCGGCGCTGGTTTCTGGGCTCGTTGGCCGTGCAGGCCATCGTTGGGCTTGGCGGAGCGATCGTGGCGCCGTTCACTGCGTTGGCGTTTGGTATCCTTGTTCCAATGTTCGGACTTGGCATAGTTGCCCTGGTGGGAGCCAAGCACGGCTCGTTTCGGTCAAAGTAGGATTCTGGAGTGTCGATGTCTCAACGAGCCCGCCGTACCCAGACCCAACACGCAAGGGTTAGCACGCTGGTTCGGGCAACCCCCGAGCATTGCTACTCGGTTGCTGACGACATTTCCGCCTACCCCGAATGGGCGCCCGGAATTAGCGCAGTTGAGGTCTTGGAACTCGACGACCAAGGTGCTGTGTTGGTTGCCCGCTTTGACGCGGCGGCCATTGGCAGGCGAACGCGCTATGAGCTCAAGTACGAACGGACCAAAGGCGCGGTTGGTCAGCCTTTGCGCCTTGCCTGGTCTCAGGTTCGTGGAGATCTGACAACCAGGGTCGACGGGGCGTACACCTTTGCCGTGTCGGCCGACGACCCTGATTCAACAAAGGTGACCTATGAGTTGTCCATTGCGCTGGCCGTGCCGCTCCCCGGGTTCGTGAAACGACGGGCAGAGGAAAAGATCGTCGCCGCCGCCCTAGGCCGTTTTCGATCTCGCGCTGAAGCGCTGTATGAGGATATTCGCTAGCCCGTCAAGACTTTTCTTGAGTACCCGCCGATACCGGCCGAAGAACGTGTATGCGCATACTTCGCCTCGACTTGCGAGACCACGGGGCTACGGTCGACCTCCATCCCTTCATCTCAATCGTTTCCGGTCTGAGCAACGATCAGGCCGACGAGCTTGTGGCTGCTGTTCGTGGCCTGGTTCGGGGTTCTGCAAACTGCGTTGCCGGTGGCCTGGTCGAATCTGGCGGGCAACTGCTTGAGCTTCGAGGCGACGGCACCGACGGGATCGGCCCGCTAACCATCGAGGACGTCTTCGTTTCGCTCGATCAGATCGACAGCAGCGGAGACCCGGTAGTTCTGCAAGCAGAACTTGATCAGCTGGAACGAAGGGCGATGATTGACGCCGTGCAGCTTGAAGAGGCTCGGGCCGACCTTGATGCCGCTGCGGCTGCGAGAGTGCATCTACTGCATCAATCCGTATCCGAGTTTGACGGCGACGGAACTGATGACCTGGCAAGGATCGAGGCGGTGGCTAGTGCGCTCAAGCAGCTAAGCGCAACCTCGCCCGTGCTTCGGGAAATGCCGGATGAGGTTCGCGAACTGCTGGTGGAATGGGAGCGGTACGAGGCAGTGAGAGACGAGGTCCAGCCTGAAATTGACGCCATGGTCAGTCGCATAGAGGGACTTGAAGCCGACGTTACTTCCTCGAAACGAATGATGAGCGAGGCCGTTGCGATGGCCGTGCCGCTGGTGTTGTCTGCGGAGGAAGATCACCGGGTGGACGAATTGGCACAGCGCGCCGCATCGGGCAAAAAGAGCAAGCGGCTGAGCACGGCCGACGAAGCTGAGCTGGCGGCCCTTCTGGACAAAGTTGGCCAAGTCACCTTTGTCGGTTATGTGATGTATCGCATGGCACCCGAGCCCTCTGCTGAGTCGCTCATGCAGGTAGAGGCGGCCCGCCTGCGGGTCGAGCAGGCTGAGACGAGGCTAGGAGAGGCGAAGACCGATCTTCAGAACGGCACTGTTGCCCAGTCTCTGGCCACCCGGCTGGACGGTGTTAAGGAGATAGCCAGACGCTATTTGGGGCCAATGCTCCCTGCTGATCTTGGGTCTGCCCTTCGAAGCCAGGTGGTTGAGCTGGAGAACCCGGCCTGGCTGGAGCGAGTTCGAGAACTATATGCCGAACTGGTTGAGCAGCAGATTGAGGTGCCAGACGACCTGGCGCCGACAGATCTTCCGGCCTGGGCAGCTGACTGGGTTGCGAGAGCGCAGTCTCCTGAAGTGGCGGGGCCGTCTCGGGCCCAGCTTCTTGGGTCGCTGGCAGTTGCTGAAAAGGAACTTGAGCGGCACAACCGCGCCATGAACCGAATTGATCGCCTGGACGCGACGGCGCTTGAGTCCGCAGCCAAGGCGGCGGCCGTTGAGGCCAGGCTGGTTGCGGCCGATGCACCGGCAGGCACTTCTGGCGAGCGAGCTGTGGCCTTGCTGCGACCGCTGGCCGATCGAGTGCGTTCTGAAGCGGGCAGTTCGGTGCCGTTGGTACTGCAAGGAGAGTTTCGGGACTTGGATGAACCTGCCATTTGCGGGCTCCTGGACGACCTTGAGGTGTTGGCCCAGGATCTCCAGTTGGTCATTCTCACCAGTCGACCCGAAGCGATGCAGTGGGCCTCCGACGCGGGCCTACGGCGAGCGCTGGCATCCAGTCTCACTGAGCGCACCGGATAGCAGACAGGGTCGAGCCTGGCTGGTCTTTCGGGAGCTGGCCGCTTGGGTTGCTGAGGCCATAGGGGCTGCAACCCTGGCTATGGAAGATGGGCCCGGCGGCCAGCGGCGTGGTGGGGAATGTAGACCTGACCCGTCTCATCCGAGAAGGGGCTACCGCCTCGGTAGCAACCTGTAGCAATCCGAATCCAAACGACCCGTTGAACGGGGCGCCGGGCAACACCGGTGGCACCGATGATCCCACCCCACTGGATTTTGCCGGAGACCCCCAGGACGGCACGTTCACCATCACGAATCGAATCTGGCTCAGAAACGTCGGGAACGTCGTGCTGAATCAGGTTCAGGTTACCGACGACTTAAGGGCTGTCTTTGGGGCGCTGCCGTTTGTGGTGCAGTCGGTTTCAGCCGAAGGAGCAACCGCCAACCCGGGCTTCAACGGAGAGACCGATATCAACCTGTTGAGCGGCACAGATTCGCTGTTGCCCGAACTAACCGCCTGGGTTGACCTGGTTGTGGTGCTGACAACCACTTCCAATTTCGGTCCGTTCATGAATCAGGCCCTTGCCGTTGGAACACCTCCGATCGGAGAGCCGTTGTCGGTGATGTCCGACAGCGGCTCCAACCCGGATCCCAGCGACGTGAACGCGGGCGCTCCCGGCGACTCGGGAGGCAACCAGGACCCAACGGCGCTGAGTCTGCCGGTTCCAAACGTTGACTTGTCGCTTGACAAGACAGGAACGGTTAGCGGAAACAGAATTTCCTGGAACCACGCGCTGTTTGTTGGCACGCTTGCGTTCACCGGAGCCGAATCCAAGGATCTGTTTGCGGCTTCGCTGCTGGCGTTGGGTCTCGGGGGTGTGTTGGTGATGGGTGCAGGCTGGTCGCTGCGGCCTGATCCGCGCCCGGCTCTTGCTGGCTAGCTTTGCTTGCCCGTCAGGCCGTGAAGGCAAAGCCGGACCGCTAGATCCAACACGTCAGACTCAACCTTGGTTACACCAACGGCGTAGGAGCGGGCCAGTTCGTCTATCACCCCTCGCACCGCAGTTGCCATTACCTCAGGGTCACCGGGCTCAATCAGGCCCCGATCCATTGCTTCCTGGATGTGTTTGGCCGTGTCGGCGATGATAATCCTTCTGCCCTTTCGGAGAGCCCTGGCGAAGGTCTCCTCGGTCCAGCAGAACATGGTGATTCGCAAGATGTCTTGATTGGCGACCAGCCAGGTCAGCGAGGCCCGGATTCCCAGCTCAAGGCGCTCGAGGGGATCGTCTGAGTCGGCGATCTCGGCTTCTTGTGATCGGCGGAGGTCAAAAAGGGCATCCCTGAGAATTTCAAGCAGGAGATCGTCTTTGGAGGGGAAGTACCAATAAAATACGCCCTTGCCGACTCCAATCCCGTCGACAATGTCGGAAACCGACGTTGGGTGATAGCCGTTTTCGGCGAAGCGCGATGTTGCGTACTCCAACACCGCATGGCGGCGGTCTCGGCCCCGAGCTGTCAATTTTCGCGCCGGGGGGTCTGAGTCTGGAAGCTCGGCGGCCATTGCGCTCATAGTCGGTCAGGTTAATCGAAAAACTTGACCGGTCGGTCTACTGACGGCCTGGCTGGCCCAAACCTGCGGTCAAGCTCATCGATCAGCATCAAGAGGCCCAGCCCTTGGATCGCTCGACTGCTTGGAGCCAACGGCTGTACATCGCCTCGGCCTCTCCGCGGTTGGGGGTCGGCTGGGCCGTGGTTTCCTGCTGCCACGCCTGGGCCACTTCATCCAGGTCGGTCCAGACTCCTTCTGCCAGCCCGGCCAGGTACGCCGCGCCCAGCGCAGTGGTTTCCTGCATCACCGGCCGGGTAACCGGCACGCCGAGTTGATCGGCCTGTAGTTGCAGCAACAGATCCATAACCGACGCGCCGCCGTCTACCCGAAGCTCAACCAGGTCGAGGCCAGAAGCCCCAGACATTGCGTCGGCAACCGCGCGCACCTGGTAGGCCATTGACTCAACGGTTGCCAGCGCCAGCTCGCCCCTGCCTGTGCCCCGGGTGATACCGATGATGGTGCCCCGCGCGTACGGGTCCCACCACGGGCTTCCAAGCCCCGCAAACGCCGGCACCAGGAACACATCCCCCGTTGATTGGACGCTCTCGGCCAGAGGGCCAATTTCAGAAGCGTCAGAAATGATGCCGAGCCCGTCTCGGAGCCATTGAATTGCCGCTCCAGTTGCAAAGATTGAGCCTTCGTAGGCATACGTTGCCGGCTCGCCCTCGCCGAGGGTCCACGCCACCGTTGTGAGCAAACCGTCAACTGGTTCAGGCCACGTTGTTCCGAGGTTCATCAGGAGGAAGCTGCCGGTGCCGTAGGTGTTCTTTGTCATTCCCGGCTCGAAGCAGGCCTGACCGAACAGAGCGGCCTGCTGGTCACCGGCCGCTCCGCTGATTGGTATCCCCGAACCCAGGGCTGTGGTGCCTGCGGTAACTCCGAAGCGGCCGCTGCTGGGCCTGACGTCGGGCAGGGCCTTCATCGGAACGCCAAACAAGTTGCACAGTTCTTCAGACCATTCGAGCGCCTGAATATCGAACAGCAGGGTGCGAGAGGCGTTGGATGGTTCTGTGACGAAGGTTGCCCCGTTAGTGAGCTTCCAGATCAGCCACGTGTCAATTGTGCCAAACGCCAAATGCTCAGCCGACACGCCGCCTTCGTTTAGGAGCCAGGCGAACTTGGTGCCCGAGAAGTAGGGATCGAGGCCAAGACCGGTGAGGGATCTAACCCGATCCAGGTGGCCTTCGGAAACCAGGCGGTCACAGGCGCCTGCCGTTCGCCGATCCTGCCACACGATTGCCCGATGCCTGGGCTCACCCGTGCGTCGATCCCACGCCACGACGGTCTCGCGTTGGTTGGTGACGCCAACGGCGGCAATCGGCTGATCGAGCTTTGGCATCAGCTCGGCTATCACCGCCTGCATGGCCTCCCAGATCTCTTCAGCATCGTGCTCAACCCACCCCGGCTTGGGAAAGTGTTGGGTGAATTCGCGGTAGCACAGCCCAACGATCGTGCTGTTCTCATCAACAGCAAGAGCCCTAACTCCGGTCGTACCTGCGTCCAGCGATATCACCAGTGCCATTCGCTTGCTCCCTTCGGTTCAGGTTCGCACTTTAGAACGGCCCCGGTTCCGCTAGGGGCAGAACTGGTGGCAATCTGTGTCGGCCGGTGCCACCATGTGCACTTCGCCCGTGGCCCGGGCTCTCAGGAGGAAGCGTCTCAATGCGAGTTGGCATACTTACCGGCGGGGGCGACTGTCCTGGCCTGAACGCCGTCATCAGGGGCATTGTCCGCAAGGGCGAACGCGTCTTTGGCGATGAACTCCTCGGTTTCAGAGACGGTTGGAAAGGGGTGATGGACGGCGACTTCTTGAGGCTCGATGTAGCAACTCTCAGGGGAACTCTGCCGCGAGGTGGCACGATTCTGGGCACCAGCAGAATCCAACCGTTCATGTTCGAAGATGGAGTTGAGCGAACCATTCGCTCGGTCGAAGAGCTTGGAGTTGATGCAATAATTGCCATTGGAGGCGAGGGTACGTTGGCTTGTGCCAGCGAGCTCCACAAACGAGGCCTGCCCATTGTCGGGGTGCCAAAGACAATCGACAACGACATTGGCCTGACTGAACGAACCTTTGGATTTGACACCGCGGTCGCAATTGCCACCGAGGCGATTGACCGCCTTCACACAACAGCCGAAAGTCACAACCGGGTAATGGTGGTTGAGGTCATGGGGCGCCATGTTGGTCACATCGCAACGTGGGCGGGGATCGCTGGAGGCGCCACGGTCACCCTTATTCCGGAGGAACCTTTCGACATCGATGAAGTGTGCCAATCGCTGACAAGAAGGCATAAGCGTGGCCGGTTCGCATCCATTGTGGTGGTGGCCGAGGGGGCCAAACCAAAGGAGGGCACTATCGAGGTTGAGCCAGATCAATTCGATGAGTTCGGACATGTCCGGTTGGGCGGAATCGGCAATGTGGTTGCCAACGAGATCGAGGGGCGGACCGGGTTTGAGACCCGCGTCACGATCCTTGGTCATGTGCAGCGGGGTGGCACTCCTACCGCCTATGACCGGGTTCTAAGCACCTGGTTCGGTGTGGCCGCGGTCGACGCCGTTCACGAGGAGGCTTGGGGGCAGATGGTTGCTCTTCAGTCAAATGAGGTGGTTCTGGTTCGGCTCAGTGATGCAGTGCGGGAACTGAAGTTTGTCAACCCTCACCTGTGGGCGGTTGCCCAACAATTCTTTGCCTAATCCCCAAGTGACCACAAACGCTACGAGTCCTGATCCTCGGGCAACGTGTCTTCGGTTGGCAGCAGTTCCTCCTCACAGTCCCCAAAGTCTGAAGCGCGAGCAGGGCCGGTGATGGCCACCGCGCCGGCACCCGAAAGGCTGAAGAGTTCGCCGCCCGGATCAACTACCTCGACCTGTTCAATGCTGGCGAACTGGGTAACCGTGCACACCAACTCAGCAACCTGGGCGGTGCCGAGAGCCTCGGTGGCGGGTCGGTTGATCTGAATTCGATGGATGCCGTTGTCGTCGGGGCCGCTGAGAAGGGGCTCCATTGTTGCGTCTAGCAGGGTCTGAAGATCCGGGTTCAGCTGGAGGTCTGCCTCAAGTGGCCCGATGGCCAGCTCGGTAAGAGCTTCCTGGGCTGACGGAGCAGTTTCGCGGCCCTTCTCGGCGATCACCAGACGGTTGTCCGATGCTGTGTGCCAGTACAGCCGAAGAACAAACCGGGGCAGCACGACAATCTCTGGTGTAGTGATTGAGGTTGTGGTCTCAAGCAAGTCGAATTCCACAACCTCAACATCGAGCGGTCGAGCTTCGTCGTCCATTGGAATGCGGCAAGCAGACAGAGCCAGCAGGCTGCCCAGAACCCACCTGGCCCGGATTCCTGATCTGGTCACGCGAACAACTCCTCACCAAACTGGCTGGGGTCGCCGATTGGCAACTCAACGATGAATCGGGCTCCAGTTAGGCCGTGGGGCCGGTCGGTCACCCAAACTCTGCCGTCGTGAAGGCGGACGTGTTCAGCAACGAGAGACAGGCCAAGGCCAACCCCCTTGGCAATGTCTCGGCGACCAGCGTCGGTCCCCGCCCGTGTGAACCGATCGAAGATTCGCTCTCGATCTGCTGACGGCACTCCTGGGCCATCGTCGTCGACGGCTATGCGGACATGAGTGCCCGTCCGGGAGAAGCTGACAGAAACGGCCCCTCCTCCGTACTTGGTTGCGTTGTCGAGCAGGTTCTGAATCACCTGCGCCAGTCTTCGCTTGTCTGCCATAACCAGAAGCTCTGCGTCCGCTTCGTCATAGACGACAGGCACCTCTGATGCGCTTGAGTGCAGCACGGCGAACTGGAGGAACTCAACCAGAACAACGGGTGCCATGTCGGCTTCGACTGCCCCGACGTCCATTCGGGAGATCTCAAGCAGATCCTCAACCAGCCTGGTAAATCTGCGCAGGTCCTTCCCAAGCAGGTCTACCGCCTGCTGGGCCGGGGCTGGCAGTTCACTGCGCCTATGTTCCAGTACGCCGATGGACGCCGCCAGCGTCATGAGGGGTGATCTGAGTTCGTGGCTGACGTCGGATGCGAATCTCTCATCTCTCTCGATTCGGGCCCTCAGCGCGCCAACCATGTCGTTGAATGATGTGGTGAGGGGGGCGAGATCGGGGTCGACGGTTGGATCGAGTCGAGTCTGGAAATCGCCCGCGGCAATAGCCAGCGCGGCATTCGAAACCCTGGTTACCGGCTGAAGGGCCCGGCGGGCCGAGTAGTAGCCGAGGAAAGCGCCCGCAGCCCCCGCTCCAAGAGCAACCGCAACCAGCGTATTGCGCAGCCGGTCGAGAGTGTCCTGCAACGGTTGCAGGCTAACCGACTCGTAGTACTCGGCCCCAAGTTGGGCGATGAACACCCCGATGACCAGACGCGGTTGGCCCAGGATCACGGCTCGACGCGCACCGGCGCCGCCTGCTTTCACGATCTCCTGCACATCAGAAGGAACCTCCCGAAGTTGCAGGCCCCGTGAAGACCTGGGTTGGTCTTGAAGCACCAGCAGTTCCGTTGCGCTGTTTGGTTTCAGGAGATCTCCAAGAATCAAATCCAGGTCCAACCCCGTTCCTTCTTCGTTCGGGTTCTCGTCTGGTTCACCAAGAGCGGCTTCGATCGCATCGGCGGGCTGGTTCTGTAGATCCTGTCTGACCTGCAACGCATTGCGAAACAGCTGCGCCCGGGCGGTGGTTTCGAAGTCGGCCAGAATCTCCCTCCTCACCAACGCAAAGCCAGCGAAGGCCACGGTTGATGAAACCAGCAAGGCTCCGAGCGCAAAGATGGCAGTGATGCGAGCTCGAAGGCCCAGGCGGGGCCTTCTGGTCACGGCTGAAGCTTGTAGCCGAGCCCTCGTGAGGTGACCACATACCGAGGGCTGGCTGGATCGGATTCGACCTTGGTGCGCAAGCGACGAACGTGGACATCGACCAGTCGGCCGTCACCGAAGTAGTCATAACCCCAGACTCGTTCCAGCAGTACCTCGCGGCTGAAGACCTTGCCCGGTTGGGAGGCCAGCTCAACCAAAAGTTTGAATTCTGTCTTGGTCAGGTGCAGCTCTTCTCCAGCTTTGAACACCACACCCTCCTCGGGGCTGATTTCGAGGTCTCCAACTGCGATTCGTTCCATAGACCCACCGTCTGAGCTGCGAACGCGCCGCAACAAAGCGCGGATCCGAGCCGACAATTCCTTGGGTGCGAACGGCTTGGTGAGGTAGTCGTCGGCGCCTGCTTCCAGACCGGCGACAACATCATGTGTGTCGTTCCGGGCGGTAACCATGATGATAGGCACGTCGCTGGCCCGCCGAATCGACCGGCATACCTCGAAGCCATCCATGCCAGGAAGCATGATGTCGATCAGCACAACATCAGCGGCCCGCTCGCGAAAGCGGTCCAACGCGGTCTCGCCGGTGTCGGCTTCGTCGACGTTCCACCCCTCGTCTTCGAGGGCCAGTCGTACGGCCTGGCGAATGCGTTCGTCGTCTTCTACGGTCAGGATGCGAGTTCCCACAGGGTGAATGGTGCCCGAAAGTTGGGCTGCTTGTCTGTCATGTCACAATTTTGCCTCTTCACGGCGCTGGCGCGGCCATCCCGAAAGTGACGACGAGGGCTCGATTCCGTCGCTGTTTAGGCCGAAAAGTCGGCGTTCGCAGCCCTCAGTGGCCCGGTCAGGAGGCCAAACATTATTGGGTTGGCCGCAAGCATAAAGTCAGTGCCTGGGGGCCCGCCGCGGAGGTTGCCAACGGTGGCCCCCGCCTCGGTTGCTATCAGGGCCCCGGCGGCCAGGTCCCATGAATTCAGGCCGGTTTCGTAGTACGCGTCAAGCTGGCCTTCGGCGACGAGGCAGAGATCTAGCGCCGCCGAGCCAAACCGTCTGATGTCCCTGATTGTGGGCAGCAGGGTCATCAAGACCGATGCCTGGTGTCTGCGTTGCTCTGGCTGATACCCGAATCCGGTGCCAACCAGGGCTGTTGCCAGATCGGAACCCGACCCAACGCGGATTCGAGTTTGGTTT
>QIKW01000127.1 GCA_003231975.1 Acidimicrobiia bacterium
CAGATCGGGAAGAAACGAAAAAGCGCCTTGAGTGAGTCTCATCTTGGGCTCCTAGCTGACAGTTGGGGTCGGAACAAAATCGGGGGTGTCTGTTGAGGTGTAGTCGAAGGTGACGTCGCCCCAGGTGTCGAGGGCTTGCTTCAGCGGTGAACAGGTCTTCGCCGCCTCCTTGAGGATGTCCGGCCCCTCGTTCCAGATGTCCTTGCCTTCGTTTCTGGCAAGCACGACTGCCTCGAGAGCGACGCGGTTGGCTGTGGCTCCGGCCTCGATCCCGTATGGGTGCCCGATAGTTCCACCGCCGAACTGCAAGATGGTGTCCTCACCAAGATAGTGAAGCAGTTGGTGCATCTGCCCAGCATGGATTCCACCCGAGGCGACCGGCATGACAGCGCCAAGCGATGCCCATGGCTGATCGAAGAAGATGCCATGTTCCAGGTTCATCGGCACGAACGGCTCGCGCAATGTGTCATAGATGCCTGCGACCGTGCGCGGATCCCCTTCTAGCTTGCCAACCACGGTTCCGGCATGGATGTGGTCCACACCCGCCATGCGCATCCATTTCGAGATCACCCGGAAGCTGACACCGTGGTCCTTCTGGCGGGTGTATGTCGAGTGCCCGGCCCGGTGAAGGTGCAGGATCGTGTCGTTGTCTCGACTCCATTTCTGCATTGACTGAATTGCGGTGTAGCCAATGACCAAATCGATCATTACAACGACTGAGCCCAGGTCTTTCGCGAATTCGGCCCGCTCGTACATCTCTTCCATCGTTGCGGCCGTGACATTGAAATAGTGGCCCTTCACCTCACCAGTTGCAGCCTCGGCTTTGTTGACCGCCTCCATGCCAAACAGGAATCGGTCTCTCCAGTGCATGAAGGGCTGCGAGTTGATGTTCTCGTCGTCTTTGGTGAAGTCGAGGCCACCCTTGAGGGCTTCATAGACAACCCGGCCGTAATTGCGTCCGGAGAGCCCGAGCTTGGGCTTTACCGTTGCGCCAAGGAGGGGACGTCCGAACTTGTCGAGTCGTTCGCGTTCTACCACGATTCCGGCGGGGGGTCCCGGGAAAGTCTTGAGATAGGCCACTGGCACGCGCATATCTTCAAGCCGCAACGCCTTCAGGGGCTTGAAGCCAAAGACATTGCCGATAATGGATGCGGTGAGGTTCGAGATCGATCCGGGCTCGAACAAGTCAAGGTCGTACGCGATCCAGGCAAACCATTGGTCGTCTCGCCCTGGCACAGGCTCGATCTTGTATGCCTTGGCCCGGTACTGCTCACTATTGGTCAGGCGATCGGTCCAGACGATGGTCCAAGTGGCGGTTGAAGACTCGCCAGCCACCGCCGCTGCCGCTTCCTTGGGGTCTACCCCGGGTTGGGGAGTGATACGAAAAACCGAGATTATGTCGGTGTCGACCGGCTCGTAGTCCGGCTCCCAGTAGCCCATCTTGGAGTACTCCATTACTCCTGACTTGTACTGTGCGCCTGTCTCTTGATCGGCCATTGACTGAGCCTCCACGTGTGGACGGAATCTTGATCGTTGCGAGTCAATGACGAAGATAATCCTGAATGAAAGGTCGATTCAAATCGATTGATATCCATGAAGGCATAAGATTAGACCTATCGCGAATCCTCCCTGCTGCCCCGGCGACGGGCTGGTGTCTCGGTTTGTGTTCGGCTTGTGCAAGGCCTGTGGCGTCGTGAGCCCTATCTTTTTCGACGCCGTTACGGTCGCCGCAGAGTGACGGGATGCAGTACCTTGCTGGCTTGTGTCAGCCGCCGAAAGGAGAACCGTGAAGGTTGCGTTCTTGGGCAAGGGAGGATCTGGGAAGTCAACGATTGCTGGCACCTTCGCGCGGTTGTTGGCACGCACTGGCCAGCCTGTGTTGGCACTTGATTCTGACCCGCTGCCAGGTATGCCATACGCTCTTGGAATCGAAGTTGATGACAGCCCGATTCCCGACGACGTTGTGGTCGAAGGCCCGGATGGCGGCCCGCGTTGGGTCCTGGCGCCTGGGATCGATCCCGCCGATGTGATTGAGAACTATGCCGCCGTCTGCCCCGACGGTGTTCGATACCTGCAGTTCGGAAACACCTTTGGGCACATCTCCACTATTCAACGAGCCCAGTTCGCTTGGTCTGAGACGGTTGCCGGAGTCGACCCGAAGTGGCACCTGGTTGGCGATTTGCCAGGCGGCACTCGTCAGGCCATGTTTGGTTGGGCGAAGTACGCAGAGCATGTCCTGCTAGTGGTCGAACCCACGGTGAAGTCGCTGCATTCAGCCCGGCGCCTGCTGCGTTTGTCGGAGGCAGAATTTGCTCCCAAGGCATTCAGCGTTGTTGCCAACAAAGTACAAGATAAGGCAGATATAGACCGAATTAGTGACCGTTTGGAACGCCCGGTTGATGCTGTTGTACCGCTTTCACCCGAAATCCTAACTGGGGACCGTGGCGGGCTGGCGCCTCTTGATGCCGACCCAAATGGAGCTTTTGTGAAGGCTGTCGGCACGCTTGTCAACGAGGTGGTCGCAATGTATCCTGTCGACACCAAGGGGGCCAAGTGAAGATCGCTGTTGTTGGTAAGGGCGGATCAGGCAAGACCACCACCGCAGCCGTGCTGGCTCGAACCTTGGCTCGTCAGGGAAAGGACGTCGTGGCCCTCGACTGCGACACGAACCCCAACCTGGGTTTGTCCCTCGGGGTCGGTGATCTTGAAACTGAGCGGCTGCTGACTTTGCGCGATCAGTTGGACGATGGGGAAATAGACCACGCTCCCAGTTGGGATCAGATCCTCGACACCTTCGGAACCAACGCCCCCGATGGGGTCCGCCTCGGTGTGATCACCCGAATCGAGAATCCAGATCCCGGTTGACCTTGATGTGGCTTGTCCGCTGAGCAGTTGCTCAGCTCTGGTAATTTCGGCGGCAACATCGTAGTGGCCGACCTAGAAGCGGGTATTGGAACGCTTACAAGGCTGGAGCCCGGTCAGGTCGATTTCACCGTAGTCGTAGTAGAGCCGACTCCCAGATCCATAGAGGTCGGGGCGAGGGCACTGGCGATTGCCATAGAGAATACTCAGGGTCGCACACTTGTGGTGCTCAACAAGGTCGATGACGTTGCTGCTGACACAGCGTTCGCCAAAGACAGACTGGGCAACGTCGAGACGATCGTGGTACCCACCGACTCTTCTGTTTTCGACGCCGACCGGCTCGGCATCTCGCTGCTGGACCATGCCCCAGACTCATCGGCGGCTCAAGCTCTAGCTCGTCTAGCAGACCTTGTAGTCCAACTCTGATGTAGACCGATCCTTGCGGTGGCGTCAGCCATTCGCCAGGGATGCCCCCATGCGGCGCGCCCTGGCAACGTAGAGCCCGGTTAGTTCTTGGGTGCGATCGAGATCGATGACTAGATCCTCCAGAGCTTCTTTTCCAAGCGTGGTCAGCGAATAGATTCGCCTGGCGGGCCCTGATGTTGCGGGCTGCCAGCATGATGTTGTGAAGCCGTCTAGCTCTGTTCGACGCAGTACCCGATAGAGGGTTCCGGTGTCTACACAATGGGCGCCGAATCCTTCCAGATCGGTTAGGAGCTCGTAGCCGTGGGCAGGTGCTTCTGCCAACAGCAGAAGCACACAAGCTCGTACCCATCCAGCACTTGCCCCCCCAATTGTGATTGCGGCCTTGACCACTCGCTCCCCCTTGAATCAATTGTACGGATATTTGTAGCACGTCGAGGGGCGTCGAACCACCTTCGAAATGGTGGGTCAGTGACCTACCAATTCGGGTAGGTCACTGACCACTGACGCGACTCGAGTTTGCTAACAGATCCGGGGGAGCGGATCTCCAACAAGAAGATCAACGATTCGCGTGCCGCCAAAAGGAGTTCTGAGAGCCACCAGGCCGCGAGGCTCATCGACTACCTCGCCGATTACGGCTGCTTCCCGACCAAGTGGATGGTTGCGCATCGCTTCAAGGGCGGCATCAGCAGAGTCGGGGGCCACAACCGCAATTGCCTTGCCTTCGTTTGCCACATACAGGGGATCAAGCCCCAGCAGCTCACAAGCGCCAGCAGTGGCCGGCGTCACCGGCAGGGACTTCTCATCAAGTTCGATCGCGAGATTGCAGCTGACCACCAATTCATTGAGTGCACTTGCAACTCCGCCCCTTGTTGGGTCGCGGAGCCACCTGGTTCCAGGGGCCGCCTCGAGCACCTGGGCCACAAGTTCGTGCAGTGGCGCGCTGTCAGACTGGATATCTGCCTGGAATGACATTCCGCCGCGAGCCAGCATTATCGACATGCCATGATCGCCAATGGAGCCCGAGATCAAGACCTTGTCGCCAACCCGGACGCGGTCTGCTCCAAGAACCACGGACCGATCGAGCGTACCCAGGCCCGTGGTTGTGATGTAGATGCCGTCGGCAGCGCCGCGCTCTACAACCTTTGTGTCGCCCGAAACAATGCTTACCGCGGCGCCAGCAGCCGCCCGTGCCATGTCGGCAACGATTTCCCGAAGGTCGGTAATGGCGAACCCTTCTTCGATTACAAAGGCGACGGTCAACCACCGAGGCACCGCCCCCATTACGGCAATGTCGTTCACCGTGCCGTGAACCGCGAGGCTGCCGATTGTTCCGCCCGCAAACCGCCAGGGCGTGATAACGAACGAGTCAGTGCTCATTACGACCGTGTCTGAGCCAAGCGAGATTACCGCACCGTCGTCTCGCTGATTGAGGCGGGCGCTATCGAATGCGTCGAGAAACACCGAGTCCAGAAGTGCTTCGGAAGCCTTGCCGCCCGCGCCATGAGCCATTGTGATGACCTCGTCATGAAGTCGGGGCTTGCGTCGGCGGAACTTCTCGATTCGTTCGAACACGGCCTCGCGGGATTCCTGGGTCACACCGCTCGAATCGGGATTCGCTTGTGGCCAGCCAACCTGCCGTAGTTGTAGTAGGCGGCGCAAGCCCCCTCGCTTGAGACCATGCACGTTCCAATAGGTGTTTCAGGAGTGCAGGCTGTGCCAAACACCTTGCACTCCCACGGTCTGATGGCCCCCTTCAGCACCTCGCCGCACTGACAGGCCTTTGGGTCTGCAATACGCACGCCGGGAACCGAGTAGCGAAGTTCGGCGTCCCACGCGGCGAACTCAGGGCTGAGCGCCAGCGCACTCTGGGAGATGAATCCGAGACCTCGCCATTCAAAGTGAGGCCGGAGAACGAACACTTGGCTCATCACTTCAAGGGCCTTTAGATTGCCGTTCCTGGTAACGACCCTCTTGTACTGGTTTTCGACCTCGCACCGGCCGTCTCGCCGCTGGGCCAACAGCATGTATACAGCCTGCAAAATGTCGAGGGGCTCAAACCCAGTGGCTACCAGAGGGATGCCGTAGCGTTTGGGAATGAAGTCGTACGGGCGTGTCCCGATAACCGTGCTCACGTGGCCGGGCCCAAGAAATCCGTTCAGACGGAGGTCGGGGCTATCAAGGATTGCTTTCACCGGCGGGACAATCGTGACGTGGTTGCAGAAAACACTGAAATTCTTGATGCCGCGCTTCTGAGCGGCCAGAATGGTGAGCGCCGTTGACGGAGCGGTTGTCTCGAACCCAACCGCAAAGAACACAATTTCGCGGTCTGGCGTTGATACCGCCAGTTCCAGAGCGTCCATTGGCGAGTAGACCATCCGAACGTCTGCACCCCGGGCCTTGGCCTCAAGCAAAGTTGACTTGCTACCCGGCACCCGCATCATGTCCCCGAAAGAAGTGAAGATGACATCGGGGGTCTCGGCAACCGCAATTGCATCGTCGACTCGGCCCATTGGAATCACACAGACCGGGCAGCCTGGGCCATGAACCAACTCGATATTGGGTGGGAGGATCTGTTCGATTCCGTGGCGGTAGATGGTGTGGGTGTGCCCACCGCAAATCTCCATGAACTTCAGTGGTTCTTCGCCAGCCAGTCCAGCTATTTCCACCAAGATTTCGCCGACGGCGACTGGATCCCGAAACTCATCAACGAACTTCAAAGCCGTTCTCCGGTGTTAGATGCCTGGTCGCAAATTAGCGTACGCAAGTGCAGCGACAAGTGGGCTTGAGCCTCCTGAATGCGATGCACGCTTTGGGAGTTCACAATCAAGCAATAGTCAATGTCGGGGTTGTTCGCCATGGCGCCGCCTCCGTATCCGGTAACTGCGATTGTGAGCAGGCCTCGTTGGCGCCCCACTCGCAAGGCGGTCAGAAGATTGAGTGACTGTCCGCTGGTTGAAAACGCAATTGCTGTGTCGTTGCGCCCCCCGAAGGCTTCTACTTGGCGGGAAAACATCTGCTCGGCGCCAAGATCGTTACCAAGGGCGCTGAGAATCGCCGGGTCCGCAGCAAGTGTTCGCACCGAGATCTGCTCCCAGCCAGTGCCCACAGATCCTCGTGCGAAGGCCATGGCATCACACGCGCTTCCCCCGTTGCCAAACGTCAGGATCCTGCCACCTAATGAAAGCCGTCGAGCGATTGCACCAGCAGCTGCGGTCAACGTTGCTGTGTTCTCCTCAAGAGACTGGCCAATAAGTTGGGTTGACTCATCAAGCTTGATCTTGGCCGACGCGGCAAGGTCGGCCAAGAGTTGGCTTGGGTCTGGCTCGTGGTCCTCCAGAAATGGGTAAAGGAACGAGGTGTCATTCATGCTGGGCCTCACCGGTGCCGACGTTGTCCAGAATCTGAAGCGCAACCCCAGCCTGGGTGAGAACCAGGTCATTGATTACGACAGCCTCGATCAGTGAAGTGTCGACGGTTTCCACCCCTCCGCTGGTTCGCACACTGGCACCGGTGCCACTAACCGAAACCACTTCTGCCACAGCCAGCTGGTCGGCACATGTTTGGCATGAAGCCTCAGCAGATGATGTTTGAGGGGATGGTGTTTGAGGGGAGAGTGAGACCTGGTGCTCGAGACAGATATGGGTCAGCTCCCAGAGCAAGTGATACGCACGAACTATCTCAGAGTCTTGCCCGCTTGCCAGCCATAACGGCCGAGTACCATCGCCATTGGGCGGGCGTATGCCCCACCCAATCCAGATAGTTTCGGCTCCCCACGCAAGCCCTCGTCGGGTGATGTCCAGGATGTTTGTGTCGTCTCCTGGGCCAACACACAAAATGGCGTCTCCGCTGCGGACGAAGTTGCGAAGGGACTTAGTCATGTTTGGTTCGGATACCGCAACCGCGGGCAACGCGGGTTTGCCAACGATTGCAGGATGCACAAATTCGACGGCGACGTGGAGTGCGTGGTCCGATCTGCCAGGAGCCACGCACCAGAGGGTGGCACCATCTGCGAATCGGCTGGCGAGTGCCAGGGCTGACAGAGCCAGTAGGTCGGCCAAGTGGCCGGCCGGCGGATCCAGCGGCTCGTGTCGAGAGCCTGAATTCATGATTGTTCTGCGGTTTCGAACCCCTCGAACCCCTCGAAGTCCTCTGCTTCGAACAACTTAATAAACTGCAAGGTGCGGGCCGCTTCGTCTTCATCCACGATGCTCATGGCGAAGCCCACATGCAACAGCACCCAGTCTCCAACCGACAGGCCGTCCCGAATCACCAGGGTTAGGTCAACCTGACGGCGCACTCCGTCTACCTCGACGAGGCCGCTGCGATCCTTGGGGCTGATCTCAATGACTTGAGCGGGGAGTCCGACACACATCAGCGAGCACCCGACCCCGCGCTAGTGGCACGCAGCGAAAGCAGATCGGTGGCGATGCGGCCGATGGCGCTGGCGGCCGCTCCGTTTGGCGAGTGATCGATTAGTGGTACTGCCAGTCGATCAGCTTCGACCACCTCGTCGCTCCACGGAACCATTCCCAGTAACTCAAGCGGTATTCGAGAACAGAATTCTGAGATTGCCGCTGCGTCTTGATCATCACGAATCTTGTTGGCAACCACCATCACGCGGGTGTGAGGAAGTTCGGCCGCCAGCTCGGCTTGGCGACGTACTGTTTCCAGTGATCGAAAGTAGGGCTCTGCCACCAGCAGAAGAACATCTGCGTGGCGAGCGGTGCCCCGGCTCAGGTGCTCGGGGGACGCTTCAAGGTCCATGATGGTGACTGTATTGGCGGATCTGCCCAAGTCGGCCAGAAGAGCACTTGCGGTGGCGTGCGCCGAGCAAAGGCAGCCTTCGCCGGTGTGCTGAGGCATTCCCATCCGAATTATTGCAACGCCGTCTGGGCCCACGGTTGAGTATTGCTGTAAGACCTCATCTGTGGAACACGTCAGAGCAGGTCCGTCGAGCCGTCGAGCCACCAACGAGGCTGAGAGAAATGGGGTGTTGGAAACAGCCACTGGATCGGTGCCCAATGCAACTGCGAGGTTTGGGTTGGTGTCGGCATCGATCGCTACTACCCGCGAGCCGCCACTAGCGATTAATCGACAAAGCGAGGCAGAAAGTGTGGTCTTTCCCGCGCCGCCCTTTCCGGCAAGAGCAACTCTCACTGATCAACCTTGCGCGCTGAACTCACAGCCTGGCCCAGCAAGTCAATGATGGTGCTCAGTTCCTCTATGTGCTTCAGAGCTGCCTCATGGCCAGTGGGAGTGAGTTTGTGAACCCTCCTGTGCGGACCGTTTGCTGAACGCTCCCACCAGGACTCAACCAGCAACTCGCGTTCCATTTTCCGCAACATCCGATAGATCGCAGCGGTGTCGATCATGTGGAGGCCTTGGGCATTAAGCCTCTCTGTAAGTTCGTACCCATAGGAGGGCCCGACGGTCAATGCAATAGTTAGCAGGGGCCGCAGAAACTGACGGGGCAGACCCGGCGGCGGCGACGTCATCGAGTCACTCATGTGTGATCATGCTCTCGACGGTGAGCCACGCACGCGTCTGCCTCGTCGACAGACATGTGGCACCAGCAGTCATCGCTGCACTCGCCATGACCAGGACGCATCAGCTCCCGGAACGACTCCAAGAACTCCAGCGCTCCTTGCTTAAGGCCCCGTTCGGACAGGGCGTACCATTCACCGTCGATGGTCAGAAACCCTTCAACAACGAGACGGTCCAGGAATCCAACGGCCCTGTCGGCTTTGACCTGAAGAAACCGCTCGATTAGTTGCGCATCAACCAAGTCGCCAAAGCCCTCGCCCCGGAGCCAGTACATAACCTGAAGTATTTCGCTACGCCAATACATTGCTTCCAACGGCGAAGACTTGGGCGTTGACACTGCCCATTCTTCGTTCGGTGGCTCGACTTCCATCAGTCGGTGGCCAGAGTCTCGGCCCGATCAGCAACACCGGTGAGGGCCGCCGAGATGCCATCAAGCTGCTCGTTGATGCGCGTGACACTTGGGCCAATCGAGGAGCACTGGGTCTCGACAGCTCGAACCCCGAACGTTACTTTGGCCAAGTGTTGGGCCGTCATGTACAACGATCTTGAGATTCGAATGAGGTAAAACGCCACAACGCCGATTACCAGAGCAACCTCCAGAACCGTAAGTGTGATCAACAGCGTGCGCATGCTTTCAGCCTCCCACCGACTGGCTCTGTTCTTGGGCGTCAGCAAGGAAGGCATCATGGCGGAGCGCTTCCTCGGTTAGACGATCCAAGCGAACCGTTGTTTGGGTGAGCATCCAAGTGGTCGCGGTGTTTCGGGCAACGGTGGCTGCTGTTTCCCAGACATCAAGCGCGGCACGCTAGACCCGCCTGACCTGGTTTAGGAACAGCTGGAGCAGGGTAACGGCAGCCACCGCGACAATCAGCCCCAGACCAAGTGTTACCCACCACAGAGCGTTTGTACTCATCGCTGGCCTGCCTTTGCTTCAAGATATTCCCGAGCCCCGGCCGCCGATTCGGTGATCCGCACGATCGTGCGGTTGGTTGTGTCAACGTCCCAAAGACCAGAGGTGTGTTCGCGAGACTGATGAAAGGCTGAAACGATCGCTTCGGCCTTGTTGGCGGCCCGAGACGCACCACGGATCAACAGCACCAGCAAAAGCACAACTAGAGCAGTAGCCGCCAGACCTATGGCCCAGCCAACGATCCAGCCTCCTGTTGCTTCGGGCATGTGATCCTTTCCGGCGCTAATTCGAGGAGCGTCCCGCCGTTGCGCATTGACGGATGTAGTGTGTGTAGACTACACCTAGCCACGCGGGCCGCAAGGCCAGCAGCGAGAATTGGCCACCTCAGCGGTGACTGGCACCTGTTGAACGACTAGCTCCCGGAGGATCAACATGGCCGAATACACCAAGGTTCCTGAAGCCCATAGTGACATTCCGCAAATGCCGCTGACCCTCGACCCGGCGGATCCGCTGGCGCCAATTGGGCTTCGCAGTCGGCTCAATCCCAAGCGTGAAGAGATCTATCAAGGTCCGCTTGAGAAGGTCTACCTTTTTTGGTTGGTTGGTGCATCATGTGATGGTTGCACCATCGCCGTCACCGGCGCCACCCACCCTCGGCTTGAAGATCTAATGTTGGGCAAGGTGCCAGGGCTTCCCAGGGTTGAACTCATCCACACGGTGGTTTCTGTCGAATCTGGTGCTGAATGGACCGAGAATCTTCGTATGGCCGCCGCTGGCGAACTGGATGCTCCCTATCTCATCTGTTGGGAGGGGTCGATCATGGATGAAACATTCTCTGGTGATGGGCACTGGATGGGCCTCGGTGAAGATCGTGAAACGGGGCGCCAAATCACAAGTTTGGAATGGCTCGACAGAATGGCCCCAGGTGCTGCTGCGGTGTTGGCCATTGGCACATGCGCCACGTGGGGAGGCATCCCGGCTGCGGCTAACAACCCCACAAATGCGATGGGGGTGATGGATCACTTGGGGAAGGATTTCCGGTCAACGCTCGGACTTCCGGTGATCAACATTCCTGGCTGTTCCCCGATCGGCGACAACATCATCGAAACGGCCGCAGCCGCTCTGCTGTTCCTGAACGGACTAGCGCCATTGCCTGAGTTTGACGAGCTTGGTCGCCCGGCCTGGCTGTTCACCGACACTGTGCATCGCCACTGTCCTCGGGCCGGCTATTACGAAGAGGGTGTATTCGCCGACGAGTACGGCGGCAAAGAGTGCTTGGTCGAACTGGGATGTTGGGGCCCTGTGGTGCAGTGCAACATCGCCGACCGAGGCATTATTGACGGCCATGGCGGCTGCATGAACATGGGCGGAATCTGCATTGGCTGCACCATGCCCGGCTTCCCAGATAAGTTCACCCCGTTCTACACCGTTGCTCCCGGGTCGTTTGTATCTCTGTTCAGCAGCCGCTACACCGGTCAGTTCATTCGCCGTTTCCGAAACTTGTCGCGACGCGACAAGAACAGATCGGCCCGCTGGGACAGCAGCGACTCTCCCAGCGGTTGGGCGCGCCATCGCAAGCAGCCGCTCGGGGCAGAGCGGGCAATCCACCGCCTGTACAGCAAAGTCCAACACTCTAAAGAAGGCTCGTCCCGGTAGGGACCCACAAATATGTGCTTCAAGAATCTCCCAATCGACTTTGACGACAACGGCAAGGCCACCCTCCGGTCAGATTACGCAGATAGCTACGGCATGGACGTCACGCCTGGGAAGCAATTTGTGCGCTCTCAAGGCCAGAGCACCGCGGTGGCTACGCCCCCGCGGCTTCGCGAGTGGAGTATCGATCCGGTCACCCGGGTTGCTGGCGCACTGGCTGTACACGTCACCCTTGACCTTGACAAGCGCGAGGCAGTAGAGGCGTACTCCCAGGCCATGCTATTTCGGGGCTATGAAATAATCCTCCAGGGCCGTGATCCTCGCGACGCGATCGATATCAGCTCGCGTGCCTGTGGTGTCTGCGGTGGTGTTCACTCCACTGTGTCGTCGATGGCTATAGAGCAGGCCTTTGGAATCTGCCCTCCACCCCTAGGTGTGTGCGTTCGGAATCTGGGCGAAGTGGCCGAGATGTTCTATGACCATCCAATCCATCTCGGTCTCCTGGCCGGCCCCGACTATTCAACGGCTCTGGTATCTGTCACCAATCCCGAACTTGTTGAACGAGCAGCTAAAACACCTGCTCGCCACGCCCACCTTCACGGCTACAAAACCGTGAAGGACATCATGGACGCGATGAACCCGCTCGAGGGACAGATTTACCTTGAGGCGCTCGAGTACACCCGCTACGGACGCATCATGTGCACGCTGATGTACGGGAAGTATCCACACCCGTCAACGCTGGTGCCTGGGGGATTGTCAACCACCGTAACTACATCAACATTCAACGAGTTCTATTCATACCTTGGCAAGATCTTCGACTACTCCAAGCGTCTGGCTGGCTGGTGGGACGACATCTGCGACTTCTTCCTTGAAGCCAACCCCGAGTACGAAAAAGTCGGAGCCAGGCCGGCCAACATGATTCAGACCGGAATCTGGGACGACCCTGAGGCCTACGACGCCACCTATGCCAATATGGACGAGTGGGGCAATCGCCGCACCGCGATGCCCGGGATCATCCTCGACGGTGAGCTGATCACCACTGACTTGACCCGCATCAACATGGGAATTGAGGAGTTCGTCGAACACTCCTTCTACGAGGACTGGACCAAAGATGGCAAGCCGGTAAAGTTCGAGACCGACCCTTTGGGGAATCCACTGTCGCCATATCACATGTGGAACAAGACAACGATCCCAAAGCCTGGGGCGAAGAACTTCAAAGAGAAGTACACCTGGGACACCGCACCTCGTTGGGACCGGATGAGTATGGAAAGCGGTGTCTACGGTCGAATGTGGACCACCGCGCTGGCCCAGAAGCTCGATCCCAATCCCTTCATGGACGCCACCGGCGACGGCTTGAAGCTGTTGATGCCTCGTCATGATCTCCCAGAGCTAGAGCTGAACTGGAAGATTCCAAGAACTCTCAACGCGCTGGAGCGCAACAGGGCTCGCGCCTATGGAGTTGGGTTCACTGCCGCCATAGGGATGATCCATCTCATGCAGGCATTCGAGTACTGGCGAAAGGGCGAGACCGCCCTCAACGTGCCGTTCAAGGTCCCCCAGGATGAGCGGGTGGCAATGGGTGTGTGGGAAGCTGGCCGGGGTTACCTCACACATCACCTTCACATGGACAAGGGAAAGATCCTGAACTATCAGATCAACACCCCTTCAACCTGGAACGCGGCGCCGCGCGATCCGTTCGGCAACCCGGGCCCATACGAAGAGGCAATTGTGGGCACCCCCATTCTCGAAAGCGTTAGCTCTGACAACATCAAGGGCATTGACGTGCTTCGTGCCATACGGAGCTTCGATCCGTGCATGCCATGTACCACCCATATGGACACCGGGCGCGGAATAATTACCCGCGAAGTCAACTCGTGTAGTTGCACGCTCGAATAGGCGTGAGTTCTGCTTCTCCTCCCGGCGCCGGCTGCACCCTGATTGGAGGCATCGGGCTCCCATGGTTGCGCGATCTTGACTTCGGAACACAGTGGATCAACCGTGTTGAACATCTCGATTGGCCAGACCACGTGTTGATCGAGGATCTGTCCTACGCCGCCCATCGTGTTCTCCACCGACTCCAAGAACTCGAGCCGGCGCACGTGATTCTGGTTGGTGCAATGCCCCGGGAGGTAGACCCGCCGGGGACGATAAGAAGCTACCTTCTTGACCTCACGCCTCCGCCACCACAAGAAGTACATGAGCGCCTGGCAGAGGCGGCTGGCGGCATCATTGATCTAGATCACACTCTCGCGGTTTGCCGTCACTGGAACGCGTTCCCGGCTGGCACTGTGGTAATCGAAGTGGAGCCAGCCGATCGAGAGTTCGGCCTTGGCTTCTCCGATGAGGTCGAAGCTGCGGTCAACCCCGTGCTCCGTCTGGTACAACAGGCCATATGACAGAGGATCGCCTACCGTTCTCAGAGATTCAGCCCCATATTGCTGATCTCGCGGACCAACTGATGGGAAATGATGACCCAGAGTTAGCGGCCGCGGTTACTGAACTTCTCGACTGGATCGACGTTTTCAACGGCACTGGAATCGGCCGTTTGATTGATCTGATAAGAGAGTGGCGAGGCGAGATCTTTCTGGAAACGGTTGCTGGTGATCCTCTTGTTGGGCCCCTACTGGCCGCCTACGGATTGGGCGAGGGAATCGATCTTGACCAGGCACGCTTCGCAGTGCAGGCTGCGCTGACAGAAGTTCGGCCTTATCTCCACTCTCACGGCGGCGACATGGAGGTAGTCGAAATCGCCGACGGTGTCGTTCGACTCAAACTGCATGGCTCGTGTGACGGATGCACCGCCTCTGATGCCACAATCACCGATCGAGTAGAAGCCTCCTTGAGGGAGAACTGGGTTGACTTTCGTCGTGTCGACATCGAAGAGATGACGGCTGATCCTCACCCGCCGCCCCAGCCGGGTTCTACCACAACTGGCTTGCAGATCCGATCGAGCCGAGACAATGGATGAGCTTCATTCAGATATTCCGTTCCGGGCGCGGGCTTTGGCTCAGGCTCACCCTCTTACCGAAACAGCGTTGGCTTATCGCGAGGCTGTGATCGCGGTTGAACGAAAAACTCAGCCCCTCCCCGAGTTCTCCCAATGGGCGGCCACAGCGTTTCTTGTCGGCTACTGCGTTCGGCGCGTTGAAGAAGCCGATGCGGCCGAGGAATCTGCAGTCGCCTTTGGTCACTTTGTGGAAGATCACGAGTTGCTGAGCGCTTCAGCGGCCCGCATTGCCGATGACTTGCGCAACGGTCGCCCCGCAGGAACTGATCTGCTGGACCCGGATGGAATCGAGTCGGCTCTGGACACCGTGATTGGGTCTGAGATCAGCAAACGGACAGAGCATTGGCGCGAACATGTTAACGATGCTGACTGGTTGGTTTTTGAAGAGTACGTGGCCTGGTGGGTGGTGCACGGGTACGCCCTTCGAGCAGCCGAGCGACAGGCGATACTTACCGCATGAAAATCATCGTGGCCGGGGTCGGCAATATTCTTCGCACGGACGATGGGTTTGGGGTTGAAGTTGCCAATCGGTTGATGGAACGGGAGCAGCCACCGGGTGTGACGGTTGTTGAGACTGGAATCGCCGGGATTCAGTTGGTTCAAGATCTGATGGATGGTTATGACGGGGCAATCGTGATCGACACAGTCGACAGAGGAAGAGCGCCCGGAACCATCATGGTGATCGAGCCAGACGTGATTGATGTTGAGCTTCTGGATCACAACGAAAAGTACGACCTCCTGGCCGACATGCACATGGCCACCCCCGAGCGTTCGTTAATGTTGGCTCGCGCACTTGGCGTCCTCCCCGAGA
>QIKW01000103.1 GCA_003231975.1 Acidimicrobiia bacterium
GAACGGTCGTCTACCTCTTTGAGGTCTTGCAACCGTGTCTCGCCTCTTACGAACATGTGTTGCAGTATAGAGGCCCGTTAGATGCGTTACAACTCTTTTCAAGTTCTTTTAGAGTATTTAATCGCATACATCCAAGGCCAACTAGGGCCAAGGGTCTGAGAGCATAACCTTCGGGCCTGGAATCGATAAAGCTAAGCCCCGGCATGCCACCGGCAGCTGGCCCCAACACGGTGCGGGCGGCCAATCGGCTCAATCGGCTCAATCGGCTCGCGCCGCTGGACTACAGAATGTCTTCGAGGTTTGTGGTTAGTTCCATCTCGTCAGAGCAGTGGCGGGGTGCGGCGGGCACGGTGTCGTTGGCCAAGGTCATTCTGATTTCGGTGCCACAGCTTGGGCAGCGGTAGGTGAGCTTCACCCTTCGGAGCTCACCCGCAGGTGGCGCCACGGGAATGGGCCTAGCGAAGGCTCCGAGTATGCGTATCCCGATGGCCAGGGCGAAATAGGCGGCCAGCACCGCAACTACGGTGCGAATGATCGGAAACCCAAACGCCAGAAGCACGCCAGTCCCAATAACGGAAACAATTCTGAGCGCCAACCGGCGCCTGGCCTGAATTCTCTCGTCTCTCGACTTGGCCTCGGAGTGAATTGGGGCGTCGTCGTCTTCGACCGACTCAGGAAAGTCTGTGGTTGGGTCGAAGTCTGACATTTCGAACTCAGTCCAGTCGCTCAATGATAGTTGCGTTTGCCATGCCGCCACCCTCGCACATCGTCTGAAGGCCGTACCGGCCGCCAGAGCGTTCGAGTTCGTTCAGCATGGTGGTCATCAAGCGGGCGCCCGAGCAGCCAAGGGGATGACCGAGGGCGATGGCGCCACCGTTTATGTTCACGCGCTCCATGTCTGGCTTGTGCTCTTTCTCCCAGGCCAGAACGACCGAGGCGAACGCTTCGTTCACCTCAAACACGTCGATGTCGTCAACCGTCAGGTCGCTCTTTTCGAGCACCTTGGTGGTGGCGGGGATTGGCCCGGTAAGCATGGTGACGGGGTCTACCCCGGCCAAGGAGAAGCTGTGAAAGCGGGCTCTTGCTTTCAGCCCCAACTCCTTTGCCTTTGTCTCGCTCATGATCAAAACGGCGGCCGCGCCGTCTGTGATCTGAGAGCTGTTTGCCGCTGTTACCTTCCCGTCCGGCTTGAACGCAGGTTTCAGGGATGCCAGCTTCTCGATTGTGCTGTCCCTGATTCCCCCGTCGGTTGTAACCATCTCGCCGGTCTCGACAACCTTGCCGCTTTCGCGGTCAAGAATCTTTTCGGCAACCGGGATCATTTCGTTGTCGTAACGCCCCTCGTCTCGGGCTCTCGCCGCCCGAGACTGGCTTTGGAAGGCGAACGCATCGAGGTCTTGGCGTGAGATGCCCCACTTGTCTGCGATCATTTCGGCGCCGATGCCCTGAGGCACCAACCCACCAGCTTCGGCGTAGCGCTCGTTCATTGCTTCGGTGAAAGCGAACCCGTGATCCTTTGTCGTAAGCGTTGCCCCCATCGGAACCAGGCTCATCACCTCTACCCCTGCGGCCACCACAACGTCGTATGCTCCCGCCATCACGCCTTGGGCGGCGAAGTGGGCCGACTGCTGGGAAGACCCACATTGGCGGTCGATCGTGGTTGAGGGGACCGATTCGGGCCAGCCGGCAGTCAATACCGCGTTGCGGCCGATGTTCAAGGCCTGGGCGCCAACCTGCATCACGCAGCCCATGATGACGTCGTCAACCAATTCGGGGTCGAGACTGTTTCGCTCGGTCAATGCCTTCAGTACCTCGGCGGCAAGGTCAGCCGGGTGCCAGCCGCTGAGCCTGCCGTTGCGCTTTCCCATCGGGGTGCGGATCGCGTCGACGATGACGGCATTCTCCATTAGAGCTTCCTTCGTTCGATAGACATTTAGGTGTTCGAAACATCCTATTGGGCCAGCGTTGATCAGACCAGTTGCCCATCTGGGATACGGTCACCTCATGTCCCGAGGCTGGCTTGTGTTCATGATATTTCTTGCCGCCTGTTCCGGGTCGGCGCAACTGAGCGAGAGCGAACGGGCGCAGGCAACAGGCAGGGTTAGGGCGCTGAGTGCCACCGCCGACGTAGTGCTAGACGAAGAGCAGGCAACCAGTGTTGTCGCCGAGCTTGGCGCCGACACTCGCCGCGGCATTGAGGCTGAAACGCCAGGCCTTGGCCCCCTGCTTGGAATGTCTGAAGCCGTGGTCGGCTGCATCGAGGAGGACGCGGTGGCCGTGGCGGTTCTGAAGCCAAACGCAGGCGGCCTTCGCGAGGCGTCGCTGCAATGTGCGGCGGGCGAGCTTGACGAAGGCTTCGTTGTTCGGACCTTTGCCGCAATCATGGCTGGAGAAGAGGTGCCTGCGGCCGAGGCGGACTTGCGAATGACAACCGCGTTTGCTCTTTGTGTTACCCCGAACGAACTGGCTGAGTTGGAGTAGGTGCCGATATTGCCGCTAGGCGGTGGCCGCCTGGAATCGGCCGGGTTCCACCTCTTGGGCTTCGCCCCGGTTGAGCATTCGCTTCAGATGCAGCTCTGCGCTCCGACGCTCGACGTGGTCGGCGAAAACATGTTGAACGTGCGGGCGGTAGATGAACCGGTGACGCACCATGTCGTCAAGGCTGCGGGGCTCGGCCAGGAACCCAAGCATTGCCTGATGTCGCCTCGGAATCACCGCGGCGAAGTTGTCAACCATTTCAACGAAGGCGGCTCGCCCTTCGATCACCCCCTTGTGATGGAAGGTGACGTAAAAGTCGGCCTCCTCGTCTCGCACCCTGCGGAGGCTCTCGTCGAAGCTTTCGAGGTCGCTCCAGACGTCTCCGTAGTATGGGCCGAATCCGGTTAGGTCAATGTCGGACAAGAAGAAAACGCCGCCGCCGATTCGGAACCCGCTGTGACCTCTGGTGTGACCGGGGAGGTGCACGGCCTCGACGTCAACGCCGCCGAGGTGGAAGGTGTCGCCGTCGGTGAACCCATTAGCGTCTGGCCGGCCAGTGAAGTTGAACTCGTCGATCACCTGTTTGGAGAAGTCTTCCTTCGCCTGCCCGGTGAGGCCATACACCGCCATCAAGCCGTCCAGGCTCTTGGCGCCTGGCAGGTCTTCGTCGTGGATGTGCACGCGGGCCTCCCGGAAGAAGCCGTTGCCTGGCATGTGGTCTTCATGGCTGTGGCTGTTCAACACCGCGTCCACGCGCACACCCGCCCCTCCTTTGGCAACAACTGTTACCGAGGGGTCGATGATCACGGTTTCGCCCAAGCCTTCGACCAGAACGGTGTTGCCAGATGGATAAGCGCCGTTGCCGTCGCCAACCAGCACCGTCACCTGGTCGGTGAGCCTGCGTGCAGCATCACCCCATAGATCGCCAACTCCTTGTTTCATCCGTGTGGAGGCTAGCCCCGCCCCACACACCAAGAGATCAGGCCGGGGACTACCGACGGCAGCGGAGATGCGCGACCCTGTTGCCGTGGCAGATCTCACATGGTTCCCTGTTCCCGCGCTTCGCAGGCCGATCCTGCTTATGGCATTCGAAGGTTTGTTCGACGCTGGGGGAGCGGCAACCCAAGCCCTCAGCTGGATTCGTGAGAGGTCCGACTCGGTTGAGATTGCCAGGATAGACGCCGAGAACTTCTTCAACTTCCAAGAGCACCGGCCAATGGCGCAGGTGGTGGATGGCGAACGAACCATTCGTTGGCCGAACACCACCGTGTGGGCCTGTCGAACCGAGTCCGACCGAGATCTGGTGGTGATGACCGGCGTTGAGCCGCACCTCCGTTGGAGCGCTTACGCGGGCCATGTTGTTGAGGTTGCCCGCCGCAGCAGAGCCGAGGTTTCAGCAACAATTGGGGCGATGGTTGCGATGGTGCCCCATACCCGACCGCTGACCGTCACCGGTAGCGCTGGCAACCCCCAGTTGGCTGATCGTCTTGGCCTTGGTCGGCCCTCCTATCAAGGCCCAACTGGTCTGGTTGGTGTGGTCAATGAGCGTTTTGACCACTACGAGTTGCCGGTACTGTCGCTTCGGGCCGCAGTGCCCCATTATGTGCCGGCTGCTCCTTGCCCGAAGGCAACCCGGGCGCTCCTGCGGCGAATCGAACAGACAACAGGCGTTGGCACCGATTACCAAGGGCTGGATTCCGACGTGACCGATTGGGTTCGGCGGGTAGACGCAGCCGTTGCCTCAGACGACGAAAGCCGGGCCTACGTCGCCCGGCTCGAGGCTCAGATCGATTCGAACGTCGAGTTGTTCCCCACCGGCGACGATCTGGCTGCCGAGCTTGAAGCATTCCTGCGTGAGGAGAACAGAGAGGAGGAGTAACCCGTCAACTTGAGCTGGCGCGTTGACGGAGCCAGTGATCTGCGATCACAAGCAGGGCCATTGCCTCAACCATTGGAACGGCCCTGGGGAGCACGCAGGGATCGTGCCTTCCCTTCGCAGACAACGTGGTTGCCTCCCCGTCAACGGTCACCGTCTTTTGCTCGGAAGAGATGGTGGCTGTTGGCTTGAACGCCACCCGGCCGTGGATGTTGGCTCCGCTTGAGATGCCGCCCTGAATCCCTCCCGAGTTGTTGCTTGTTTGGGTTGGTGTGCCGGCTGGCCCCGGCTCGAAAGGATCGTTGTGGGTTAATCCAGTCATCCTGGTGCCAGCAAAACCACTGCCGACCTCAAAGCCCTTGGTTGCGGGAAGTGACAGCATGGCCTTGGCCAGGTCTGCGTCGATTTTGTCGAACACAGGCTCTCCCAGGCCAGCTGGAACGTTGCGCGCCAGGAAGGTGACCACCCCGCCCAGTGAGTCGCCTTTCTTTCTGGCCTGCTGGATGGCGCGGCTCATTGCCTCGGCCGCTTCTGGGTCTGGGCAGCGGGTTGGGTGCGCCTCGACCTGTTCCAGGGTGACCTCGTCTGGCTCGATCTTGGCATCGATGCTGTGAATTTGGCTGACCCAAGCCAGCACCTCAACCCCCAACGCCCGTGCCAGCATCTTCCTGGCAACCGCAGCCCCGGCTACCCGGCCGATGGTTTCACGGGCCGACGCCCTGCCTCCGCCCCTGTGATCTCGCACGCCGAACTTCGCCTGGTAGGTCCAGTCGGCGTGGGACGGGCGATACACGTCTTTCAGATGGTCATAGGCCCCCGGGTTCTGGTCTGCGTTGCGCACCATCATCGCCAGAGCGGTGCCCGTGGTTGCTCCGTTGAACATTCCGGATAGAAACTCCACCGCGTCAGCTTCGTTCCGTTGGGTTACAAGCTTGTTTTGGCCTGGCCTGCGGCGATCCAAATCGTGCTGAACTTCGGCTTCGGTCAGTGGGATTCCCGGCGGGCAACCGTCGAGGATGACCCCAACGGCGGGGCCGTGGGATTCGCCGAAGGTTGTGATCCTGAAGATCTGGCCGAACGTGCTTGTCACACTGTCAGAGGCTAACCGTCGCGCCGGCTCAGCATGCCCCAACGGGAGGTAGCCTGCAGCCAATGGATGCCAAGATGGCCAACCGGCTTTGGGTCTGGATCGACCAAGATCTGTGCACGGGCGACGCCATCTGCACCGATCATGCCCCCGACGTCTTCACCACCCTGGAAGACGGAATTGCCTATTGCACCGAAACCGACAAAGAGGGGCGGAAGATATTCAACGACCCCGGAGGCTCAAACGAGCTGGCGCTTGTGCCCTTTCATGCCGAGGCCGAAGTGGTGGCATCTGCGGCCGAATGTCCCGGCGAGTGCATTTTCATCGAGTTTCAAGGCGCGCCGGAGCTGGGCCCACCGGATTAGCCCAAGCTGCCTCTGGGTCGGATCAGCGCAACCCTATTCAGCCATCAGGCCACTAGCGTGGGCCCAATGTCCGAAGCCGGCGAGGTGGCCGACGGTCCTGTCACCGGGTCCGGCAAAGATAAGCCCGAAGTCTCAGCTGTCAACCGGGCGGGCTGGGCCTACCTTTTGCTGCTAACGGCCATCACAGCCGGTGTGCTCGGGTTGGCATTCACCTCTGCGAACAACTCAGCTTCCTCCATCGGAACCTCCACCACATCTACCACGCCTGTAGCTGGTGTAGAAACCGTTGTGAACCTCGTCTTTAGCGGCCGCAGTGTGAACCTGGTTGGCGAGGTTCCAGACGAGGGGGCCCTCAACCAGTTGGTTTCGTTGGCCGAAGCAAGATACGGCGAAGGCAACGTGACCAGTTCGCTTCAGGTCAACCCCGAGGTTTCGATTGTCACTGGCGAAGTAAATGTGATGGGAACAGCAGAAGAGGGTGACACCGGCCCGAATGGCCTCCAGTCCGACGTGGCAGCCGCCTTTGGCCTCGTGGCTGGCAGTTTCGACCTCACCCTCACCGCCGCCGAATTGGTTCCGGTGCAGGCCGAAGCCGTGGTTGGGTCCGGCATAATTCAGCTTTCGGGAGCATTTCCAGACCGCGCCGCGGCCGATCAGTATGTTCTGGCCGCCGAAGAGATTTACGGCCCTCCGAACGTTCAAGCCTTCGACGTAACCGTAAACGTGAAGACAACGCTGTCGGGCGCGCTGTTTGGGATCTCCGGCCTTGCCGACGCGGGCGACACCAGGGCAACCGAGTTTCAAGACAGGGTGCTTGCGTTCTTCGGGGGCTCCAATGCCGACACTTCCGGCCTCCAGATAGACACCAGCCCCGAAGCCCTTGCCCGATTGGAGGCAAGGCTGCGCGAAGAGGTGGGGCTCGAGCCCATCCTCTTTGCCTCGGGTTCTGCTGATCTAGACCCGGCCAGCGACCCTATCCTCACGCGCATTGCCGCCTCCATCCAGGCAACACCCGGGATAGCAGTCGAAATTGTCGGCCATACAGACAGCCAGGGCGGCGTCGACATCAACCAGGAGATTTCGGAGCGTAGGGCCGAGGCAGTGCGGTTGCGGTTGGTTGAGCTAGGGGTTGACGAGGCAAGGCTGCGGGCGCGTGGGGCCGGGGAGTCTGAGCCAATTGCTGACAACGAAACCGAAGAAGGCCGGGCGGTAAACCGCCGGATCGCCTTCGAGTTCGACGGAGCAGGCTAGGAGTCGGTTGAAATGTGAGTCGGTTGAAATGGGGACCCTTTCAACCGAGGGTTTTTGGACGCCAAGGAACTCGGAGAGTTCCCCGGCGCCTGTTTGTTTCAGTCAGGACCGGCGAAGCCGGACCTCTGCCCGCCGTTCCTCGGCCTTGCGGCCTCGTCTCTTCGCAACTTTTTCGCTTCGCTCAAAACTCGCCCTCATCTTGTCACGCGTGGTCGCCGTCGGCGGCCAGCGAGGAGTTGGTGACCGGGATGGCCGGAGGCCGGGAGGCGATAGCCACCGCCGTTCCTCGGCCTTGCGGCCTCGTCTCTTCGCAACTTTTTCGCTTCGCTCAAAACTCGCCCTCATCGTGTCACGCGTGGTCGCCGTCGGCGGCCAGCGAGGAGTTGGTGACCGGGATGGCCGGAGGCCGGGAGGCGGTCGCCGACCCAATTAAGCAGTCAGAACCTTCTTGAAGCCTTCGGCCAGGCGGCCGTCGTCAAACCCGGCCTTCACCCCAACTTCTGCGCCCCACTGTCGCACCAGGTCCGGTATTCGGGAGGGGTCCTTGAACTGGCTTTGGTGGCACAGCAGTGCCTCGATCTTGCGTTCTATCACATCGGTGGTGTCAACAAAGTGGTCGGCGTCGGGGCCGCCCATCAGCCACATTTCTGGCACCGAGTGGGGTTCGTGTCCTTCGTCGATCAAGTCGGGGAAGGCAAACTCGTTGCGGCTGTCTGGGTAGACGGCAGCCAGTGTTGCCTGGGCTGTTGCCAGATGATCCGGATGCGAGCCATAGATCCGGTCCAGATTCAAAACGGGCGACTGGGAGATCACGAGGTCCGGCTTCACCTGGCGGATTATGCGGCTGATCGCCTTACGCAGATCGAGGCTGGTCTCCACCGCCCCATCTGGGAACCCCAGAAAATGCAGCTCGGTTACCCCAACCACCTTGGCGGCTGCGGTTTGCTCTTCCTGGCGGATTTCGGCCATTCGGTCACGGCTGATTGTGTTGTCGAAACCGCCAGCCTGTCCGTTGGTGACGAGGCAGTACACAACGCGGTTGCCAGCGCTGGTCAAAGTTGTTGTCGTGCCCCCGCAGCCAAAATCTACATCGTCGGGGTGAGCGGCGACGACGAGGTAGGTGAGGGGCTCGGTTGGTTCGGTCATGGCCGGAAGCTACCGCCGGACGCGTGCCGATTCCCACCAGCCACTACGGCGGCTGCTCAAAGCAGCGAAACGTCTGAGACGATGTCAATCAGCGTTGGCCCTTCGTTGGCGAGCCCGGTGGCGAGTGCTGCGGCCAATTCAGCCGCTTCGGTAACCCGAATCCCCTTCCCGCCGCACAGTTCGGCGAAGGCCGCGAAGTCTGGGTTTACCAGGGAGGTTTGCCAAACATCCAGAGATGCGGCCCGCTGCTCCTTGGAGATCTTGCCAAGCTCGTCGTTGTTCAGAAGAACGTGGGTGATGTTCATGTCGTACTTGACCGCCGTTGAGAAATCCATTGCGTACTGGCCGAAACCGCCGTCTCCGCTGATGCTGATGATTTGTCGTTCGTTTCCAACAGCCGCCCAGGCCCCCATTGCGCCTGGGAAGCCAAAGCCGATGGAACCGAGGTAGCCAGACATCAGAACCGATTGGCGCTCGACCTCGAAGTAGCGGCCGAAAGAGTATGTGTTGTTGCCAACATCGACGCTGATCACAGCATCTGGATCGACTGCCCGGCCAAGCGCCGCGAACACCGCGGCCGCACTCACTCCGTTGCTCTTGTCGTCGGCTGCCCGTGATGCTTTCTCGGTCCGCCAGATGGCCCACCGCTCCGCGATTTGGGGTCGATGGTCTTGACACTGAGGGCTTGTCTCGCTCAGTAGCTGAGTGAAGATCTTCGCAGTGGTGCCGACGTGGCCAAGAACAGGTATTTCGACAGGGTGGAAACGGCCAAGCGCCATTGGGTCGAAGTCGATCTGGATTATCGGCTTGTAGCTGCTGATTCCGGTGTGGTTCGAGAACGAAGCGCCAAAAACGACTATCAGGTCTGCCTCGTTCATGAACCAGCTGGCAATCGGGGTGCCGCTGCGGCCAAGTACGCCGCAACCCAGCGGGTGGTTGTCGCCAATCTGGCCCTTCGCCTTGAAAGTGGTGGCAACTGGGGAGCCGAGCATTTCTGCCAGTTCAAGGATTGGGGCCATGTCGTGGCGGGCGCCCGCACCAACCACGATAAGGGGCCGCTCGGCCTGAGAAACCCGGTCGATCGCGGCGCCAAGTACCTCGTTCGGCGGCGAGATTTCGCGCCTGGCCAGCCTGCCGTCGGGAGCCCCTGGCGCGGCTTCGCTTGGCACCACCTGAACCTCGTCTGGCAGAATCAGGTGGGCAACGTTGCTCTCAACCAGCGCTGTCTTGCAGGCCAAAGACATGAGCTCTGCATAGTTGGAGCCAGCGTGAACGGTTTGGCTGTAGCTGGCAACATCAGCGAAAGCGGCGTTGAGGTCAAGGTCTTGAAACGCCCCTCGGCCAAGGGCGCTTGATGGAACCTGACCAGACAGCGCCAACACCGGGGCACGGTCAACCTTTGCGTCGTACAGGCCGGTCAACAGGTTGGTGGATCCAGGCCCGGCAATACCGAAACAGGCCGCCAGCCCACCTGTGAGCTTGCCATAAGCTGCGGCTGCGAAGGCGGCTGCGCCCTCGTGGCGCACCCCGAAGTATCGCATTTCGCCCCGCGTTTCAGCTTCGCGCATCGCATCGGCAAACCCTAGATTGGAGTGGCCGACCATGCCAAACACCGAAGTGACACCCCAATTGATCATCGTTTGCACCATCACGTCCGACGCGGTGTGTTCGCGTGGTTCTTCACCAGGGAGGCACACCCAAACGCCGTCGTCACGAACGTCAACCTCGTAGTTTCCGGGGGCATCGTCGAACGGCGGTGGGGGAGACCCGGTGAGCGGGTCATAGTCATAGCCGTGCCATGGGCAGCGCAGCATCCCGTTCTCGATTGAACCCTCGCCTAGGGGGCCGCCCTGATGGGGGCACGCGTTCTTGAGGCACCCGTACTGGCCGTCGTAGTGCGTAACGGCCAAGCTGTGATGACCAACATCGATAGTGGTAACCCGACCTTCGGCTAGTTCGCCATGATCGAGAACCTTGTGGAACTTCGGGCTTTGCCTGTCTTTTTCTGCCATCAGAGCGCAACTCCTCCATAGGAACCCGGGGCCAAGTGAACCACTTTTAGGCCCTCCCAACTTAGGTCTGGGTTGGTGCACTTCGTTGCCTTAGACCTCGATGGTCGTTCAAGATCCTGATGCGTTCGCTCCTGACGGTTCTGATGGGCCATCATGGTCAACATGGCAACTATGAGCAAAGAGGAGAGGGAGGAGTATCTCTCCCGCCCCCACATCGGGATGATCGGGATTGAGGACCCGGGCCACGGCCCGCTCACAGTCCCGATCTGGTACGGGTATGAGCCGGGAGGCGACCTGACCGTGCTGATGAGCCCAGACTCAAGGAAGGCCAAGCTGATCGAGAAAGCTGGTCGCTTCACACTTGCCGTGCAGCGAGAGAGGCTGCCTTACAAGTACGTAATGGTTGAGGGCCCAGTTGTTTCAACGGTGCCGTGCCTCACTGAGGAACACGCCCGGCCAATGGCGCGCCGCTACCTGGGGGAGGAGATGGGAGACAAGTACGTTGAAGACGGGCTGGACCAGTCGAACGTCGCAATAACGATGCGTCCCGAGCGTTGGTACTCAACCGACTACGGCAAGACAGCGGACTCCGATACCGATACCGATTCCGATCCCGCAGCCAGCTCGGCCTAGGGAGCCAAGGCAATCACCCACCGTTGAAACCTTGCCCCGGCAGACCACTTGAGGCCACACTAGATCGGTGACCACTGTCACCACACAGTCCAGACGGCCGGCCAACCCGGTGTTTGAACTGCTCAGTCCGGTTGAGTTTGGCGTGTTTGCCGCAACCTCGCCGTTCTTGCGACGCGCTCCAAAGGACCGCAGGCAGCCCGTCATGGTTCTTCCCGGATTTGTGGCTGCCGACGGAAGCACTCTGGCGATGCGAATGACTCTGCGTCGCCTTGGCCACCGTGCCGTTGGTTGGAAGCTTGGCCGCAACCTTGGCCCAACTCAAAGAACCTTGGACGGCATCCTCCGCCGCCTGCAGGAAGAGGCCGCAAGGGCTGGTCAGCCCATATCGCTGGTTGGCTGGTCACTTGGCGGTATCTACGCCCGACTGCTGGCCCAGGAACACCCCGATCTTGTGCGCCAGGTGATCAGCCTTGGCAGCCCTTTCAACATTGGCCTGGCCGAGGACACAACGGTCAGCCCGCTCTGGGACCTGCTCGACCGGCGCGGCCACTTTGTACGAGACAGGGACTCAGTCGACCTGAACCGCATCCCGGTGCCCTCAACATCGATCTTCACCAAAACCGACGGCATCGTCTCCTGGCAGAGCTGTTTGCAAACCACCCATTCCGAGGCCGAGAACGTTCAGGTCCTCGGCAGCCACTGCGGTCTTGGGGTGAACGTGGCGGCCATCGCGGTAATCGCCGACAGGCTGGCACAACGGCCGGGAACCTGGCGCCCGTTCGCCCCGAAGGGAACGCTCGCAAAGGTCTATCCGGTTCGCAGGATTCGCTGATATCAGTCGTTGTCGTGGCAGTATTCGGCCCATGCTTCGTGTAACCCAACTTTCCGACACCCACTTCGGCCCCGATGGGCACAGAAGCCACGGTGGGCTGGGGTATGACACAGCCGCTGCTTTCGAAGCTGTTCTGGCTCGAATTGACCAAGACGAGCCTGCTGATTTGTTTGTGATCACTGGAGACTTGGCCGACCGCGGCTTGCCAGAAGAGTATGAGCGAGCCGCCGCCGCCCTGGCTCGCCTTCCCGGGCCCGTGGCCATCCTTCCCGGCAATCACGACTTCCACGTTCCACTTCAGGTTGGCCTTGGTGTGCCAGGGCTCACGATGCCCCGAACGCTTCGGGTTGGCCCCTGGCTCTTTGTGCTTGCCGATTCGAATTTCACCGGCCGTCGGTTCGACTCCGCCGGGCGCCTGGTGGATCTTGAAAGCCGAATGCACGACGCAAACGGCCGCTTGGGCGAACGGGAAGTTGGCTGGATCGAAGACGTGGTTGATGCCAGCGACGCCCCTCACGTCTTTCTCTGGATGCACCACCCGCCTTCGATGCCGGTTGAGAGCTTCGCCGATCGTGAGTTTGACGCCGAGGTGGAAGGCCTGGTCTCCAAGATTGACCGAATCCGGGGCATTGGCGCAGGCCACGTTCACACCGACGTGATTGCAGACATCGGCGGCAAGCCCGTTCATGTATGCCCCGCCCTCACCATCAATATCGACTACACAGCCGAAACGCTTTTGCCTCCCGGCTACCGCACGTATCAGTTCCAGCCAGATGGCACTGTCGACAGCACCGCACACGTGATTGACGGCGACGTTTGGCCTCGCCGCCCTGTGCATCCAGCGGGCATGAGCTATCTAAAGGGCGAGATTGGGTGGGACGAGATGATGGCTGGCCTTGGCGGCGCAACACCGAGTAACCCCGACGGGGACTGACCCCCGACAGTGTTGATTGGTGGCCCTTCGAGGGCTTCGCCGAAGGCGAAACCGGGCGCCCGGCGTGGAGCTGGCGGGAATCGAACCCGCGGCCTGAAGCTTGCAAAGCTACCGCTCTAGCCAACTGAGCTACAGCCCCTGAGGCCGCACAGGATACGAGCTTTACTGCTGGGTGCCGCGCTATTACCGAAGTCGGCTAGCCCAAGGCGTAGAAGGTTCCATCTCGGCTGCCGACAAAGATCTGACCGTTCCAAACAGCGGGGGTTGACTCTATGCAGCCACCAACTTCCACCTGCCACTTTGGCACGGGTTTGCTATTGGTGTTCGAGATGTCGAATCCGTGAAGCACACCGGCGCAATCGCCCTGAATCAGGATGCCGTCAACCACAACCGGGCTCTGCCAAATGGGCCCCGGCATCTCAAGTTCCCAGCGTTTGCTGCCGTCTGCCCGGTCGAGGCCAAGCACCCTTCCCTCATTGGTTGCCACAATCAGCAGGTCTTCATAGATCGCAGGGGTGGCCCACACGCCGCTATCCAGGCCGTCACGGGCGTCCTTTCCCCAAAGCAGTGGTTGGTCTGGGCTGAACGGATCGAGCTTCATGATCTGGCCCACCTCACGGCTGCGTTCGGTTCCCCGCTCGTACTGGCTGGCCACATACAGCATGCCTTCGCTGTCAATAACAATCGTGGCGTCGGTGTCGTCTCCGGTCCAGAAGCGGAACACCCTCTCCGGGGTGCCGCCGCTGGTCAGCGAGGTGATGTCCCACCCTTGCACCAGACCTCCTGAGTTAGCGAAGTAAACAACGTTGCCGCTGATTGCCACAGAGTTCTCGATCGAGACGTTGCCGCCAACCGCGCTGGTCAGTTCGCTGTCCCACCCCTCAACCGAAAACACGATCTCGGGATCAACCTGCACCAGCCCTTCGCCGTCGAAAGACCGATTCAACTTCACGATGAAGAAGCGGCTGTTCTCGCCGCCTTCGAATAGGTAGTCGTCCACAACCAGCGCCGACCCGTCCCAATCGTTGTTCCACTTGGTTGGCTGCACCGCGTCTGCGCTGAGCTTCCACAGCGCCTCAGGCTGGGGGCGATCAAGTGCCACCACATGAAAGAAGTTGTCTCGGCTGCCGGTGTAGAGAAGCGGGAAACCATCGGGGTCTACCGTTATGGAGCCTTTGATGATGTCGCCCGTTGGGTATGGGGGATAGACCTCGGCCCCTGTGGCCGGGTCGAGGAAGTTGACGTTGCGGTTGTAGGCGCCAAACGCCAGCCACCAATCGGTGCCACTTCCTGGGGCCCGGAAAACGGCCGGTTGGCCCGTCCAACCAGAGCCGCACCACTGCTTTGCGCTGCCACCAACGTTGGAGTTTGAGCAGCCAATGTCGAACGTCCACTGCACTTCTGGATTGGTCGGCACCGGGCCCTGCCCGTAGTAGCTACGTGTTGGGTTACCTCTGAAGGTCAATAGCCCCTCCACCGCGCCAAGCTCGGCCCAAGGCAGGCCCGACGATGCTGGGTCTACCCAGCCGCTGTAGGGCGGCTCTGTGGTTGTGGTAGTTGCCGGCGCGGTCGTTGTGCTCGTTGTTGGGCTGGCTGTGCTTGGCGTAGAGGTGTTTGTGCTTGGAGCGAGAATGGTCGTTGGTGCCGCGGCCGGGTCGTCGGATTCGTCTTGGGTCAGCCACCAGATGGACACAGCCAGCGCTGTTAACACCCCAAACACCATGAAGAACGCACCAAGACGTTTGTTCTGGTCGGCCGACATGTTGGCCCAGTCTCGCGCTGTTGGTTCGCAGTGGCTGGGAGGAGGCGTTCCTCGGGCCAGGATCGGCGTTCGTGTAACCCGAGCTAGCCCAGCCCGCCTTCGGCAATCATTCGCTCCA
>QIKW01000044.1 GCA_003231975.1 Acidimicrobiia bacterium
GCCGATGACCTCATCGAGATCCTCTGAGATCAGCAGGGTGGCCGTTCCCACATTTCTCTGCTGAATCAACTGGGAATGGATGTACTCAGCCGAGCCGATATCTACTCCGCGGGTTGGCTGGGCCACCACCATGACAGTTGGTTCAGCACTTAGCTCGCGGGCCAAAATCACTTTCTGTATGTTCCCCCCAGAGAGGCTGGACGCCGGCGTCTCGATGGAAGGCGTCTTCACCGCGAAGCGTTTGACGAGGGCCTCACTTTGTTCCCGTATGGCCGTGAAGTTCAGGAACCCGCGCTTAGTGAACTTCTCTGATCCGTGATCAACCAGGATCAGATTTTCTTTCACCGAGAACTCAGCGACAGCCCCATCCGTCATCCGCTCCTCAGACACATACCCCAAACCAAGATCACGCCGCGCTCGGGTGTCGGAACGAGCGACGTCAACGTCATTCAGAAGAATACGGCTGCCAGCCTTTGCGGGGCGAAGACCAGCGACAGCCTCGGCCAGTTCTCGCTGCCCGTTGCCCGAGACGCCGGCCACACCAACAATTTCGCCGCCGCACACCTCAAGGTCCAGATCCTCAACTGCTGGTGTTCCTCGGTCACCGCCAACTCCGAGCCCGCGAATTACCAACCGTGGCGCGCCGACTTCGGTGGGCGGCCGGTCAGGGGTTAGCTTGACCGCTCGCCCAACCATCATCTCGGCCAACTGCTCTCGCGACGTTTCGCTTGGGATGGTCTGTCCGGTTACTCGGCCGTTGCGCAAAACCGTGATCCGGTCGCTTAGTGACATGACCTCGTGCAGCTTGTGCGAGATGAAGACAAGACCGCGCCCCTCAGCCGTCATCCTGCGAAGGATCACAAACAGATCATCGACCTCCTGAGGAGTTAGAACGGCCGTCGGTTCATCCAACACCAACAACGTCGCATCCCGATAGAGGGCTTTGATAATCTCGACTCGTTGGCGCTCACCAACCGAAAGCCGCCACACCTCGACGGAGGGGTCGACATGCAGGCCGTGCGCTTCGGAGATCTCAACAATCCGCTTCGATACCGCGACCAAATCGGTTAGAGGGCCTCGACCAGACTTCAATCCGAGGGCGACGTTCTCTGCCACGGTGAGCGTGGGTACCAACATGAAGTGCTGATGAACCATGCCGATTCCAACGTCGATGGCCTCCGACGGTGAGGAGATAGACAGCTTCTTGCCCCGAAGCAGTACTTCTCCTTCGTCCGGTCGGTACAGACCGAACAGGATTTTCATCAGGGTGCTCTTGCCCGCTCCATTCTCACCAAGAAGGGTGTGTACCTCACCTTCCCGAACATCAAAATCGACAGCTGCGTTGGCAACCACTCCGGGGAACCGTTTTGTGATCCCGTTCATCTCCAACATGACCGGCTCACCTGAGCCAACCGAGCCGCGTTGATGGTTAGGCGCCGGTGCTGATGGAGCCATCAATGATTCCAGCGATGGTCGCCTCGGCCTCAGCCTTGAGCTCAGCCGGGAGGTCAAAGCCGTCGTTAAACTCGATAACGAGACCACCATTGGTCAAGTTGACCTCAAAGGCTTGGCCGCCGATGGTGCCGCTGTCTCGCAAGGCAAGCATCTCCTCCAGCACAACTTCCCAGTGGTAAACCTGGGAGGCAACAACAATGTCGGGAGCTAGCGCGGTCTGGTTCGCCTGGGTGCCAAACCACGGCACGCCAGCATCGTTGGCAACGCCAACAGCGCCAACCACCATCTGGGCGGTACCGGTCAGAACATCAGCACCGTTGGCCAAATGAGCGGTTGCGGTTTCGGCGGCCAGGGCCACGTCACCAAATGAGCCGGTGTAGACCACACTTACCTCGGCCCCCTTGGATTCAGCGCCGTTCTGGAACCCAACGATGTAGGCCACCGCATCGCCAGCCTCAATCGGGCCGATAACACCGAGTTGGCCCGAGGTGGACAGGCCAGCGGCGAGGATGCCATTTACGTAGCCTCCTTCGTCGGCAGCCGGATAGTACGCAAAGACGTTGTCCAGACCCTGAGTATCGGTGGCCGTACCCCAAATGAAGGTGGTGTCTGGGAAGTCTGGTGCGATCTCGGCCAGGGAACCGCCGTACTGGGTTCCGTGAGCGACGATCACCTCAACGCCGTCTTCGGCATAACCACGAATGGCTGCGGCCGCATCCTCGACCACGAACGTGCCGTCGGTGATCTGGAGATCGATGTCACGGTCGAGTGCGTTTAGGGCATCGACCATGCTTTGGGTGAAGGCCAGGTCTTCTTTCGAACTGGGCGCAACGACAGCCACAGTGAGCGGACCATCGTCCATGGCAGCCATTTCTTCTTCGCTCATCGCCTCGCCATCAGCCGTGGAGGCGGTGGTGTCATCTCCCGCCTCGGTTTCGTCGGATCCGCCACATGCCGCAGCCAGCAGCGCGAAGCCAAAGAGCAGCGCCAGAAGGCGATACCACGTTCGGTTTTGTGTGATCATTTTGTCTTCTCCCCAATTGTGTATTTTCGGATTGTGTCCACTTGGCCCTGCTCAGTGACGAGCGAAAGGCCTGGTGAGGGCGGCAGGTGCCTTCACTCGGCCAGCCAAGAAGACCAGAGCAAGAATGGTGATGATAGCCGGAGCCATAGCCGCCAGATCAGACGCACCGCGGGGAATGGTTCCCTGAACCTTGAGCTGCACAACGCTTGCCTGAACCAGCCCATAGAGCAAGGAACCAACCATGGCGCCCAGCGGCCTCCAAGCCCCGAAATAGACTATGGCAATGGCAATGAACCCCAGCCCGTTGGTGAGGTTGGCCTGAAAGATTCCTCCCTGCAACACCAAGGAGGCTCCCGCCAATCCGGCGGCCGAGCTTCCAAGCAGGATGGCTACAAAGCGGGTCCGTTCAACTGAGACACCCAGGCTGTCTGCTGCTTGTGGGTTCTCGCCTACGGCTCGAACGTTCATGCCAAAGGTTGTTCTCTGAAGCAGGAACATGACGGCCGGAACCAGCAGAAACGCTCCATAGGTCATGAGGTTGTGACGAAACAACGCATCTCCAACGTACGGGATGTCGCTCAGCCCGGGTATCGCCAAAGCCGGGAGCTTGCGGGGAATCGGTAGCGGTGTTCCCACCCATACCTGGAAAAGAAGATCGCTGAAGCCAAGCCCGAACAGGAAGATTCCAATACCGCTAATCCCTTGGGCCGCGTGCAGCGACACGGTAATGAGGGCATAGATGATTCCGACGAATAATCCAGTACCAAGGGCAACCAAGACCGCCAACCAGAGGTTGCCGGTTTTGAGGGCCGCGTAGTAAGCCCCAAACGCCGCCAGCAGCATGATGCCATCAACTCCAAGGTTCAGAACACCGCTTCGCTGACCGATGGTTTCGCCAAGTGAGGCCAACAGATAGGGGGTTGCCAAACGGATGCCCGAGGCAACTACCGTGACCATGACTCCGAGGGTGAAGAACTGGCTCACGCTTGCTTCACCTCCTCGATAAACGTCTCGGGTTCGGGTTCGTCGGTTGGGCTCGTCGAATTAAACTCGCTCCTCGATTGAATCATTGCCTCCAGCGCTGACCGGACACGATTGCTGGACACAACGAAAATCACGACAATACCGTTCAAGGCCACCGCTAAAGCGGCCGGAACCTGGAGGACTCGCTGCAAATTGGTGGCTCCGGTCAGCAGCCCACCGAACAGAACTGCGGAGGGGATTGTCCACAAGGGGTGCAGGCCTCCAAACAGGGCCGTGACGATGCCGTTGAACCCAGCCGAGCCGGTGAACCCCGCAGTCGAGCCATCGGTAACCATTCGCTGGCTTTCACTGCCAAAGACCAGGATCGCTCCGGCCAGACCCCCGAGCGAGCCAGAGATGGACAACGCATAGGTGACGTGGCGTTTGACCTTGATCCCAGCAGCCCTGGCCGCGGCGGGACTGTGACCAACCGCTCGGAGACGGAAGCCCAGTGGCGTCCGCCACAACAACAGCCAGGCCGCCGCTGCCGCAAACAGAGCAATTACTACACCCAGATGGAGCCGAGACCCCGGAATCAGAGTTGGCAAGGCGGCGTTGTCGGAGAGTCGTTCGGTCTGAGGAATCCTGGTGCCTGCCTCGACCTCCAAAGGATCGATCAATGGCCCTCGCAGCAGGAAGTTCATGAACTGCAACATGATGATGTTGAGCATGATCGTGCTCAGGATTTCGTTCACCGATGTGTAAGCCTTCAGCGCTCCGGGAATGGCGCCGGCAATGCCGCCTCCAACGAGCCCCGCAAGCATCACGATGGGAACCAGTAAGACTCGGGGCACATCGGGGATCGCCAAGGCCACAAAAGTCGAAAGAAGAGCACCCGCAACGATCTGACCCTCTCCCCCAATGTTGACCACACTGGTTCGAAAAGCAATCGAGATGCCAGCCCCAACCAGGATAAGTGGGGTGGCTTTCACCATGGTTGCCGCGATTCGATCGCCGCTGCCGAAGGCCCCGCTGGCCAAGGAGGTCAGGCCCTCCCATGGGCTCTCCCCCAGGGCAACCAGCATGATCGCTCCAAAGAGGAAGGCCACCAGTGCAGCCAGAATCGGGATGGATGCGCCGAGCAGTTTTCTCAAAGAGTTCGCTCCCTGCCCATTGCGATTTTATTCCCCATTCGCGAGCCTACGGCTGCCCTTCTTGTTCGCTGGTCCCACACTGTTGCTTCAACACACTGTTGAAGCAAGTCAAATGGCCAAGTCGTCGTCACGACGGCCGGTTCACAGAAGGTGTGGCTTCGGGTTTCTCCTCCCCGAGAGGTTCGGCCTCAACATCCCAAGGCGTAGCCGACAGCCTCGGCCTTAAGAATCTCGCAACTTCACAGCCACCGGTATGATCCTCTGCGGCCAACGCAGTTGGTGCCAGCGGGTGTAGCTCAATGGTAGAGCACCAGGCTTCCATCCTGATGATCGGGGTTCGATTCCCCGTACCCGCTCAACTATCAGTTGGCGATGCCGGAACCAATTTCGCTGAAGGGCTGTTGGGCGCTCTGACCGACCAAGCCAACGGCGGCAACGCAGACCAACACAATGAACGCCAGCAGAAGGGCATGCTCAACAAGTGTGGCCCCACGGCTTGCCGACGCTCTGGCCGGGCGTTCCGGATCGGCGAACTCATCGGTTGCTGTTCTTGGTTCACTTTCGGTTGTGTCGTTGCTCATTTTGTCCCCCCCAGGGGCAAGGTGATCTCGGCTTGATTGGGTGGTACTCGACAGCAATTGATCGCAGATTGAGCGGATTGGGCTGATCGACATATGCGACCCCTACCCTGCGGCCTATGGACCCTCACGTTCGCCCCGAAATTGAAGTCCCCGATGGGGATCCGCCACCACAGTTGCTGACGGATGACCTGCTGGTTGGCGACGGCCAGGAAGCAACCAACGGCGTGCAGGTAAGTGTCGACTACGTGGGGGTCGCCTGGTCGAACGGCGCCGAGTTCGATGCATCCTGGAACCGAGGCCAACCTTTCACCTTCGGCCTTGGCGCCCAGCAGGTGATCTCGGGCTGGGACGAAGGCGTTCTTGGCATGAAGGTTGGGGGCAGGCGACGCCTGACCATCCCACCTCACCTTGGGTATGGCGCCCAGGGCGCAGGCGGCGCCATCGGCCCGAACGAAACCTTGGTATTCGTGGTCGACTTGCGTTCGATCGGCTGACCGCCGTTGGCCGCCACCGAACACTTTGATATCGCTGTTCTCGGAGCAGGGCCCGCCGGTGCCGCCGTTGCCATTCGGGCCGCCCGGCAGGGAGCCAAGGTTGTGGTGTTCGAAAAGGCGGCGGCAGGGCGAGACAAGGTCTGCGGCGACGGCCTCACCCCTCGCGCTATCGGTGCCCTGAACGACCTCGAGATCAAAATGTCCGATGCCCATCGTATCGATGGGCTGCGAATGATCGCCAACCGGACCGAGCGTGAGCTCTTGTGGCCGAGTACCGGCCAGTTTCCGGCCAACGGAGCGGTGTGGCGCCGCAAGCTGATGGACGCAGCGCTCATTGAAGCCGCCGCCGCTGCCGGGGCAACCATCAGGTGGGAGACCGAGGGCCTTCCAGTGATGGAAAACGGCAGGGTCACTGGAGTTGCCGCTGGCGGCATCAAAACCGCGGCCGAGCTGACCGTGTTGGCCACTGGCGCCCAGGGCCAGGCAGCCAGAATTGTGGGAGCCGAACGGGTGGTTGATGAGCCGTTCGGTTTGGCCATCCGCACCTATGCTCAGTCGCCCCGCCACGCCGACCGCCACCTCGAGGCCTGCCTCACGCTCCGAGACGAACACGGTGTGCCAGTGCCCGGCTATGGCTGGATGTTTCCAGCGGGCGACGGCACAGTGAACATTGGCGTCGGCGCCCTTTCAACGATGAAGGGGTTCAAGAAGCTGAACCTCAACAAGCTGCTGGCCGCCTACCGAACCGTCGTTGACGAGCCGTGGGATTTGGGCCCAAATCTCGAGCGACCCCGGGCGTGGCGATTGCCAATGAGCGCCAAACGTCGCCACGGTGTCGGCTGGCTAGCTGTTGGAGACGCAGCTGGCCTGATCAACCCGATGAACGGCGAGGGGATCGACTACGGGCTTGAATCTGGAATCCTGGCCGCCGATCTGTTCGTTGAGAACGCCGCCACGGCACCCCCTCGTTACGATCAAATCATTGGCGAACGGTTCGACAGCTTCCTCCGTACGGGAAGGCGTTTCTCCTTCCTCGTCGGTCACCCGCTGATCCTGCGTTCGGGGCTACGGCTTGCTGTTGGCACCGATGCCATCGCCAAGATCACTCTTCAGGTGATGGGCAACCTGGTTGACTCTGATTCCCCGGGCCGCGCCGGGCGAGTACTGGCGGTTGCCGACAAGGCGCTTGGGCTTGCCGATCCGCTGCTGCGCCGCACCCGAGCACGCGGCTAGCCGCGTGCTCGCCTTTCAGCGCTCCTCCTAGAGCGAGTTGGCCAGATCGGTCAGAAGAACTCCTGCTCCGCCAACGACGGGGTCTCCGTGACCCATAAGCACGGTGTCAACCGACCGCTCAGCCAGGCGCTTTACCGATGCGTTGGCCTGGCCCATGTCTATCGAAAAGTCCGGATTGGCGCCGGTCAGGCCATTGTTTCCATTAAGGGCGTCGCCAGCAACCAGTAGGCCGCTTTGACTGTCGAAAACGGCAATGTGGCCCGCGGTGTGGCCTGGCGTGCCGATCACCTGGAGACCAAAGACCTCGTCGCCGTCATCTACTCCAACCAGTGCGTCCGGATTCGGAACGAGGTCGGCAATCCCGGGAAGGTCGGCCGTCCCGGCGTAGCCAGTGGCCTGGGGGGCGTTCTGAAGCACGGTGGTGAGGCCACCCACATGATCTCCATGGGAATGGGTGAGCACAACGTGGCGCACATCGCCCCAAGAAGCGCCCAGAGCCTCCAACCCGGCCAGGATCTGCTCTTCGCCGCCGCTAGTGCCGGTGTCAACAACAGCAACTTCGCGATCGCGAACCAACAGGTAGGCAGAGACGAACCCAAAGCTCACCTGCTGCCAGGCCAAGGCTTCATTGGCAGGCGCGGCCTGGCTGTCTGTGGCTTGGGTGCCCTCGGCGACAGACGTGGTGGTGCTGGCCTGCTCAGCCGTTGTGTCTGCACCCCCCGTACTTTCGGGGGCACCGCTGGTAGTGCCAGAACTCTCGTCCGGGCTAGAGGTGCAAGCGCTGAGGCCAACAACGGCGAAGGCCACTGTGCCTTTGCCCAGGTTGGCCAGGAAACGGCGGCGCCCCAGCCTGTGCGCTGCCGACAGAACGAATTGCTTGTTGGATTCGGTCATGTTGTTCCTCCGTGCCGCCTCGGCCTGGTTGAGACGCATGGTCAAAGGATCAGGCTCAAAGGGTCAGGTCAAAAGGGGTTCGCGCTGAGCGTTTGGTAAGTAAACCAATCAGGTCGGCTGCTTCATTCCGCTCCAAGTCAGGAATCGTTGCCACCGCAGCTGTGCCTTGGCCGGCAACGATCACTGAAACCGAAACCAATTCCAACCTGCGTTGAAACCAAGACTGGTGACTCTCAATCTTTTGAACCTTGTCGAGGTTGACAAGCGTGAGCCTCTGGCCGACAACGTTAACTCGGACCAGAAGATGTTGATCATCCAAGGCGTACCCGATCGACTCGTATCGCCTCACTGAGAGCCAAACAGCAATGGTTGCGCCTGCAACCAGAACAGCTACTGCCAGGATCGGATCGAACAGAGCGATTGCGCCTGAGACAACGGCTGTTATTACCAGCCCTCGGATTAGAGCCCGTCGCAAAGTGAGGGGGCTCACCTGCTTGAGATCGGCCTCACCAAGAGACACAGCCCCGAAGGCGGCCTCGGCCAGCAGAGCCCACGAGCCAAGCGTCTGCGACGGGCTAAGGAACCTGGTTACTTCCCCGCCAAGCAGATCCTGGTCGGCGGTTGCGAAACGCACTCGCTCTCGGCCTGATCTTCTAAGCCAGTAACCGCGACCAACCTCAACCGCCTGGATCCGGGCCCGGCGAGTGGCGATCTGCTGTTCGCTCAGCAGGCCAGATCTGATTCTGAACCGGTCGCCGTCTGCCCATAGGCGAAAGTTTCCAAGGGCCAAAAGGTCGGTAACCATTTTCACTGCAATCGGTCCAACAAAGAACAACAGGACAAGGCCAAATCTTCGGTCGATCGCTCCACCAAGCCCAGCCCCCAGGTTTCCAAGCAGGCCGCGACGCCAAGCCACCAGGCCGGCCAAGGCCAGGTACGGCATCAAGACGGTGAACTCGGTCAGAGCCACAAGGCCCCTGGCAATCACCACCTCGCCAAAGGGGGGCGAGACAAGGGGATCAGCACCACCGGTGGCGGCTGGCTCTGCCCCATCGAGCACGGGCCCGGCCTGGTCAGCAGGGAGCGGGGCGGGGGGTCCAGAGGCGGTTGAGGTGGACCGAAGAGTTGCAGCCAGCCGTTCCGCCTCGGCGCTGGCGATGTACTTCATTGTGATGTCGCCACCCGATGCGTCGCTGATCTGAAGTTTGGCCAAGCCGAACACGCGGCCCAGAAGCGAGGTTGAGGTGCTGACGTTCTGGATCCGGTGTCGCGGCATGACTTGCTTGCGCCTCCTGATGAGGCCGTATTCGTACCGCACCGCCTCGGCACCAACCCAGTAACGCGTGCTGTACCACCGCACAACAGCCGCCGCCAGGGCGCCGATCACCACCACGTATTCCATGACCTGGCCAAGGCCCGCGCCGTCAAACATGTTGGCTCCCGGCACGCCAAGCCTCAACAGCAACAAACCAACAAATATCTGCTGAATTGCCTGTAGGAACTCAAAGATCAGGGTTGCGCGATGAACCCGCTGCCAATCAGGGGAATCCACCGGCCAGCTCCCTACGGATCCAGGCGACAGTTTCGGTTTCAAGGTGCGGGATTCTGAGGTTCGGGGTTCGAGCCCCGGCGGTGTGAACGGTAATGGTGCTCAGGCCAAGCCACCTGTCGATCGGGCCATCCTCGGTCGTAACCGTCTGCACCCGATTTCGGGGCACCACCGCCCTGCTCTTGCTGACAACACCCCAGCGCGCTTCAACTGCATCCTCACTCAACCCGAACCGCCACGACTTATAGAGAGCGTCGGCAAGAAGCAACCCGACGGCAAGGGCCGCGCCACCAATAGCGGCGGGAACTGCCCAGGCCCAACCGGGAACCGGGCCAACGGCGAAGGTACCAACAACCAGAAATACATAGCCGCCGACAGCGAGGACGGCCGCAACTGTCACGGCAGAAAAACGCCACAGTCGACGGACCGCATTTGGGAGCTCTCGCATCAGGGGACTTCTCGCACTAGGGCAGCTCTCGCACTAGGAGAGTGTGCCAGAAGAGGCACCACTATCGGAGCTGACGATCAGCCCGGAAGTGTCAACCGCCTCGAAGTCGCTACCTGTCAGGGTGCGGAGCTGACGGAGGTTCTGGTTGTCCCAGCGGTCATCTGGTGCCCCAGAGAAAGACCAAGAAGCTCCCCTGTCGGCCAGAATCAGCCCGTAGTCTCGCATGGCCTGCACTATCACCCGGGCCTGGCCGGTGAACTGATTGAGGTCAACCGATGCCTTCAACCGGAACCGGGTGCCAAAAGGGGGGCCCAACTGGTTTGTGAAGGCGGGTCCAACTTCGTGCCTAGCAGGCCAAACATAGCCTGGTCCAACCCCGTCAATTGTGAAACGGATTGCGTGTTTGATCGACCCGGTGGCCACCTCTTCATAGCGAACCAAGCCTGGCAGAATGGCCAAACCTGCAGCATCGGCCGAGGTCCACGTTTCGGGCCGGAGATCGTTCGAGTTCAGGTTGTACCGAGCTCCAGACCCGGCCTCAATAGAGCCGTCGGGCTGCCAAACCACCCGGAACAGCTCTGTCAAAGTACAGGTTTCGCGGTCTACCACCAGGACATGACGGTCGCTGTTGCCTTCGATCGGGGAGTCCCAGCGAACCGGGTACGGGCCAGGATCGCTCTCAGAGTCGTACTGAAAGTTCACCCGGACATCCGGGATCTCCGAGGCATCAACGGCGATCCAGGGGATGCCAATGATCTGGCCCCGCCACAGACCAGCGCCGAAGTTCGGAAGGGCCGTCTTGTTGGCACCTGCCACTGAAACGTACTGGTCGCTTGCCGGGTGAACCGCAAGGTTGTCTACCCGCTGCTGCCAGAAGCTGTCGGCGGGGAACAATCGGCACCGGCCAAGATCACGATCTGGGTGCACTACGGGTGCTCCGAACTCGGGGGACTCGCTGAATCCGATCATGACCTCACCCCGGTTCGCCCGGCCAGTCCGCAGCTGACCAACCCAGAAGTCAAGCCCAGCCGCATCTGGTTGGCGGCCAAGCACGTTTTGATAGACCAGCGAAACGAAGCCCGGGTTGTCCAGAGATCCGTATCGATCCGTGAACTCTTGGGAAGCGGCAAAGTTGGCCGCGATGGAAGCCAAAGGAGTGCCAGAGGCCCGCTGCTGGAGCCAGTAGGCCCGGCCGGATGCGTCTGGCGGTCGCAGGAAGAAAGCTCTGTAAAGGCGTTCAACCTCGCCAGGGTCAAGGTGGCCAACTGCAATCCGAAATTCGGGCGAATCGCTGAAGCCCAGCATCGCTCGGCCCCGGTTCTGCTGCCCCGTTTGAAGTTGGTTGGTCCAATGGGCGAGCCCCGCGGCGTCTGGCGCGCGGCCAAGCACGTTGCGATAAACCAGGCGCACGAATTGGGCATCGTTCAGGACGCCGTACGTGGCAATGAACTCTGGGCCTTCGGCAAACACCTGCGAGATCTGATCAAGCGACATGCCGTCGTCGGCCCGCCCTGTCCAGAAAACTATCCCGGCCCTTTCGGGCACACGTCCGAAATACGCCCGATAGAGGCGCTCAACTGCGGCCGCTTTGTCGGTTCTGCTTGCGATGATTCCGGCCTCTGCCGGGGCAGAAGTGAGCGGCGTTCCAACGGGCCCCGCCAGCGCTATCAAGAGAGCCGCGGCCAGAAAGGCGACAAGTAGCCGTTTGGGAATCAAACGACGGTTCCTAGCCAGGTTCCGATTAGCCAGGTGACGGCGCAGGCACCAACCCCCCACGAGACCTGCCTGCCGATTGTGCGAACCGGTGACCGCTCGGTGAAGTAGGCCAGCGTGCCACCAACTGCTGCAGCGGCTGCGAGCCCCAACACCGATGAAGCGATGATGGCGCGGTTGCCGTCGGCAAAGAACCATGGCATCAGAGGAATCACGGCACCAACAGCGAAGGCCAGAAACGACGAGGCGGCTGCCGCAACCGGGTTGCCGATCTCGGCCGGGTTGATACCAAGCTCTTCTCTGGCGTGAACTTCAAGCGCCACTTCGGGGTCTGCCATGACGGCCTTTGCCATCTTGTGGGCGTCGCCTGACTCAATTCCCCGCTGCCGGTAGATGGCGGCCAGCTCGTCGGTTTCGGCCGCGGGTTGCTCGGCGATCGACCGCCTCTCGATTTCAAGCTCTCGCTCTACCAATTCGGCTTGGGCCCGCATCGAGACGTACTCGCCCGCAGCCATCGAGAATGCTCCTGCCAACAGCCCGGCCACCCCCGCAATCAGCACCTCGCGCCCACCCGAAACCGCCGCGGCCACACCAAGAATGAGGGCAACGTTGGAAACAAGCCCGTCGCTAACGCCAAAGATCGCGGCTCTGGCTGCCCCGCCGGAAACGTCGCGGTGACGGTGAACCATGCCTCCCAGCTCAGTTGTTACCTCGCCAGCTCGATTTGGGGCCATCCTTTGAAGGTAGTTGACAGCCGGCCCAAACGCGATCTTCCCACCGACCTCGCCAGATCAGCGTGTAGATGGGGCGGCGGGCCATGCGGGGGCATCGTCGCCAATGTAGGAAATGGCTACCTGCTGGCCTCTGGCCCGCACAACAACATCGGTGTCTCTGGCCGCTATCCGACTACCGCTGGGCAGCGTTAGCTCATACCTGGCGTCGTGTCCGTAGTACTCAACCGCTGTGACCTCGGCGTCATCCCCCGGGCCTAGCTTCAAGTGCTCGGGCCTAACCATCACATCGACCGGACCGTCTCCGGCCGAGCTAATTGGGATCTGACCAATGTCGGTTGTTGCGATGTGACCGGAAGCGTGACCAGCAAGCAGGTTTGCCTCGCCTACAAAGCTGGCAACCCAGGGAGTGGCAGGCTTGCGATAGAGCTGGCTTGGGGTGCCAACCTGCTCGATGCGCCCGCCTCGCAGCACCGCAACCCGGTCTCCCATTACAAATGCTTCATCCTGGTCGTGGGTGACAAACACCACGCTGATCCCAACCTCGGTGAGGATCCGACGTATCTCGCCCCTTAGCTGAACCCGCAGTGAGGTATCGAGCGCCGAGAAAGGCTCGTCAAGCAGTAGGACGGAAGGCGAGGGGGCCAATGCCCGGGCGAGCGCCACCCGCTGTTGTTGGCCGCCGGAAAGAGTGCCGGGCCTTCGGTCTTGAAGCCCGCCGAGATCCACCATGTCAAGAAGCTCAGCGATTCGGGCCGTTGAACGCTGAGCCTTGCTGAGCCCGAAGCCGACATTTTCGCCAACGGTGAGATGTGGAAACAGAGCGCCGTCTTGAAAGACCATGCCAACGCTGCGGCGCTCGGGCGGCACCCAACTGGAGCCAGCAACGACCGCATCACCAATCGACACGCTGCCTCGATCTGGCCGTTCCAGCCCGGCTATCACCCGCAGCAGCGTTGTTTTGCCGCTTCCGCTGGGGCCAAGAAGAGACATGAACTCGCCGGTGTTCACGGTGAGATCGATGCCCTCAAGCACGGGGTCGGCGGTGTACCGCAGTGAAACCCCGGCGACCAAAACGGCATGATTCATGGCTTGTAAGGGTACCTGAACACCGAATCTTCGGGTGGGCGAAGATCTCAGGGCATCCGAGAGGCTGGAATGATCTACCATTGCTGCATGTCGTCATACACATCTGCTGAGCATCACCCGGCATTCGAGGAGTACTGCGAAACAATCTTCGAACTAGAAGAAGACGGCGTGAGGGTGATCCAGGCCCGGATTGTCGAGCGGCTTGGGGTGTCCAGGCCCGCCGTTTCGGAGATGGTGAAGCGAATGGAAGCTGAAGGACTCGTTGCAGTTGGCGACACCATCAGTCTCACCAGCAACGGACGCCGCTTGGCCACAACCATTGTGCGCCGCCACCGAATCGCCGAACGCTTTTTAACCGACGTTCTTCACCTGTCGTGGGCTCAGGCCCATCACGAGGCGGGTAAATGGGAGCACGTGATAAGCCCCGAGGTTGAGGCTGCTCTTACCACCCTGCTGAAAAACCCAACCACCTGCCCCCACGGCAATCCCATTCCTGGCAGCAGTTACCAGGCAAGTGAGATGCGGGCCCTTGGCGCGGTTGAGGTTGGCGAAGAGTTCCGCGTGGCCAGAATTACCGAAGAGCTCGAGTTCGAGGACGGAATGCTTGACTTCCTCGAATCTTCTGACCTTCGCCCCGGCTGCATCGGTTCCATCGTTGCGGTCTCGCCCCATGGAACCACCACCGTCGAGATCGGCGGATCGGTTGTTGGTTTGGGCTCCTTTGTTGCCGATCGAATTCTGGTTGACGCCTAGCAGCAACCCCGTTGGCCGGTCTATTGCTGCGCCTGGGCCGCCCGGCATATTTTGTTGTCAAGTGGCTGCCGTATTGCCCCGGGTGGTGTGGCTTTCGGGGGTGCGGTATTCGCGTGCTGGTGTTGTTGCGTGCTGGTAGCGGCGTGGTTGGTTAGGCGGCGGTTGCTTGCGGGGGTTGATCTTTTCGGGCCGCGGCTGGCCGGGCGGGTTTCTGCTGGTCGGGCTTTCGGTGCTTGGTTTGGTGGTGCGGTTTGGTTCTTCGTTTGGTGGTGATTGCTTGGCCGTTCGGGGTGGTGAAGGTCCAGGTGTTGTTTCGTTGACTGGTTTCCCAGTGCTGTTGGTGCAGCAGGTGGTGGTG
>QIKW01000228.1 GCA_003231975.1 Acidimicrobiia bacterium
TGGATCGCAATTCACGCTGGCTATCAGGCCGCCTTGTTCGCCGCTGGGTTTGGGTTCCTAGGGCTGTCGTTAAACGGCGGTTCGTTGGTTGGGCTCTTTCTGGTTGTTGTGGCATACGCGGCCTGCCTTATTGCCCTCATGTTGTTGGTCACTGCCACGTTTCGAACCGTTCAGCAGGTCAACGCGCTTTCAAATGTTGGGGCGATGGTGATGGGCGGCATCGGAGGGGCTTTGGTGCCGTTGGAGCAACTGCCGGGCTGGGCCCAAGCCGTGGCTCCGGCTACCCCGCCCTATTGGGCAATGCAGGCCCACCGAAACATATTTCTTGAACAGGGCACACTTGCTGATGTGCTGCCCGAAGTTGCGGTGTTGGCAGCCGCCGCTGCCGGCTTCGGTCTTCTGGCCGCCATCCGATTCCGGGTTGATGAAACAAAGGAGTTCTTCGCTTAGGCTCTGGCAACGCCCGGGCCCGGTACGGTTCGGGCTAGTTCACATTGCCCTGGCCCCACCGGGCCACTTTCAAGGAGCGCCTCTGTGGGAGAGTTCGTCAGTATCGAAGATTCCGGGACCGACAAGGTTGCCGTCATCCGCCTCAACCGACCAAAGGTCAATGCCCTTAATGCTCAGGTTGGGGCCGAGCTGAAGGAGGCTGCCGACGCGCTGGCCCAACGAGCCGACATTCGGGGCGTGGTTCTATGGGGTGGCGAACGAATTTTCGCCGCTGGAGCCGACATAGGGGCCTTCGGAATTGGAGCTGATCACAGCGGCCCCGACGATCAGCAGGCAGACCCTTCCCCAATGGTTGACATATTGAACGAGGCGAACTTTGCACTAGAGAACCTGCCGCAGATCACTGTTGCTGCGGTGAACGGCTTTGCCCTAGGCGGCGGCTGCGAGCTTTCAATGGCCACCGACTTCAGGGTTTGCGGCGAAGGCGCCCGCTTCGGCCAGCCCGAAATCCTGCTTGGGATCATCCCGGGAGCCGGGGGCACCCAAAGGCTGCCCCGCCTTGTTGGGGTAACAAAGGCAAAGGAAATCTGCTACTCGGGCCGCCAGGTGAAGGCTCAGGAGGCCTTGGATATCGGTCTGGTGTCGGCCGTTTGCCCCGACGAAGATGTTCTGGCCAAAGCAGTTGAGATGGTTGCCAAATACGCAGACGGTCCGGTAGCCATCGCCAATGCCAAGCGAGCGATCATGGACGGCCTGCACGTTTCTCTGGAAGAGGCCATTGCGATCGAAAAGCGCGAGTTCCTTGCTGCGTTCAACACCGAAGACGCCGTGGTCGGCATCAACAGTTTCCTCGAACACGGCCCTGGCAAGGCCGAATTCAGCGGCAAGTAGCGGCTGAAACTAAAGGTTGCTGGATCTTATGAGTGTGTATCCACCGCCAGAAGATGTTGGCAAGGTTCTAGTGACGGCTGATGAGATTCAGCGGCGGGTTGGTGAACTAGGAGCCGAAATAGCCAGGGACCTGTCTGGCTGCACGCCGCTGCTGGTTGGTGTTCTGAAGGGCAGCGTGATCTTTGTAGCCGATCTGATGCGGGCCATTGCGGGCCCCGTCGACATCGACTTCATCGCGGTCTCTTCTTATGGCGATGCCACGGCATCGAGCGGGGTGGTGAAAATAGTCAAGGATCTGGATAGCCCCATCGCGGGGCGCCACGTGATCCTGGTTGAGGACATCATCGATTCCGGGCTGACAATGAAGTATCTGGTGGAGCACATGGCAAATCAAGAACCTGCCTCGCTGCGCACATGCTCGTTGCTGACTCGCCGAGGAAGACAAGATCCAGATGTGCAAATCGACTACGTCGGGTTTGAACTCCCTCCGGCGTTCGTTGTTGGCTATGGCCTCGACGCCGGGCAGCAGTACCGCAACCTTCCGTTCATTGCCATCTACACCGGCCAGTAGGCCGACGAAGCGCTAAATGGATAGGCCGAGGGCGGGGCCAACCACCGCTTCCAGCCACGACTGCGAGGGCGTCGGCAGTGCCTCGCCCCAGTCGCAGCCGTCTATTGTTTCGGTCCAGCTTCCAAGCACGCTCGTATCGGTTGCTGCCACCACCGAAACCAGGGTTTCGCAGCCGTCATTGCCCTGGCGTTGGGCTGAGTGGGCAATGCAAAGAGCCGCGTTGGCGGGCCTGCCCGCGCTGGGAAGCCAGGCAGCAGGCAAGGCCATTGGTTGGCTTGCGTCGACCAGCGAGAATGCTTCGACCGAAACAATCGAGAAAGGATCTTCCGCCGCCGTGAGCGATGAAGCCGCGGCACAGGCTTGTGCGGGGTTGATGCCAGGAGCGAACGGTTCAACCAGATCTCGCAGCCGATCGGTTGCAGGCAGGTTCGCAATTGCGGCCTTTGGCGTGTCGTCGTATGTAACGATCCAGCCGGGGCAAACGTAGTTGTCGAACTGGATCGTTTCGTCACGCAGCAAATCGCCGTTCTCGGCGCGGAGGAGCCTCGCTCTGTAATCCGTGCCAAGCCACGTTTGGGAGAATCCGTCGCGGAACTTGCACTCGGCAACCACCTCATCGCGGTTCTCAACTTCCACACAGGCAACCAGGCCAATTGGGGCCGCCGTTTGGGCTGCCTGAAGCTCGCCTGAGGCGGCCTCGGCCCCTTGACTCAAAGGCACATAGAGGGTCTGGGTGAACCTGCCGTTCCCCAACACGCCAGCGTCTGGAAGAGAATCCAGTTCGCCGGCACACAATTGGCGACCCAGTTCAACTAGCTCCGAACCGACAGGGTCGGCCCCAATCTGGGAAACGACCGGCAGGCTCGTCAGTGCGCCGCTGGCAGACTCGCTCCCGCCAAACAGCGGGCCGCCCAGGTCCAGTCGTTCGCCAGCAGGACGGGACAGGAAGAACAGAACCGCCAGCAGAATTGCTGCTGCTCCCAGCAGCAGCAATAGCCGAGACAGCCAGCGCCGTCGCCGCGGCGCTCTGCGAGCCCGTTTCTGGTCCCTCCTGCTGAGGCGCTCGCTGCCACCCCGAAGATCAACCTGATCCACCTCGGAGAAGCGGTCAGATCCAGCAGTCAGGATCCTGGAGTCCGCCGGTTCGACCGACTTTGGCTTGAGCCTCCGTGCCTCAGGGCGCACTAGTTGATCTGTTGCCGCCAGGACAGCGGGCGGCGACTCCAGATCATGGTCTTGGGCAGCCTCAGCCGTCTGAGAACTGAGGGTGACCTGACAGAATGCGCACGCGGCCCACGAAGGGAGGCAGTATGCGCCACACGACTCGCACGTCTCCATCCAGTCCTCATCGGCCGGTCCAGCTCGTTTGTTAGCGGGAGGTCTGATTGGGGTCCGCCACAGCCGAACTGGCATGGATTAGTGGCGAAAACGCACCTAATCCATGCCAGTTCCTGTTTGGGGAGATTCTGGAGGCCGCTACTTGGCTTTCTAGGGGTAAAAGCCTCCAAAGTTCGGCAGACCCCAATGTGACTGAAACCTGACTGATGTTGTCGGGAATAGCCGAACGGTCGAATAGAGTTGCTCGCCTACGAGGAGGACAATGTCGATGAACGATTCCTGGGGATTCGAAACCACACAGATTCACGCCGGTCAGGTGCCAGACTCTGAAACCGGAGCCCGCGCCGTTCCCATCTACCAAACAACCGCCTACCAGTTCCGCGATGCCGCCCATGCCGCCAATCTGTTTGCGCTAGGCGAGCCAGGCAACATTTACACCCGAATCATGAACCCCACTCAGGGCGTTCTTGAAACTCGCGTTGCGGCCCTCGAAAAGGGCCTCTCTTCAACTGCGGCTGGCGTGCCTGGCGCTCTGGCGCTGGCCTCGGGCCAGGCCGCAGAGACTTTGACCATCCTGAACCTCGCCGAAGCGGGCGACCACGTTGTTGCTGGCTCGGCCCTTTATGGGGGCACATACAACCTGCTCCACTACACACTTCCGAAGTTGGGGATCACAACCACCTTCGTTGACGACATGGATGATCCCGACGCCTGGCAGGCTGCGGTACAGCCCAACACGAAGCTGTTCTACGGTGAGTCAATTGGCAACCCGAAGAACAATATTCTCGACATAGAGATGGTGGCCGACGTTGCCCACGCCGCCGGGGTGCCGCTGGTGATCGACAACACCGTCGCCTCGCCCTATCTGATCAGGCCCATCGAATGGGGGGCCGATATTGTTGTCCACTCGGCAACGAAGTTCCTCGGCGGCCACGGAAACTCGATCGGCGGGGTGATTGTTGACGGCGGTTCGTTCGAGTTCTCAGACGGTGAGCGGTTCCCGAACTACAACGAGCCAGACCCCAGCTACCACGGCTTGACCTACTGGCCGATGCTTGGGGCCGGTGCGTTCATTGCAAAGGCCCGGGTGCAGATGCTTCGAGATTTGGGCCCGGCAATTTCCCCCTTCAATGCCTTCCTTGTGCTGCAAGGAATCGAGACCCTTTCGCTTCGCATGGAACGCCACCTCCAGAATGCTCAGGCCGTTGCTGAATGGCTGGCGGACCGACCAGAGGTTGAGTCGGTCAGCTTTGCCGGCCTCGAGTCTTCGCCGTGGCATGAGGCAGGCAAGAAGTACGGCGGCGGCCTTGGGTTCGGGTCGGTGCCAGCGTTCAACATCAAGGGGGGCAAAGAAGCCGGAGCCAAGTTTGTCGACGCTCTTGAGCTTCACTCTCACGTTGCCAACATCGGCGACGTTCGCTCGTTGGTGATTCACCCCGCCTCAACCACCCATTCTCAGCTCAGCGAGGAAGAACAAGCCGCGTCTGGTGTTTCGCCTGGACTTGTTCGACTGTCGGTTGGGCTTGAGTCGTTGAACGACATCCTGACCGACCTGGAGCAGGGGTTCGCGGCCGCTACCTAGAGCCTCGGCCAACTCATCGAGCGCCATTGTCAGGCATACCCCTTCACGACACAGGAACGTGGGAGGATCATTCCCCGATCCCCTGAGGAGAACGAACGTGTCAGATTGTCCTGCCCCCGATGGTTCCAGCCCCCGTCAAACCGAGTTCAACGGGCCATTCGAGATGTGCATTGACACGTCGAAGCGCTACACCGCCGAGATGGTTACCAGCATGGGCACACTCACCATCTCACTCGACGCGGTTTCGGCCCCGAACACGGTCAACAACTTTGTGTCTTTGGCCAGATATCACTACTACGACGGCCTGGTCTTTCACCGTGTCATTCAGGGCTTCATGGTGCAAGGGGGCTGCCCCGAGGGCTCCGGCCGAGGTGGCCCCGGTTACAAGTTCGACGACGAGCTTCCAAAACCGGGTCGCTACGAGCTTGGGTCTTTGGCAATGGCGAACGCCGGCCCCAACACCAATGGCAGCCAGTTCTTCGTGATCAGCGGGCCAAGCGGAGTTGGCCTGCCCCCTCAATACTCGCTGTTCGGCAAGGTTGTGAAAGGCCTCGAACTGGTCGGCGAAATTGAGAAGGTCCCAACGGGTCATTCAGATCGCCCGGTTGACGACCTTGTGATCCAGTCGATAACGATCACCGAACAGGACGACTGAGGAAGCTCTTGTGAGCGACATTCTCGACGTTGATCTGCTTGCGTTCGAAAATGGGGGCAAGGCGGCTCGGGCCGGGGTGGTTGACGGAGTAATGCAGAGCCTCAAAACGGGCTTCGTCTACACAAGCCACGACGTTGGCGAGGATCTGCTCGACTCGGCCTACGGGATGCTTGAAGAGTTCTTCGCCCTCACCATCGATGAAAAGAACCTGTCAGCGGCTCCTGGCACGCAGGGACAAACCGGCTATACGGGCCTGTTGGTAGAAACCGCGGCGGTGAACGATCTGCCAGACTGGAAAGAGATGCTGAACTGGGGCCGGGAGATCCCAGAGGGGCACCCCTTACGCCGCAAGTACGCCAACCGCTACCCCAAGCGAGTGCTTCCCGAGCAGCAGGTGCCTGGAATCACTGCTGTGCTTGAGGAATTCCACGACAAGGTCCTCGAAATTCAGCGCCGCTTCCTTCGCATCATTGCCGTCGGGATTGGCTGCCACGAAACCTTCTTCGACAAGATGACCGACTACGGCACGGCCCTCACGCGTGCCATTCATTATCCTGCGATGGAAATGGCCCCCGGCGAAGCGCATGTTTGGGCAGGAGAACACGCCGACATCAATCTGATCACCGCCCTTCCTCGGGCCTCGGCGCGCGGCCTCCAGGTTCAGCTGGAAGACAACAGCTGGGTAGACGCAGTTCCCCCCTCAGGCGCGATGATCATCAACACCGGGATCATGCTCGAGCACATCACGAACGGGGTGGTACCAAGTGGCTGGCACCGGGTGGTTGCCGACCCCGCGCAACCAGGTGACCGCTATTCGGTTGTGCAGTTCTGCCACCCAACCCCGTGGACCATTCTGGCGGCCGTCCCCTCCTGCATCAGCATCAAGAATCCTCAACGTTTCGCTGCAATCGAAGCCGCGGATCGACTTGACGAAGTGCTCTATCAGATCAACTTGGTGGAAGACGGGCGCCGGGTTGAGGGTTGACAAAGGCACCACCCAGGAGGAGCAATGACCAAGAAGATCCATTCCGGTGAAAAGTTCTCCGAAGCCGAGCTTCGCCAGCGGCTGGAGCCAGGCCAGTTTCAGGTAACCCAGCATGGCGGAACCGAACGCGCATTCAGCGGCAAGTACTGGGACACTTGGGACGACGGCACCTACCACTGTGTTGTGTGCGACGAAGAGCTGTTTACCTCAAGCACCAAGTTCGACGCAGGCTGCGGCTGGCCAAGCTTTGATCGCCCGCTTGACGCCGCGAACGTTGCCGAGATCAAGGACCGGAGCCTCGGAATGGTTCGGACCGAGTCGGTGTGCGGCAACTGCGGAGCCCATTTGGGCCACGTGTTTCCCGACGGACCGACCGAAACCGGCCTCCGCTACTGCATGAACTCGGCCTCCTTGCGCCTCGCTCCAGCGGCGGACGACGCAGCCGCAGGCTAAGCCGAGGTGAGAGCCTCAACCACGAACTCGATGCTGCTTGTGAGCGCCTCCATGTCTGCCTGCTCAATGGCAGGGAAGCAGGCGATTCGCAACTGGTTTCGGCCAAGCTTGCGGTAGCCCTCGGTATCAACGATCCCGTTGGCCCGCAGGACTGCCGCGATCTGATCGGCCGACACAGACTGGTCGAAATCGATGGTTGCAACCACTGGAGACCGCATTGCCTTGTCCTGCACGTATGGGGTTGCGAAGGAGCTGTTTTCGGCCCAGTTGTATATGTGTGAAGAGAGGGCGTTGCTGCGGCCTGCCGAGAACTTCATGCCGCCGTTCTGATTGAACCACTCGACCTGGTGCATTGTGAGGAACACAGTTGCCAAAGCAGGCGTGTTGTAGGTCTGATTCTTGGTGGAGTTATCAAGCGCTATGCCGAGGTCCAAACCCGCCGGAATCCAGCGAGGGCCGTTGGCCAGCCTGTTGATCCGGTCGATCGCCTTTGGTGAACAGCAGGCAATCCAGAGCCCGCCGTCGGAGGCGAACGCCTTCTGAGGTGCGAAGTAGTAACAGTCAACCTCGGAGGGATCCCACGGGATCGCTCCGGCTGCCGACGTTGCGTCAACTGCAACCAGTGCGTCGTGGGAGGAGTTGGTCGGGCGACTTAGTGGCATCACAACGCCAGTAGACGTTTCGTTGTGAGTGAGGGCGTAGAGATCCACCGATGGGTCACCTACCGGCATTGGGTGGCTGCCAGTTTCAGAAGAGATCACGGTTGGATCAGCCAGGAATGGAGCTCTGGCCACGGCCTTTGCGAACTTCGACGAGAACTCGCCGAAGCTGAGATGCTGTGATTTCACGTCGATCAGGCCGAAGCTGGCGGCATCCCAGAACAAAGTGGTGCCGCCGTTGCCAAGCACAACTTCCCAGTCGTCAGGCAGGGCGAACAGGTCGGTCAGCCCGGTTCTCAACCTGCCAACGATCTCTTTCACCCCTGGTTTGCGGTGGGACGTTCCGAGGAAGTTGGGTGCAAGCTCGGCTAGAGCCGCAACTGCCTCGGACCGAACCTTTGAAGGTCCCGACGCGAAGCGGCCGTCTTGAGGGCGGATTTCGGCGGGGATCTGTATTTCGGTCGGTGTTTTGGTCACAAGGTGCAAGGATTGCAGCTGGGATCCCGAGGGAGAACCTCTTCGGCTTGTTTTCTCGGCATCCTCGCTAAAAGCAACTGCATTGGGGTCTGCTGTCGCAGACCCGCCTTCGGCCGATCCCGGTGCCAGTCTCACCACGCGAAATTCAGTACCTCTACACCCGGAGTTCTAAAATGGCAGCAGGCCGCATTTCCAAGCGAGTTGGTTCCATCGCCCCATCGGCAACCCTGGCGGTTACCAACAAGGCAAAGGCGCTGAGGGCCGCGGGTCAGCCGGTGGTTGGCTTCGGCGCAGGCGAGCCAGACTTTCCAACCCCCGACTACATCGTTGAAGCCGCGGTTGCCGCCTGCCGGGATCCCAAGAATCATCGATACGGGCCCGCAGGGGGAGACCCAGCACTGAAGGCTGCCATCGCAGCCAAAACCCAGCGAGACAGCGGCTACTCCGTTGATCCCGCCCAGGTGGTTGTAACCAACGGTGGCAAACACGCGGTGTACAACGCAATAGCGGGTGTGGTCGATCCAGGCGACGAGGTGCTGATACCAACCCCGTACTGGACCACCTATCCCGAGCCCGTTCGGCTGGCAGGTGGCGTTCCCGTCCCGGTTGAGACCGACATCCAACGTGGCTTTAGGGCCAGCCTTGAGCAACTGGAGGCGGCACGCACTCCACGAACCAAGGCACTGATCTTTGTCAGCCCTTCGAACCCTTCTGGCGCCGTGTACCCAAAGAGCGAGATCGAGGCCATCGGTCAGTGGGCGAACCAGCACGGAATCTGGGTGCTGACCGACGAGATCTATGAGCATCTGGTGTATGACGACGCCGAGTTCCACTCGATGCCAACCTTGGTGCCAGAGCTGGCGGATCGCTGCATCGTGTTGAACGGCGTTGCCAAAACCTACGCAATGACCGGCTGGAGAGTTGGCTGGCTAATTGCCCCACCTGATATGGCGAAGGCGCTAGGCAGCTTGCAGTCGCACCAAACCTCCAACGTTGCCATGGTTAGCCAGATGGCAGCCTTGGCGGCGGTTGCCGGGGATCTAGTCGCCGTGCAGCGAATGCGGGAGGCCTTTGATCGTCGTCGCCGAACCATGCACGCCATGCTTTCGACTATGCCTGGCGTTGAGTGTCTAATGCCCGAAGGAGCCTTCTATGCCTTTCCCAGCTTCGAGGGAGTGATTGGGAAAACGATCCGGGGCACCGTTATTGACTCCACCCTCACGCTGGCTGATGTGATGCTTGAGGAAGCAAAGGTTGCGTTTGTGCCTGGTGAGGCTTTTGGCAGCCCCGGGTATGCCCGCTTCTCGTTTGCCCTAGGTGATGACGACTTGGGTGATGGGCTCCAGCGGGTTGGCGATCTGCTGGCCGAGGCCTGAGCTGCAATGAATAACTCCCAACCAACGCTTGCTCCCTTCGGATCATGGCCCTCGCCGATAAGCGCCAAACTTGTTGCCGAAGGCGGGGTTCGCATCGGCGGGTCGGCCGCCAGACCAGCAGCCGACGGCAGCACCGAGATCTGGTGGACCGAGGCCAGGCCTAGCGAGGGGGGCCGGGTAGCTCTTGTTCGCCAATTGGCCGACGGCACCCGAGCCGAGGCGCTGGACCCGCCCTGGTCGGTGCGAACCAGGGTGCATGAATACGGCGGCGGCTCCTGGTTCAACGGACCAAAACACGTGTACTTCAGCTCTTGGGACGATCAGCGGCTATATCGCATTCTGGCCGAGAGCGCGGGCACAGCCGATGCTGGCCCACCCGAAGCGGTAACGCCCCAACCAGAAGAACCGGGCGCCTGGCGTTACGCCGATGGATCCGTAACCCCCGATGGCAAGTGGATTGTTTGTGTTAGCGAAGATCATCACCAGGTCGTTGCCGCCGAGAATGGCGAGGCGGTCAACTCCCTTGTTGCCATCGCCGCCTCCGGAGGCGAGCCGCAGGTGATTTCTCAGAAATCAGACTTTGTTGCCGCGCCTCGATTTTCCCCGGACGGACGCTGGCTCAGTTGGTACAGCTGGAATCACCCAGACATGCCGTGGGACGCAACTACCTTGTGCGCCGCGCCGGTGTGGATCTCAAATAACCAACTCAGGCTTGGCAACGTGAAGGTCGTTGCCGGTGGGGCCACCGAATCGGTGATCGGCCCGAACTGGACGAGTGACGGCCAGCTTGTCTTTTCCACCGACCGGTCGGGCTTCTGGAATCTCCACAGCTGGCGGCCCGGCGACAACGACCACGTCGCCCTCACCAACCTGGAAGACTCAGAGATCGGCACCCCGCCATGGGTGTTCGGCCTGCAACAGTGGGCCGAGTTGGACGACGGGCGAGTCTTTGCAATTGTTACCTCGGCTGCAACCGATTCGTTGGCCCAGGTAATGCCCGATCGCTCCCTTCGCCCGGTCCCAACCGGATTGGCAGGGTGCGAGGGGATCAGCTCAACTGGCACTGAGCTCTTGTTAACAGCACTCCACGCCGATGCCCTGCCGTCCCTCGTGGTGATCGATCCCGATTCAGGGGCCACTCGCACGGTTCGTGCCTGCGATGATCTGGGAATCCATGTGGCTTGGCTCAGCCGAGCAGAAGCCATCACCTTCTCCGCGGACGGTGCAACATCCAACGCGTTCTTCTACCAACCCACGGGCGAAGGGATTAACGGCACCGACGGCGAGCTGCCGCCGCTAATCGTGATTGGCCACGGTGGCCCTACTGCTCACAGCGATCCAACGCTCAGCCTTCGAGTTCAATACTGGACCAGCCGGGGGTTTGGCGTTGTTGATGTCAACTACCGGGGTTCATCGGGGTTTGGCCGCAAGTATCGTCGGCTGCTGAACAACAACTGGGGGATACTCGACGTTGCCGACTGCATCGCGGCGGCTGAGTATCTGGCAACAGCGGGCAAGGTCGACAGGGCTCGGCTGGCCATTCGGGGCGGGTCGGCCGGAGGGTTCACCGTGCTTTGCGCCCTCACCAAAAGCGAGGTGTTCGGGGCGGGAACCAGCCTCTACGGAGTGGCCGACCTTGAAGCTCTGGCCACCGACACCCACAAGTTCGAGAGCCGCTACTTGGACAAGATGATTGGCCCATACCCCGAAGCGAAGCAGATCTACGAGGAGCGCTCCCCGATAAATCACACCGACAGGTTCTCGTGCCCTCTTCTGGTGTTGCAAGGAGACGAAGACCAGGTAGTTCCCCCCAGTCAATCCGAGGCGATCGTTGCCGCCCTGGCCGAGAAGGGCATCCCGCACGCCTACCTGCTGTTCGAGGGTGAACAACACGGTTTCCGCAAAGACGTGAACATTATTCGGGCCCAAGAGGCCGAACTCTGGTTCTATGGCCGCGTTTTTGGCTTCACTCCGTCGGATCAGATCCGGCCCGTGGAGGGCGCAGTCGGTCTCGACCCCTCCTAGCTGGCACACTCTTGTGGTGGCAAATGTTTCAACAACGCTGGTGGTCGGGGCCGGAGGCACCGGCCGAACCTTTCGGCTGCGCGAACTGGCCGATGAAAATGCAGTTTGGCTAAGCGGCAGCCCCCATCGTTCAACAACGGTTGATCAGTTGGAAAAGGCGCTTGGAAACGACGCCACACAGCTGATCGTTGATGATGTTCAATGGTTTGACGACGCCGCAGTTGAAGCCGCAGCCGACGCGGTTGCTGCCAGAAGCGTGATTGTGAGCCGGAGGCCGTGGCCGACCACGCCTGCTATACGGGCGCTCGACGATGCGCTCTCGTCCAAAGGCGAAATTGAGCGCCTTGGCCTTATGGAAATGGACGAGTTTGGCGCTGCGGTCTCGGAACTTTTGGGGGGGCCAACTTCGTCTGACACGGTCGAACTGCTTCACGCAGCAACCGGGGGTTCTGTTGGCCTTGCCGCCGACAGCGCAGCCGGAGGTTGGGACGGCGCGCTCGACGAGATTCCGGACACCGTGATCGACGCGGTGAATGCCAGAGCCGAGCGTTCCGGCGACCAAGCAATGGAGCTGCTTGCCATGCTGGCGCTGGCCCCCGATCTTGACCCGGTACTCGTTATTCGAAGCGTCGAGGGGGTGCTGGATGTCGACACAGCCGAGCGGTCGGCCAGGGCGGGTGGCCTCCTCGATGCCGAGGGCCGACCGCACCCTCTTGTCGTCCTTGCCGCACGAAGAGGGCTAACCGCGGGAGAGCGGGCAGGCATCAACGACAAGCTTGCCGTTGCCCTGCTGGCACGGGCGCCCGAGTCCGCTATGCGCCATCTCATCGAAGGCTCTGGCAAGCTCGACGACGGCCCCAGCCTGCTAGCCGAAGCCGCAGAACGGGTGGCGGTCCTCAACCCTGAATTGTGCCTGGAGCTGATAGAGCTGGCAAGCGAGCAAGGCATGGAGACAGCCGCTCTCACCCTTGTGCAGGCGTCTGCTGCGTTTCGGGCGGGTCGACACGATGCCCTTGGGTTCCAGAGCTTGCCTGCCGACGCGGCCAGGCTCGAACGCGAAGCGTTGGCCCTGATTGGTTACGGCACCGACATCAGAGACTTGCGGTGGCAGTCGGCAACGGGCCGCGTTCTCACCGACGACATCCAGGCGCCAATGCACACCTTCGCCCAGGCCTGCCTCGGGTCGTTTGTGAAGGTTGACGTTGAGCCGTCGGCAACAGACCAACCAGAGATGTCCGTTATTTCGCGTTTGTCAGCTGGTCTGTTCTCGGTTGTCGACGGGAACCCCGCGGCAGGTCTTGGGCTGTTGGCAACCGCGGCCGACGACTACGACCGCCAGCAATGGAGCCTTCCGCTTGGCATCACGCCTCACGTTCTTGGTGCAACCTGCTCCATTTGGGTCGGCGATGTTGCCGCCGCGCAGGGCTTGCTAGACCAGGCAGTAGATCAGCAAAGTGGAGGGCCGGGGGAGGCAACAACTCACTACCTGCTGCGGGCATACGCCCGCCTGCTCAACGGAGATTACGCCGATGCCCTCGACGCGGTTAGAGCAGGAGATGAAACCACATGGCCGCTCCGTGACCGCCTGTTGGTGGCGGCCATAGACGCAGCAATCGCCCGCCGATCGGGTGATACCGCGAGGCTTCGGGACGCGTGGGCCAGATCAGAAGCGGTGCTTTTGAGACCAACGGGGACTTGGCTATTTCTTGACCCGGTTCTTGAGTTGCTAACCGCAGGCGCTCGACTTGGCGACGCCAGACGAGTTAGACCAGTGGCTGAAGGGCTGGTCGATCAGTTGGTGACACTGCCGACAAACGGTGTTGGCCCGGCATCAGCCCGGTGGCTTGAGCTCCAGTTGGCTCTCTCCAGGCGAGAGAACTCAGACGTCAGGCTGGCCGCGTCGGCTCTCCAGACCATTGTGGCTGATGCGGTTGGGGCAGGCCGCGAACTTGATCACCGCATCCTGGCTCGCGCTGCGGCTGCTGGTGTGTGGGCAACGCTTACTGATGGCAGGGCAGATGAAGAGGGCGCCATCGCAGCTTCGGAGCTTCTGGTGCAGGTTGGGGATGCCTGGGAGGCCAGCCGCATCCTGGGCCAGACGGCGCTGGATCACAAAGACCCGAAAGCTGCTCGTCGTCTTCTGGAAGCCGCCAGGAGCGCCTCGGTGGATCTGAGCGACGCCGAGTCCGGAGACGGACTGTTGGCGCTTGGCCTCAGCGAGCGTGAATCTGAGGTTGCCTTGTTGGTTTCAGACGGAAAGACATACAAAGAGATTGGCGCCCAGCTCTACATTTCGCCTAAGACCGTTGAACACCATGTTGCGAACATCCGCCAGAAACTTGGGGCTCAGTCCAGAGCCGAGATGGTCTCTATTGTGAGGCGAGCAAGCCAAGGCAGCTAGCTTTTGTTGGACGCCCAACGCAGAATCCCCTAATTTGGTGGTGGCAACGGGGGTAGTCCCCGATTCGGCTGAATAGACACGATGCCTATTCTGTACCCACAACCCGAGGCCTAAAGCGGAGCCTCAACTAACCAAGACGCGCTTCGCGGGTCTCGCAGGAGGGAAATACAATGGATGCAAACGAGCTTCTCGCAGTTGTACTACGCAAGATTCTGGGAGATCCGGCAGAGGCCTTGGCCTATTCCGAAAACCCGCAGGAGTACCTGATAGCCGAAGGACTTGGTGATGTTGATCTCAGCACCGCCGAGCTTGGTCACTGCGTGACCGAGGTGGCCGGTGAGCTGGACCTGGCACCAGATGTGGCGTCAGACCTGGTTCGGGTCAGCCCGCATCCACTCTCGCCCGCCCCCACTGGTGGCGGCACCGACGGTCCTGGGCCCGGTCCGACAGGCCCAAGCGCCCCCGCCCCCGCCGATGGCGGCACTGGTCACTCACCTGATCCATCTGGCGGCGGCACTG
>QIKW01000238.1 GCA_003231975.1 Acidimicrobiia bacterium
GCGAGCGGGGGAGTTGGATGGGCGGAGCCGGACCTGCGAGAGCAGGTCCCAATGTGAATGTGACCGTCACACCATGTTTGCATGATGTATTCCTCGGCGGCTCCGGCCCCTCGAAACCAAGCTCAACTCACTCAAGGTTCGGTTATGTCCATCTTGTCAAACGGCGGTTCCGCTAGCGTGCCGCCAGCAATTGTCAGGCTATTGCACCACCTTTGCCAAACCGGCGTTTCGCTGGTTCAGGTTGAATCGTCCGGCTCGGTCAGCACTTGTCAAGTGCGACGATTCCCCCTCGACCTGGTTGGCCAGGCTGCACCAGCGGTTGTTCTCGCCGCGATCTGTCAACCAATTGAACTCAGCACGGCTAGTCATCGGGTCACTTGGGCCGCCAGATCTGGCATCAGCGGCTCTTGCTTCGTTCGAGCTGGACGCCTAACGGCTGGTCCGGTGCTTACGGGCACTGCAATTTCGGGCACTGCAATTTCGGGCACTGTGGTTTCGGATGCAAGCCCCGTCAACCCCGAAGCAGAGATCCTCCTTGGCCGACTTGGCGTGCCAGGTCCGGAGCCAGCTGTCAACACCGGTTGGTTCTGGGCGGCCGCCTGGATGCTCATCCTGGCCCGGGCTGGTTCTGGGCTGGCTTTGGGCCGCACCATCTCAGCCGCGCAAGCCGCAGGCCTGCATCCCGCTCGGGGTGAAGGCCCTCACACGGCTCCAGTTGTCGGCCCGAGCGGCGCTGTTGGTGTTTCGGGTATTCAGAGTTCGACGGTGCAAAGCCACCGTGCTCACGTCGAAGCCAACGATTGGGAGGTTCTGCGGGTTGAGGCTATCTCGGGGGAGCTCCCGGCTGGAAATTGCCAACCCGAACTGGCGAGTTGGCTGGCCAATGGCGCGTTCAGCCGGTGGGTTGGGCGGTCTCTCCCCCGGCCCGACACCGTTGTTCCCGTGTTGCTTGGAACTCTTGATCATGAGGCGCAGCTGCTGGTCGGCGCGGTTCTTTCAGATGTCCTGCTTGGCCGAAGATGGCCGCCACTGGCCCGGCTGCTCGACTTGACGATTTTGGGTTCGGAACTGCCAGATTCCCCGAGAGGCGACCCCAGATTCTCTCAGCCGTTGGCTCAATACCTTCACCAAACCGATCTACTCTGAAGCCATGACAGCGGGTTCTCCCACGCCACCTCCGAATCCTCGGCGACGCTTCCTCATCGCGATGGGATTTGGGGCGGCCAGCGCTGGCCTGGTCAGGGCGCTTGGGCCTGTCAAAGGGCAGTCGCTGGTGCTGCCCCCGGTTCCGGATGCCCAGTCAGAGGCGGCGGTCGAGCTTTCCGCCAGCCCACCTGTCACCGTCGGTGGCCAGTCAGCGGTTGTGAAACCCGGTCTTGGCGCCCCGCCTGCTCTGGCCGACGCGGGCCCCGAGGTAGACCCCGCAAACCACGTTTTTGACATCGTGATCTCGGGCGGCCGGGTCATCGATCCGATGTCTGGCTTCGACGGCATGCTCGACGTTGGCATCGATGCTGGGGTAATCACAGCTATCGGCCCCCCCGGGTTCAAGGCACGAGCGCTGCTTGATGCCACCGACCGAGTGGTGTCTCCCGGGTTTGTCGACATCCTCTCATACGAGCCGAATCCGTTCGGAATCTGGTTCAAGGCTGCCGACGGAGTTACCACCAACTTCGCTATGCACGGAGTCAATAACTATGCCGGGGCCTTCTTTGCTCGGTATGAAGGGGCAACCCCAATTCACTTCGGCGGGGCCTTTCACCAACACTTCCTCAGAGCTGAGGATCTTGGTGCCCGCCCAGATTTGCCGCTTTCGCAAAAACAGATTGAGGCCTTCGCCGACCTGGCGCGCCGGAACCTGGCCAAGGGTTTTGCCGGTGTTGCGTTCTCGCCCGAGTACTCGCCCGGCACCACCATTGACGAGATTGATCAGTTGGCGGCGGTGGCCATGGAGCTGGGCCACGTCGGGTTCTTTCACACCAGAAGCAGCGACCCCGCAAAGAGCAAGGCCGGTGTGGTTGAAGTGATTGACCTGGCCAGGCGAACCGGTTTGCCGGTACACGTCTCGCACATTCACAGCACGGGCGCCACATTCCACATGGAAGAGACGCTTGGCCTGATCGAGTCGGCCCGGGACGAGGGTCTTGACGTCACGGCCTGTGTGTACCCATACGATTTCTGGGCAACCACGCTTGGCAGTTTCCGGTTTGGCGTCGGGTGGCAAGACCGCTACCGGATCACATACGAAGACCTTCAGATTGCAGGCACCGACCAGCGGTTGTCGGCCGACACCTTCATTGGGGCTCGTGATCAGAACAAGTTGGTTGCGGCTCTTGGTTCGATCCCAGAAGTTGAGCTTCAGATGGCCCTGAAGCGAAGTTGGATGATCCTGGGGTCAGACTCAATTCTCGAGACTTCGCTGAACAACCATCCTCGGGCTTGCGGAACCTTCAGTCGGATGCTGGGGCGCTACGTCCGAGATCTCGGAGTTGTGGATTTGCTTCCTGCTCTGGCAATGATGACCAGCCTTCCAACTATGCGAATTGAGGGCATGGTCCCTGCGATGAAACGCAAAGGCAGATTGCAGCGGGGCGCAGATGCAGATATCACCATTTTCAATCCAGCAACTATTGCCGACCAAGCAACCGTTTCGCGCACCGACCTCCCAGCGGTTGGGATTGACCATGTTTTGGTCGAGGGCCAAGCCGTGATGATCTTCGGTGAACTGAAGCGGAGCGTCCGACCGGGTAGGGCGCTCCGTAGCGAGGCCTCCGCGTAACAAGATGGGTGCGCAACGGCAACAGAACCAGCGCCGCGATCGGCTGCTAGTTGTTCCTAATGGTCGAGTCGGTCACCAAGTGACGCCCTCACCTGGTCACAAAGATGTTCCTGGCAGCGACCCTCGGCGCTGAGCCCGTCTACCAAGGCCTGAACTATCTGCATCGTGAAGGGACCATGTTTCGTTCCCAGTTCGCGAGAGATGCTCGAGTTCAGATCTTTGCTTTGTAGGCACCGGTCGGCTCCGTGCAGCAGATACTCGGCAAGTTCTACGTCGAGGTCTCCGGTCCATCGGAAGACCTCGGAGCCAAGCGCGGCGTGATGCTCCCACCGATCGATCATGGCTCCCCAGACGCGAAGGAAGTCTTCGGTTGCCACACCAGTGAGGTCGCCGGGGTCAGAGCGAAGCTCGCAGAGGATGCGTCTGGCGAATCGGGCCCACTGCTGCACGTCGCCTGCGGGGACTGGCCCTAGTTCAAGGTGCATAAGGGGCGATGCTACTCATGGCAGGCGAATCGGGGAATGGCGAAATCGTGTCGATTCGATCGCGATTTGGTACGCGGGCTGAGTTATCAAGTTCCGGTTCTGCGAGGGGCGCTTTCACCGCCGTGACGTGGCTCGACTGGTTCGGGGGTCCACCCTGCGCGTTCTGGCATCCGGTCCAGGCTCTTGCGGGCCTGAGACCAGCGCCTTTCTGCCAGACAGCGCGCCAGATTGGCATCCTTGCAGGGGTCGCGAGGCGCCAGATCGTTTGATGGCGGGATCAACGTTTCTGGGTCGAGGCGGTTTCTGAGCGGGTGCCACCAGCGGCTGGCCGCGGCGTAGACGCGCCGCAATTCGAGGTGCTTGTGACCGTGCCAGTCGGCGCACCATGGATGGGTGACGCTCAGCACAACGCTTGGCGGGGCGGCCCGATGGTCGGGGCGAAGGCGAAGACCAGGTGACATGCCCCACACCTTTGATCGGAGATAGAAAAGAGGGAGGTCAAGCACCGAACCTTGCCACGTAACCAACACCCCGGGTGGCAGCACCGCCAGCCGGTGGTCAACCAACTGCAACACCTCACCTTCTTCGCCTTCATAGATCTCATCACCCGAAGTGGTGCTGAGCCCAACCTTCAGAATGCGGTTGACCGAAGGGTCGATGTCGGTCCCCGTGGCGTCGGTTAGGAGATCGAATCCGTAGAGCGGCGGAGAACTCAACCTCGACCTTTCTGCGAAGCCCATTTGCACGGGCAGACGGGAACGGCGCTTTCCTTGTGCTCAGACACGGTAGGCAACAGCTCAAGCCGGGGGTTGGACCCTCCAACCATTGCCGTCTAGCGGAGTTGGTTCGCAATCAGTCGAACCAGTGGTGCCTGGCCCTTGTGAAGTTTATGTTTTGCCTGGTCAAGGGCTATCCACATGGCGCGATCAACCTCGGGGTACCACCCAATCTTCCCAGATCGCGGGGGCCATTCCATCTCGAACTGGTTGCTTTCGACAGTGCTGATGTCGATATCTGCCTGGCCTAGCCACGCATGAATCCGTTTCCGACCGGCCAGGAATGAAGCCAACTCCGTGTAGTTGACCTTTGGCGCCTCCTGGCCCAACTCTTCACCGAATTCTCGCAGCGCGACAGCAAGAGGTTCTTCGGCGCCTGGGTTGAACTCACCCTTTGGGATGGACCAGGCGTGCTCGTCCTTGGCGGCCCACAGGGGGCCGCCGGGGTGAACCAGAAGAATCTCTGGTTCGTCCGAAGGTCGGCGCCACAACACGATTCCGGCGCTGTGGATTCCGGCCATCTTATGGTCGGCTGTCGGTGGCGAACGATTCTTTGGCGAACTGAGCGAGGGTCTCCGTGGCCACAACCACGAACTCTAAGCTAAGGGTTGGGCCGATGCGGAGCCAGAAGTCGTTTCTGCCTCAATGATCGAGGGCAGACCATCGCCGGTCTCCCGGTTCGAGGAACCTGAGCCTACTCAGAGGTCGTCGATCAGCTTGAACACTTCTGCCATCTCCAAACCCGAGGCCTTCCCGGCTGCTGTCAGCTTGGTCTTAACATTCAACTTGAACTGAGCCATTTCGTCGGCGCTGGTTGCCATCATTGTTGACTCGAATTGACTTTGGTGGGCCAGCAGGGCTGCATGCTTCGCCTCGAAGAATCCGGAGACGTCCTCGGCGTGGTCTGGCTGGTCCGCTTCCCACAACAGAAGCCAGTCTGGTCGGTGATGAGGGAAGTCCTGCTCGGGGAAGAACTTGGGGTCTCGAGCCGCCACCAGCCCGTCGCAGGTCAACCAGCCTGCGTTCCGGTGATCGGGATGCAGGCGATAGCGCTTCCACGGATCGTGGCCAAGCAGCACGGTCGGGCGGGTCTTTCGGATGAAGTTAGCCACCTGCGCTCGCTGCTCAAGAGTTGACTGCAACTCTCCATCCGGCCAGCCGAGGAAGCGAACTTCGCCCGTTGCTCCCAGCGTCGTTGCTGCTGCTCTTTGTTCTTCCTGGCGGGTGGCGATCAGATCGGCAACGTTGGCGTTCGGATCCCACGTGCCTTTGGAGCCGTCTGTGCACACGAGGATGTTTACCACGCAGCCGTCGTTCGCCCATTTGGCCAGCGTTCCCCCGCAGCCAAATTCGACATCATCGGGATGGGCGCCGATGGCCAGGGCGCGCTCGGGAGTAGGCAGATTGAACGTGCTGCCTGTGTTCAGCGTCACCGTTTCGGGTGTGAGCGGGTTCTGGGCGGCCGTCATGGCGTTGCCTCACAGGCTTGGTACGTCGGCAGCCACGGCTGCGATGATCTCAGCGCAATGAGATCCTCGGGGAGGTCGACGTCCCAACCCAGCTCTTGGTTGGGAGCCAACTGGAAGCGAAGCCCAAGCCGGTCTGCCTCCACTCGGTGAGCGGCTGCTGACCCTGGTCCGTACCCAAAACAGAAGCCCGCGTTCGTTGGAAGGCACAGCACGTTGCTGCCGTCGTTTCGACGATCCGGCACAACTACCACCCCTGTAGAATCAGCCAGCCACGTGAGATCGGTGGCCAACGGCAGATCGGCATGGCACACGATTGCCCGGTCGAACCCTTCGCGCTGAAGAACCTCAACTCCCTCGGTTGCGGCGTGGTTCAGCCCCCGGGGTTCTCGCCAGATCACGTTTGCGCCCCGCTTTACGGCGAAGGCCGCTACGTCGGGATCACCACAGATCACCCAGGTGGACAGGCTCTTGGAGGCAGCCAACACGGTTGCGGCCATCGTTCGAGCGAGCTTGGCTCGTTCGGCCTCGGGGACAGCCTCGGCCAGCCTGCCCTTTGCCAGGTCGAATGACTTGATGGGAACGAGCACAGCGCTTGCCACCAGTCGGAGGCTAGTGAGCCAAGGTGAATTCGGGCTACCCGCCCATACATTGAACATATGCTCGCTGGTCTGTTTCTCGGGCCTCGATCGATCGAGAGGCCGGCCGATGCGGGGTACACCTTCGTCGGAACGCTTGGCTCCCAGGAGCCAAGCCGGGTAGACGGTGGGGGCCTAGTGCAGCCCTTTGGTGTGCCGTGGTCTGTCGATTGGCAGATCGGAGCCGAGGACCGCTGGTACTTCCCGGCCCGGGAGGCAACGGTTCGCCAACGAAGAAACGGGGCGGGCGCCGTTCTGGAAACCGCGGTGCGGATCCCATCTGGTGATGCGGTTCAGCGTGTTTACAGCGTGAATGTGGCTGGGGGAGATGCCACGATTATCGAGATCCGAAACGATTCTCCCGTCGCGGTCGCGCTGCTCGTCTCGATCCGTCCCTACGACGTTTATGGCGTACCTGCCGAACTTGATCTTGAGATAGCCACAGACCGCATTATTGCTGATGGCCGAACCGCCCTGATGTTTCCAAAGCCGGCAGCAGAATCGCAGGCGTCAACGACTGAGGATCCGCTTTCCTTGATCGGCCGTGGCCAAACTCTTGACGGGAAAGACCGGGCCCGAGGGCTGGGTGCGGCCGCGGCTGCCGTCTTTCCCTTGCCGCACGGAGCCAGCCTCCAGTTTGTGGTGCCCCATCCGGCGGCCGCCTATCGCCTGGGCCCGCTTCCCGATGCCGATGCAGTGGCCCGAGGTTGGTCAGCGGTGATAGAGGCAGGCGGGCGCTTTTCGTTTCCCGACCCCGGCATAACGCAGCAAGCTCTTGCAGCAAGGGCTCGGTTGCTGGCCGAGACCCATGGTTTGCCAGCTCGCATCTCTCAGCTGGACCCTGGGGCAGGCCGCGTTCTTGAGGCGTTGGCCCTTAGCGGTGCGGTTGGCGAGATAATGGGTTCGTTGGGGGCGCTGGCCGGTACTTTCCCAACCGAGATTCCCGGTGGCGCAGACAGTGCCGCTGCCATCATTTCCGGGGTCGGCCGAGCCGCCCGCCTGGTAGATGATCGCGCCGTCGCCCAGGCTCTTCTCGAGCCGGTGGCTCAGCTCACGTTTCTGGTTGAGAAGCAGAAAGATCCAGTTGCCACAAACGAGGCACTGCTCGGTTTGTGCCGGTTGCTTATTGCCGCCGGGCAGCGAAACGTTGCTCTTGAACTTCTGCCCCGGGTGACCGATCTGTCTCCGGGGGCCGACATCCCGGGCGACATCGAACAGCTGGTTGAGCTGGCCGAACAGGCAAACCCAGCGGGGAGCTGGGGCGGAGACGACGAGGTACGGGCCGCTCAGTTCTGGCTGGGAACCCGCCGAATGATCATTGGCGGAGATCCCCGTCATCTTCAGCTGTTGCCGCAGTTTCCGCCCGCTTGGCGGGGCGGTGAGGTTGAGGTTCATGATGCAGCAACGACTCATGGGATGGTCTCGTTCGCGGTCCGCTGGCACGGCGAACGCCCAGCGCTGCTTTGGGATCTGAAGGCAGATGAGCAGGTCGAGATTTGTTGCCCTGGGCTGGATCCCGATTGGTCAACGACCGAGTCGAAGGGCGAGGCTCTTCTGGCCGGCACCTCCCTTGGTCTTGGCCAACCGCCAAGCGCGGGAGACAGCTTCGCTTGACCCTTGGGTCAAGTTACGTTCCCTGAGCGATTTTTGCCGCCAGTCGTTCAATCTCGCGTGCGATGTCGGCTTTGGTTCGGCCCGCTGCCGGGTCGTACGGCTGGATAGTGGCACCATCGATCAAAGACGTGATCAACGTGGCGCGGAGTTGAATTTGCTGGGCGGATGCGGCCGGATCGATTTGTTCGATAAGGCGACCGAGTACCGCGTAGAACTGTTGGTAGATCTCGGCCCAAAGCCGTTCGAATCGTTCGTGATGGAGGCTGAGGGCGCCGATCGACGCATACACGTTGCCCTCACCGTTGAGCCAGCGGTCGAGCAGGAAGCGCACGGCCTTGCGAAGCTGCGGAGCGGGATCCCCGGTGGGGTTACTGGCGTGCAGGGCCGCGAGATCGTTGTCGAACTCAGAGAGCAGGATGGCTTCGAGGAGGTCATCTCGGGTTGGGAAGTAGTACTGGAGGTTGCCGAGCTTCATTCCGGCGAGGTGCGCGATTCTGCGCATGACGAAGTTGTCGAGGCCTTCCTCGACAAGCAGGCGACGGGCCACAGCGAGGACCTCGACGGATCGAGAGGTCGTTGTCGGGGCATTGCTCATCTCAGGATCCTATCGGCGTAGCCCATTCTAGGTCATTGACATATTCTAGGTCAATGACCTAGAATGGAGGAATGCTCGAAACCTCCACTCTTGGTCCTCTCGTCGATGCTCTTCGCGACTATGACGATGTGCGCATCGGTGACGCAAGGGCGCTGCCGATGGAGGCTTACACCTCCGCTGAGCTTTTTGATCTGGAGATGGAAGGAATCTTTCGCCGCGACTGGATCTGTGTTGGGCGAACCGAGCAGGTCGCACGATCCGGCGACTGGTTCACCACCGAGGTCGCGGGGGAACCGATTGTGGTCACCGCGGGCTCAGATGGTGAGATCCGAGCGATGTCTGCGGTCTGTCGTCATCGGTACATGGCCGTCGCCAGCGGATCCGGAAACAGTCGCCGGCTCACCTGCCCCTATCACCGATGGAGTTATGACCTCGATGGCACGCTGCTGGGCACACCGCTGATGGACACGCCAGTCAGGCCCGACGGCACACCGTGCTCGCTCCCCGGCTATCAGGTGGAGACCTGGCTCGGGTTCGTGTTCGTGTCGCTCGCCGCGAACCCCGAACCTCTCACCCCTCAACTAGTCGGCGCGAAAGAGACGCTCGATCCATATCAGATGGAGGATTGGCGGATCCTTATAGCGTTCGACGAAGTGTGGGCGGGGAATTGGAAGCTCGGCCTCGAAACTGCGCTTGAGGGCTATCACCTTGATGGCCTTCACGGTGGTGAGATAGCGGCGATGATGCCGTCCAAGGGCTGCCAGTTCGTCGAGGCAACCGATCGTTGGAGTTGCTTTCGACTCGAGATCAACTTCGAGTCCGAATTCGGGGCCCCTACCAAGCCCTTCGCCGACGCCATGGGTGGCCTTGACGCGGTCGCCTCCCCAACGGTGAGTATCCATCCCAATGTCAACATCTCCTGCAGCCCGGCTAGCACTACGTGGCTTACCTTCATGCCGCTCGAAATCGGCACCACACAGGTGAGGGGCGGCTACCTGGTTCCACCGGATGAGTACGAACGAATCCACGCGGCCGAGGGCGAGCTTGAGTTCACCCAGGCCGCGATTGCCCAGCTCAACCGCGAAGACTCCTCGGCGATGATCGATCTTCAGCGAAGCGCCCACTCTCGTTTTGCCGAACCGGGGGTGCTTTGCGAGAAAGAGGAGGCGCTCATCCATTTCTACCGCTACCTGGCTGGGCGGCTCCACAATGAAGGAGCACGACCATGAGCAGCCCGCGGTTGATTTCGGAGTTGCCCTTCAAGGCTCTTGGTGGCCAGCCCACTTTTGCCAGCGACGACCTTGAGGCGTTCGTCGGCCAGCGCCGAGTCGCGGTTTTGGCCTACCTGCGCTCCAACGGACACCCGAATCAGGTGCCGATCTGGCACACCTACTCAAATGGAGCGTTTCACATGTCGACGGTCACAGACGGACCGAAACATCGGGCGCTCAAGCGGAATCCGAACGTCACCTTGACCATCCAGGACGAACGCCCTCCCTATCGGGCCGTCATCGTCGACGGTGTCGTCGACCTCACCCCGCTAGATGCCGACAACGACCCGACCGAAGGAATGGCGGTTCGCTACTTCGGTCGAGTCGGCGCCGCGGCCTACGACAAGATGACGAAAGAGATCTACGAATCGAGCGGGCTCACGCTCGTGACCCTCCAGCCCAGAGGGGTCAAGGGGTTCGATAACACCAAGGCCCTCAGTCGGTCCGAACTGGCCTTTGTCCGAGTCCGCGAACACCTCCCGATACCACGAAGCGTGCTCTGAGACGCCAAGTGGGCAACTAGCCCAAGTCAGACTTTGTCCATCGGAACATGTTGCCCCGACGGCAGCCTGGCAACTATTGGATCGCCTGGCTGCACAACGCCGCCTTTCAACACGATGCCCATCACTCCCGCCAAGCGCACCGTGGTGCCCTGGTCGTTGACAAACACCAGCTCCTTCATCAGGCCTTGGCTGATCCCGTTGAGTTGGCGGCACGGGTTGCGAAGCCCGGTGAGCTCTACCTGCGCGGTGGCGCCGATGGTTAGCACCGTGCCGGTTGGCAGCAGGTTCAGGTCGATGCCTTCGGTTGTGATGTTCTCGCCCATCTGTCCCGGCATCACTTCGAAGCCTTGGTTTTCCAGCTTGCCGTGCAGTTCAGTTGACACGAAATGGACCTGGCGGAGGTTTGGCTGACTGGGATCTTTCGCCACCCGGCTTCGGTGCTTGACCGTTACACCCATGTGGGCATCGCCTTCGACCCCCAAGCCCTCAAGCAGGGTTACGCTCGGCTGGCTCAGCTTCGAAAAGGTGTGGGTTGGGCTGAGGTGGGTGGCTACGACCTGGCCAGTAGCTGGGGTCATTCGCGAATCACAGTCATCGACCGGCACCATATTGGTGATTCCGGGGCTCTTCACCCCGACGAGTCACCCAATCGATGTAGGTTGGCGGGTATGTCGGTAGGCACGGTTCCGAAGTTGCGGAAGGCGTTGAAGGCTAAGTCGCCAGGCCTTTCTGAGGAACGGTTGCTGTGGGAGGGCGGCGCTGATGTGGTTGTTGGGATTGACGAGGTTGGGCGTGGCGCTTGGGCCGGGCCCTTAACCCTTGGGGCTGCGGTGGTGCCAAAGGATCGCCGGATCAACAAGATCCGTGACTCAAAGATGCTTACCGAGCCAGAGCGGGAAGCCATCTTTGACCGCGTTGTCGACTGGGTCGAGGCCTGGGGTGTTGGCCACGCCTCTCACGAAGAATGCGATCTGCTTGGAATGTCGGGCGCTCAGCGGTTGGCGGCAAGCCGGGCCCTAGCCAATTTGGGCGTTCCGGTTGATGCGGTGATCCTCGACGGCAATTGGGACTTTGTGGGCCATCCGAACACCAGGAAGCTAGTGAAGGCCGATGCGAAGTGTCTAAGCGTTGCCGCAGCATCCATTTTGGCGAAGGTAACGCGGGACCGAATGATGAAGGCGCAGGCCGAAGAGTTCCCCGGTTTCGATTTCGATTCTAATAAGGGCTACCCCTGCCCGCGGCACAAAACGGCGCTTCAGGCCTACGGACCAACGTCAATTCATCGGCGATCCTGGGTGTTCATGGATCACCTGCCGTGGAGCGGCCTTCCACGAACGCCACCTGCGTGGCTGGAGATACCCGGTCAGGGCTCACTTTTTGGCTGATCCAGGGCTGGGGGCACCGCATCGATGGCAGCCGCCTCCTTGGACTCTGGCGCATCCTGGCGCTTGAGCACCTCAAGCAGGTTGATGCCGGTGGCGGCCTCGATCTGTTCTGTGATTGAGATTACAGCAGCTGGCATCTGGCTGGCCACACCGGGAATAGCGCCGCTGCCGCTGCCCCCGCCGTTGTCGATAACTGTGATCCGGTCGATGTCTATGTTGCTTACTGTGTCGACGATCTGGGAGACAAGGTCGGGCAACATGTTCAGAATCAGAACGTCCCTGGCGTTCGGGCCCGCAGCCGTGTACTGCTCTGCTAGCCGTTTGAACACCAGGATCTGGGCGTTGCCGTCTTCGATGATTGTTGCCGCCTCACCCTTTGCCTCCAACTCCATCGCCTCACGTTTGGCCCGAGCTGGCTCTAACACGTCGGCTTCCAGTCTGCGGCGCTGAAGCTCGATGCGTTCTGCCTCGAGGCTCTGCTCTGCCTCAACCCTGGCTTGCTCGCTGTTCACCTCGGCCTTCTTTTCAGAAGCCATGGCCTCGGCATCAAGCTCGGCCCGACGCACCCGAAGCTTGTTCTCCTCTTCGGCAACAACGAGGTCGGCACGAACCCTGGCCAGTTCGGCGGTTTGACGAGAAGCAGCTTCGGCTTCTTGTGCCTCGGCTGTTTGCTGGGCCTCAACCTCGCGGGCTTCGCGCAGAACGTTTGCCGTGCGGCGCCTGCCAACTGCCTCGAGGTAGCCAACCTGGTCGGTCACGTTCTGAATCTTCAGAACATCCAGCTCAAGGCCCAACCTCTGAATGTCTTCGTCGGCTTCGTCAATAAGGGTTTGGGCGAATTTGAGTCGATCCTCGTTTACCTCTTCGGGGGTGAGCGTGGCCAGCACGCCCCTGAGGTTGGCTTCGAGATTCTCCTTGGCGATTTGCTGGATGTACTCAGGCGACCGGCCAAGGAAGCGCTCTATGGAATTTTCAAGAATCCCTTCTCGGCTTGCCACCTTGATGTTTGCAACCCCTTGAACGTCGAGCGGAATGGCGCCCTTTGAGTATGCGTTGGTTACCGACACCTCGATAGGGATCGTGTTGAGGTCCATGAAGTCAACACGTTCCAGCAGTGGGATGCGCACAGTGCGGCCTCCCTTGATCACTCGGTAGCCAACCGATCGACCATCGGCAAGGGTGCGGGTGCGCCCAGAAACAATTGCCACTCGGTTCGGAGGGCAAATCACGATCAAGCTCTTGAGCGCGATACCGACTGCGGTTACAGCCAGCACCAGGAACACAGCAACGATTAGGAACCACATGACTATTGCTCCTCTCCGAGATCAAGCTCGGCCAGTGATGCCACCAGCGCGGTCCCGTTCTCGATTTGTACAACGACGACGGAAGCCCCGACGTCGAACTCTGGCCCACCCTCGCTTTGATAGGGCAGTGCCACCAGATATTGAGGTTGACCGTTCAGGTCAACTCGAATTTGTCCTTTGCGACCAGAGCCAAGCGGAACCACCACTCGGGCTGGCCTGCCTTCGAGCACTTGGTCAGAAATCTGTGAGTTTGGCTGAGAGTGTTTCAGCCACCCAAAGATCACAGAATTCATGGAGGCCGCCATTACGCCGATAAAGATGGCGCTGAGGAGGGTGACAACAACCGAGTAGTCGAAGGCCGAGAACACCAGGCCTGAGGCGCCAAAGAATACGCTGAGAAACACTGCTGTCCGGAATGACAGAAGGCTGCCGACGATGGCCCCGGCTGCCCCGTCGCCAAACCACCCGTCGGCGGCGTCACCTGTGTCTGCATCGAGATCTACCTCTACGTCTGCATCAAACTCAAGCTCGGCATCCATCTCGACATCGAGCCCGCCGAGGAGCATTGGGATCAGGAAGGCGCCGCCGAAAAGTGTGGCTGCCAGGTAGATCCAGAACACGGTTTCCTCCTTTGGTTTGCTGTTGGTTAGCTGCTGTTGTTCCCAAGCATGGTGTCTACGCCGATTCGCACTTCGTTCCAGTCCGTCGTCCAGGTGTCAAGGACTTCACGGCCAGCTTCGGTCGTTCGGTAAACCTTACGGGCTGGCCCTGTGTTGGATGGCACCAGCTCGGAGTCGATCAGGTTGTTTGAGCTAAGACGCTTCAACACCAGGTACACGCTGCCCTCATTGGCAACCGAGAGCCCGGCATCGTTGAGTTTCTGTACCAGGGCGTAGCCGTAGCTCGGACCCTGAGAGATGGATGCCAGCAGACACATGTCCAGAACCCCTTTCATGATCTGAGAGTGGTGCCCCTCATTGCTGTATACCATTCATTGTATAGTAGTGGGCGTCGCTGAGCCTGTCAAGGAGCCGAGAGCGAACTGGAATGGATTAGGTGCGTTTTCGCCACTATTCCATGCCAGTTCCGTTCCTCGGCCTTGGAGGCCTCGTTACTGTGATATTGGGACCTGCTTGGGCAGGTCCGCCTTCGGCCATTCAGCTGATCGGATCGATGCTGGTCGCCGATGGCGACTACGCGAAACAGGCCCAATGTGGTCGTGTTACGCGTTGCCGACGGCGTCGGCACGCAGTGCGGCAATGACCCGGATGGGGCGAAGCCCGGTCTGCGGTAGCAGGCCCAATGCAATCGTGCGTGGTCGCCGTCGGCGACCAGCGAG
>QIKW01000100.1 GCA_003231975.1 Acidimicrobiia bacterium
CCAACTGAGCGATGCCGGTGTTGACATCATTGACTTCGACACTGGAAAGCCCGTGGCACCAATCCAGTACATTTCGGCCAACGCCTACCTTGGATGCTGGGGAATCGTTGAGGCGCTAAACCGCGGCGCAGACATTGTGATCACTGGCCGCACAACCGACGCTGCGGTTGTTTGTGGGCCAGCGGCCTGGCATCACGGCTGGGACCGCCAGGACTGGGACGCGCTGGCCGGGGCCGTGGTTGCAGGCCACGTGATCGAATGCGGCACCCAGGCAACCGGGGGCAACTATTCGTTTTTCGACGAGATCAGTGGCCTTGAGCGCGCTGGTTTTCCATTCGCCGATATCGCAGCCGACGGCTCCTCAACCATTGGCAAACACAGCAACACCGGTGGCGCCGTAAACATCGGCACGGTCACCTCCCAGCTCCTGTACGAGATCGGGGCCCCCGCCTATCTGGGGCCAGACGTGACGGCTCGGTTCGACACAATCTCGCTGGCCGAGGCATCCCAAGATCGTGTTCGAATCTCGGGAACACGAGGGGTGCCACCGCCGGCAACCCTGAAGGTTTCGATGACCAGCTGGGGCGGCTTTCGCAGCGACATCGCCGTTGCCCTCACGGGTATCGACATCGAGCAGAAGGCCGCTCTGATTGAAGCCGCCTTCTGGCGGGCCTGCCCGTTCTCGCCGGAGGACTACGAGAGTGTCACCACCACTGTTGCACGCACCGACAAGAGCGACCCGGCAACCAATTCCGAGGCCGTCGCCTCGTGGCGGATCACCCTCAAAGACAGCAACGAAGACAAGGTGAAAGCAGCCGGGTCGGCGGTGAACGAGATGGCCCTAGCCACAATCCCCGGCTACTTCGGCCTGCCGGGCGGAGGCCTCGGGAAGAGGTTTGGCGTGCACACCTCTGGCCTCATCGACGCCGCGCTGGTTCCTCAAGAAGTTGTGCTGGTGGATCAGCCGGGCAACCCCACAGCGGTAGAGCCAGTTGCAGCTGATGCCACATTCGAGGTTCCGCCAACCATTCCAGACCAAGCACCGGCCCCAACAGGCCGAACCCGGTCGGGCCCGCTGGGTTTGGTGGTTGGCACCCGCTCGGGCGACAAGGGCGGCGACGCGAACCTCGGAGTCTTCGCCCGTTCGGCCGAAGCTTACGCGTGGCTGGACAGTCTTCTCAGCACCGAGCGCCTCCGCCTCCTTCTGCCCGAGACCCAGGGTTTGGGCATGCAGCGGTATGCCTTTCCAAACATCTGGTCAATCAACTTTGTGATTACCGGGCTACTGCAAGAAGGGGTGGCGTCCTCAACGAGGCAGGACGGCCAGGCGAAGAGCCTTGGCGAGTGGCTGCGAAGCCGCCACGTTGACATTCCAGTTGCACTGCTTGGCGGCCGACAAAGGCTTCGAACTTCAGACTCACCGGCCAACAAGGAACGCCTGGCGGCGGACAAGCCAACCGAAGTGCAGCAGCGAATCCGAGCCGTACCCCGACCCCAACCGATCTTGTCAAAGGAGCGCGCCGAGGCTCTCACAACGCGCCAGCGTCAGATCCTGGACGACCTGACCGAGCTTGCTCTCAATGGCTTTGGTCATCTGACAATGGCCAACATTGCTGGCTATCTGAACTGCTCGCTCCGCACTCTTTATGGTTTGGCCCCAAACCGCGGGGAACTGGTTTTGATGGCGTTTGACCGCAACCTCTGGACGGTCGGCCGAGAAGCCAACCGGGCGGCTACCTCAGATCCTGGCATGGGCCCGCTTGAGGCAATTAGGTGCTACCTCGCAGCTGCCAACCAGGCCGTCAGTCGGGCGACCGCCGCCTTCTCCCGAGATCTCGCCAGCGTTCCGGGAGGATCCAGCCTCAGCGCGGGCCACAACGAGTATCTCGTGGCGATCACCAAGGAACTCTTGGACTATGCGGTTGAGCTTGGCCACATCGAGCCGGTTGACACCGCGGTGGTGGCTAGGGCAATTGCCAGCCTGGGAGCCCAGTTCAGTGACGCAGCAGTGGTGGATGCTCTGCCAACTTCGCCGAAGCAGGCAGCCGACGAAGTGATCGATGTGATCCTGCGAGGGCTGACCGCTTCGGCAGATCTATAACCACCGGAGGGGAAACACGCGTGGTCAACCAGGGCGGACCGCGTCTGCCGGATCGAGCCGGGCAGCTCTGGTCGCCGGGTAGAGGCCGGCGAGAGCACCGAGGACCAGGGCGGCAACAATTCCGGCGGCAAGCCCTTGGGCCGGGATGTCGATCAGCCAGTCCTGCTGTCGAGCATAAACAACGGTGACGGCTGCGCCCAAGGCAGTGCCGATCACGCCTCCAAGGGTGGCGAGGCCGGCAGACTCAAGAATGAATTGGACCGCTATGTGGCTTCTGGTCGCACCAAGGGCCCGCCGCAGCCCAATTTCGCCCCGTCTTTCAAGTACCGAGATGATCATCACGTTTGCGATGCCAACCCCGCCAACCAGCAGAGCTACCGCCCCGAGCCCCAACAGAAGGTTCTGCAAGTTCTGATCCACCTGGGCTCTGGCTTCCAGAGCGTCTGACGGGCGAGACACACTGACTTCGTTCGGGGCGGCTGGGCTTACCGTGCGGGAAAGCACCTGGCGAACCTCCTCAACAACCGTTGGATTGGCCCGAATGAAGATGGCGGTTGGGATCACCTCTGCCCCCAGGTACTTGCCTGCGGCCTCGTTCCCAATCAGCACCGCCCTGTCGATGTCTGGGCTGAGAGGAGTGGGGTTGAGGATGCCGATTACTGAGAACGTGCGGCCAGCAATCTGAACCGTCGGCGCGCCGGCTGGCGAACTAATGCCAAGCCGTTCGGCCGCTACTGCCCCCAACACAACCGTTGGCAGCCCGGCGGTGCCAGCGTCAAGGAAGCGTCCGCTGGCCATTGTGGCCTCAAGGGTCGAAAGCAGCTGCGGTTCGGTGGCAAGAACGTCAAGCCCGTTGCTGTCGTCGGTGTATTGGTTGCGCTGCACCCCCGCCTTGAGAGCCGAGACCGACGAGGCCTCTTCCACCGGCGCGATCCGACGAACCATCGCCGGGGCTTCCTTCGGAAGCTTTGAGGCAGTGCCAGAGGTATCGAGTCCTGCTTGGACCTGGAGCAGATTCGTTCCCAGCTGATCGATTTCAGCAATGAGATCGGCCTTACTGGAGCTTGAAATTCCAAGCACGGCAACCATCGACGCAATGCCAATTGCGATTCCAATTGCCGTCAGAAGGGTGCGGCCCTTTCGGCTGCGCAGCCCCTGAGTGCCGGTGGCGACCGCGTCGCCCGGAAGCAGTTTGGAGCGGTGCACCGAAGATCGACGACGGGCAGCTCTGTTCTTTTTGAGTTTCATGATGTGCCTCGGATCCATGCTGGTGATTTGTCAGAGGCAGGTTCATCAACGACGGGGGCGCTGACGTTGTCATCGCTAACGCGGCCATCGGTGAGCGTTACCCTGCGTGGGAGGGAGGCCGCAAGCCCAGGGTCGTGGGTGATGATGATGATGGTTGAGCCGTCCTGGTTGAGACGCCTGAGAAGATCGATGATCCCCGCCGACGTCTGGCTGTCCAGGTTGCCAGTAGGTTCGTCGGCCAGCACGATTGCCGGGTCTCCCACAATGGCACGGGCGATGGCCACTCGCTGCCGCTCCCCGCCAGACATCTTGGGAGGTTTGTGTTGTAGCCGATGACCAAGGCCGACCTTCTCCAAGGCCTCTTTGGCTAGCGAACGGCGCAGACCCTTTCGCACACCCTGATAGACCAGGCCGGTGGCAACGTTGTCAACAGCAGTGGCGGCTTCAAGCAGGTGGAACTGCTGAAAGACGAAGCCGATTCTGCTGGAGCGAAGCCCGGCCAACCCGGCGTCGGACAACTCAGCGACAGGGGTTTGCTCTATCAAGACTTGACCGGATGTTGGCCTGTCGAGAGTGCCGATGATGTTAAGCAAAGTCGACTTTCCCGATCCGGATGCACCAACTATTCCAACCAGTTCACCTTCGGCGACCGACATGGTTACCTCATCCAACGCACGCACCGGCGGCGTTCCCGGGTAGTGCTTGGACACACCTCTCAACTCCATAACAGTGTTGGACAGCCCAGGCCTTGGGGGCGTCGAAAACGCCCGGCCCTCGCCATCGGCTGAGCTTCGGCGGTTTGCCCGCCTCATGTCGGAATCACAATCTGATCACCCTCGGCGACGTCGCCCGAGACTTCGGCCTGACCATTGAGAACCTCGCCAAGTTCAACTCGCACCAAGGTGGGCGTAGCGCCTCCCGAGACTTCAACGGCGAAGCCGCCTTCGGCCAGGGCCAGCAGCCCGACCACTGGCACCAGAAGCACATCCTGGGCCAGAAGCTGGGTGACCACAACCTTGGCGTTGCTTCCAGAGACCGTGCCGTCAACGGTAACCGTGGTGCGCCAGATGGCTGTGCCGTCCGACGCCGTCGCCTGCTCCTGCGCGGTTACCTTTCCTGACAGGTCGTCTGCGTCGGGAACGGTCACCTTGACCGTGGCACCGACTCGCAGGGCGGATCGATCTCGGTTCGAAGTATCGACCAGCACCACAGACTGTGCCCTTGTCACCTCAAGGCCTGCGAACGTAGTCCCCAATCTGGGCTCAGCGTCAATTCGGACCGGGCTTGGCTCGAAGACGAGTTGGGCTTTGTCGATCTTGCCGGTTGTCGGCAATCCGACCGAAGCCTGCCATGCCTTCAGTGCGGCCTCGGTTATTCCTCCAAACAGGCCGTCGACTTCGAGTTTGCCCTTTTGGTTGAAGCCGGCGTCCAACAGAAACTGCTGGAGCTGCCTGACGTCGGGGGCGCTTTGGAGCTTGACCCGCTTGCCGTTGGCGTCGCGGGCCTTCGTATTGATCTTCGTAAGCTCTCGATACATCGGCGTTTCGCCCTTGCCAAGAAACAGCGGCTTGTTGTCCAGACGGATCAGGACCTCGCCGAAGTCAACTGTTGACCCAGCGGGCCGACTCTCGGTGACAGCGCCGGTCAGACTTGTGGGTATTGTCCACTTGTCTCCAAAGCTGACCGTTGCCTTGAACTCTCGTTCGCTGCTCAGGTTGCCTTTCTGGACAGCCGCCGTACTCAGACTTGCGGGTGCGGCAGCCGGGGCCGGGCTATCTGCCTGAGCCGTAAGAAGATCAGTGGTAGCTGCGACTGCCCCCAGCCCTGCAATCATGGTTGCTGCGACGGCAACAGCAATTGTCCTGCGGCTGGTCATTGGCCCTCCTCCTCTGTGGCTACGTCCGGAAGCTGGGAGTCGAGCTCATCAAAGATGCTCTGACATTTCTCAGAAGCCGCGTCGAACGCCTCGAAGTCAAAGTCTGGTTGGCTGGCCTCGGCGTCCTGCGGGTCGGCTTCAGCCTGCTCAGAATCAACGTCAAGGCCGCCAGAAGCTGCCGTCGTAATCTCGATGCCTTGATCCGTCATGCATTTCTCCCACTTCAGATTGGCGTCCCTGAAGGCAGCCTCCTGCTCTGGGGTCAGGTCGAAACCGGCGTCTACGTTGACAAGGTGTTTGCTGCATTCAGCGTCAGCCTCGGAGTAGCTAGCGCCCTCAGGATCTTCAGCGGAGCCTCCAGACTGGGGGTCTGTTTCGGTCCCGTCCAGGTCCTCAATCTCGATCCCACCGGCGCCGTCGAACTCAACTTCTTGGATCTCGATGCCTGCCTCCTTCATGCAAGCGTCGTAGAGACCGAAAGCGTCCTCTGCGTTGGTTGGTGCCTCGGCGGTTCCCTGGGCGCTTGCGCCTTGTTGGTCACCAACAGCGGCGCCATCGCTGATCGATGCAACACCTGCCTCGGCGCTGTCGTCGCTGCCATTGCCGCACGCGGCGGCTAACAACGCGATCGCTGCGAACAACGCAGCAGTTCTTCGAATCTGACGACTCGTTCGTAACATTGCATTCGCTCCTTCAGTTGAGATTTGGTCTGGCCATGATGAAGGAGGCCTGGTGAGAGGTTTGTGAGAACAGATAAGAGGGTTCTTAGAAAGGGTGCTCTCTCTCATCAAACTCTCATCCCAAACAGCAATACTGAGACAATGCGCGTTCTGGTTGTAGAGGACAACGAGGTGATGGCCGAGGCAGTAGCTCGCGGGCTGGTGGCTGAAGGCTTCGATGTTGACGTCGCCGCGAACGGCACCGATGGCCTGTGGCGGGCCCGCGAATTCAGCTACGACCTGATCCTGCTCGACATCATGTTGCCAGGGGTGAACGGCTATGAGATCTGTCGAACCATTCGCTCCGAAGGAAACCGAACTCCGATTCTGATGCTTACTGCCAAAGATGGAGAGTTTGACGAAGCTGAGGGCCTGGATCTGGGGGCAGACGATTACCTGACGAAGCCCTTCAGTTTCGTTGTTCTGGTTGCTCGGATCCACGCTCTTCTAAGGCGGACGAATCCGACAACTGGCGACGCAACAATTGCCATCGGCCCGCTTAGCATCGACACCAGGACACGTCGTTGCCTGCTGAATCAGCGGCCGATAGAGCTGACACCACGAGAGTTTGGGTTGTTGGAAACCCTGGCCCGCAGGCCAGGCCAGCCGCTAACCCGCGGCGAACTTTTGGATCACGTTTGGGGAGCCGATCACGAGGGGGGCTCCAACGTGGTTGACGTTTACGTGGGTTACCTTCGCAAGAAGCTGCGAGCAGCCGACCAAGGCTCTGACCTGATTGAAACCGTTCGTGGCATCGGCTACCGAATCGTCGGCGGCTCGTGATTCCTGAACTTGGCCTGCGGGCACGGCTCACAATACTTGTGACCGCGGTCTTCGCTATTGCCATGACGATCACGTCATTGCTGGTGCTCAGAGCTGTTGAAAACGATCTGGTAGACAGCGCCCGCGCCAATGCCGAGACAGTTCTAACCGACTACCTCGAGGGCATCTACGGCGGCACGGCAACCCTGGGGGTGATTGACCCTGCCAACTCCACTCGGTTCTTCTACCGCGACAGCGAGGGAAACGAGCTAACCGAACAAGAGTATTTTGAGGCCCTCTCTCCCGAGCTCAGCGGGTTCGACCTGTTCCCTATCGACGAGGGCCAGGGGGAGCCACCTCACGACTTCGAGGCGGCCCGACTCGATTTCGATCCGGTCACCGGAGAACTGTTTGACTCCACCGGATCGATTGTGACCTTTGAAGCCGAACCACTGCCGGTTGGCAAGCCACGTTCTGTCTCGGTTGGCGACGGCTTGGTGGCTGTGGCCCAGACGGTTACCTTCAGCGAGGGCGCTTCTTTCGATGTTGGGGTGTCAAGCCCTCTGAGGCCGGTCACCGACAGCCTTGACGCGCTCGCCAAAGTGCTTTGGATCGCTGTTTTCATACTTGTTGGCGCGGTCGCTGCGATCACCTGGCTTGCCGCCACTCGGGCCCTGAGGCCCGTGCACGCCATCAGCAGCCAGGCCCGCGCTATTACCGCCAGCAAGATCAGCCAACGTCTCCCGGTTCCGGATGCGAACGACGAGATCCGTGAGCTTGCATTGACGGTTAACGACATGCTGGCCCGCCTCGAGGAGTCCCAACAGCGCCAGCATCAGCTGGTCTCTGATGCTTCCCATGAACTGCGTAACCCGGTGGCCGCCAGCCTGGCCCAGCTTGAGGTTTCAACCGCCAACCCCGATGCAACAAACTGGCCTGTGGTGGCGGCAACGGTGCTGGCCGAGCAGAAACACCTGGGGCGACTGATAGACGATCTTCTTGCCCTTAGCCGCATCGAGGAATCCCAGATCGGAGCCGTCGATGTTGATCTTGATGACCTAATCAGCACCGAAGCCAAGCGGCCTCACCCCGCGCCGGTGCGCACATCGATTCCGGTGCCAGTGAGGGTGATTGGCGACCCCAGCCTGCTAACCCGGGCCATTCGCAACCTGGTCGACAACGCAACCCGGCACGCCAAGAGCGAGGTTCTTGTCAGCCTTACTTCGGATGCCGGATTTGGCATCATCTACGTTGACGACGACGGCCCGGGGATTCCAGGCCATCAGCGCCAACGTATTTTCGACCGCTTTGCCCGGGTAGACGAGGCTCGAGACCGAAACCGCGGTGGTGCCGGCCTTGGCCTGGCCATCGCCCAAGAGGTTGCGCAGGCGCACCGAGGCAGCATCACAGTGGAGACAAGCCCTCTGGGAGGCGCCCGCTTCACCGTTGTGTTGCCGCTCCACCCCGGCGCGGAGCCCTCGGACTAAACACGTGGCCAGGTCTGCAGGGCGGTCAGACGCCAACCGGCTTCTTGTCGGGTTCCGCCTCGTCTGATTCGCTTGGCGGTGTTGGAGCAACAGCGACGGGGTCGGGTCTGCCCTCAATGTTGATTCGAGGCAGGATTCGGTCAAGCCACTTGGGAATCCACCAGTTCTTGTCTCCCAGCAATTCCATGGTGGCAGGCACCAGCAGCATTCTGACCAACGTTGCGTCCAGCAGCACCGCCAGGGCCAAGCCCAGGCCGAACAGTTTGATGAGGCGCAGGTCTTCGAACATGAACGACCCGAACACAACCACCATGATTGCAGCCGCGGCGGTGATAACCCTTGCCGTTGCCGCCAGGCCGTCTGCCACCGAGTTGGCGGCATCGCCGGTTCGGTCGTACTCCTCCTTGATCCGACTGAGGAGGAACACTTCGTAGTCCATCGACAAACCGAACACGATGGCAAACAGCATCATCGGCACGAAGGGTTCAATTGGCGCTGCCTCAATCCCGAGGAGGGAACCACCCCAACCCCACTGGAACACAGCAACAACAGCGCCGTATGCGGCGGCGATTGACAGCATGTTCATGATCACAGCCTTCAGCGGCACCAGCAAGGACCGGAACACGACCATGAGCAGGATGAACGACGCAGCAAGCACGGCGCCGAAGAAGATGAATACCCTGCCGCTGAGGTAGTCGGTAAAGTCAATGTTGGCTGCTGTAGAGCCGGTTACGTTCACGTCCAGCCCAGAACCGGCAACAGCAGCGGGGATCACCGAGTCTCGGAGCGTTGTGACCAGTTCGCCGGTTTCCTCGGCTTGAGGAGATGTGGTTGGAATGACCTGGAGAATGAAGGCCTCGGGATTTTCGGGATCGTTCGGGAAGGGCCCAATTACGGCTGCTACCCCGTCGGTGCCTTCAAGAGTTGGAACCAACTGTTGAAGAACCCCAATGTCTGACGGGCCTTCGATAGTTGCCGCCAGAATCAGCGGACCATTGGAACCGGGCCCAAAACCATCAGCCATCAGGTCATAGGCCTGCCTGGTTGTTGTGTTTTCGGGGAAGTTGCCCTCGTCGGAAAAACCAAGCCGCAGCTGGGTGACCGGAAACGCGAGGATCAGAAGAAGGACAGTGGCACCAATTGCCGCCGTCCACGGCCTGGCTTGAATCAGGTGACTCCAGCGATACCAGAAGGTCTCCCGGAGTGGCTTTTGCTTCCGCTTTGGAACCTCTCTTTTGAGGGGCTTTATGGCAAACCCCACAAGCAGAACCGCAGCGCCGGCAATGGCGGCGGCTGCTGCAAGCTGAGCGAATCCCAGCCCGAGGGTGAAGAGGGCAATTGCGAAGAACCCGGCTGAAATCAAGCCGCGGTAGCGGGTGATTTCAACCCGCTCCTGGGCAAACCCGAGAAGGGCGGGCAGCAGCGTTGTAGAGGCAATCATCGTGATGAGAACTGTTACCGAAGCAGCAATACCGAGGCCCGAGATGAACTTCAAGCCCATGAGGAGCATGCCGAGAAGCGAGATCACAACGGTGGTGCCCGCAAAGATGACCGCCCGGCCAGCGGTGTCCATCGCGGCGATGGTGGCGTCTCGGGGGGTGAGGCCTCTTGCGGTGCCCTCGCGGTAACGGGTCACGATGAACAGCGCATAGTCGATGCCAACGCCCAGCCCGATCATCGCTCCGATCGTCGGCCCAAAGTCTGGAATGCTGACTGTGTTACTGAGCAAGACAGTGAGGCCAAGCCCAACTCCAACTCCACCCACCGCAACAGCAATGGGAAGCCCCATCGCCATCACCGATCCGAAGGCCAGGATCAACACAATTACCGCGAAACCAATGCCAATCAGCTCGGACTCTGGGGGCTCAAACTCGCCAAGCGCTTCGCCCCCCAACTCGATGCGGATTCCCTCGAATGCAGCCTCGTTTTCTTCGACGTAGCCCTCAATGGCCTTGGCAATCAGTGCCGACTCGGTCTCGTCAATATCAGCCGTAAAGTTGACCTGGGCAAAACCGAGGTTCCCGGCGTTCTCTCCGATCGGCGCGATGCTGACCTCAAGTAGCTGTGGGTCGCCAAACGGGCTTAACACAGTGGCACCCGGGTTCTGGGGCTCTCCAAAGGCATCAGGAAAACCAGCATTAACTTCGGCGAACAAACCCCCAAGCGCGGCTGCAACTCCAGGATTAGCGGCGCCGTCCTCGGAGATCCAAAGGATGCTGCCGGTGAGTGAGCCTTCGCCTCGCTCCGCGAAGTACTCATCCATAACTGCCAGGCCGTCCCTCGACTCTGACGCGGGGATGTCGAAGGTTCCGTCCCAAGCCGGACCGATCGCGCTTGCGGCCGCGAAAACTGCGACGATCGATGCCAGCCAGACACCGACCGCAGCCAGACGATTATCAAAGAACCAGGCACTAAGTCGAGCGAGCATCGGGGAATCCAGTCGGTTTCGAGGGCTTTGACATTATCGCTACTATCTCGTAGCGTTATAGGGCGAACGTAACCCAAACACAAGAGATTGTGTCCGATGACACGCGGCTGGATTCTCGGTTTCAGACTGAGAACCATTGCCAGTTGCGGGCTTCGGGGCTAGCGCTACACTTTAGTAGCGGTAGGGCTTGGCGGAAACCAGGGAAACAGGTGCAGGAATGGCTAGACAACGGTCGGCTTTGGCAAAGGAGAAGCTGCTTGCAGCGGCCGCTGAGGTACTTCTTGAAACGGGAGTCAACGGCTTCACGGTCGACGAGGTAGCGCGGCGCTCTGGCGTGGCCAAAACCACGATCTACCGACACTTCGAGTCAGGCCAAGAGCTGCTGATCAAGGGCATGGATTCACACATTGCCCCATTTCCAACCCCCAACACCGGGTCGCTGCGAGGCGACATTGAGATCTTCTGTGAAACCACCGAGGTCGTGCACCGCAACCAGAATATTCGCCGACTCTTCTCAGAGGTGATGGCAGCAGCCAAAAGCGATCCCGAGCTAGCTCGAATCAAGGCCGCAGTGCTTGGCGAGCGATTCGGCCCAGTGCGCACCATTGTCGAGTTGGCAATGGCCAGGGGCGAGATCCCCGCCGACATCAACCCCGAGTTTGCCTCTTACCTGGTCCAGGCGCCCTTCATGGCCCACATGATGCTGAACTCCGAGCCCCCCACTGATGACGAGATAGGCCAGATGGTTGAGTTTGTGGTGCGGGGCTTAGGCGCCCGGCCGTGACGCCGGTGTCGAGTCCCTTGCATCACTGAAGCACAACGGGCTTAGGTCCAACACTGCCCACGCGCGGTTGTCTTGGTGGATGTCGGCGCCAAGCCCCTCTACCTGGGCGGTGCGCCAAACAAGATCGTCAGCCACACTTTCGGGCCACTCCAGTTGGTGGCTGTATCGATGATGCCAATGACCATGAACCACCAGCTTTGGCTGGGTGGCGTGGATGGCCTGGAGAATCCGAATCCTCACCTCGCGAGACAAGATCTCGTCTACCTGAGGGATCGGAAAGCCGCGCAGCGGCATGCCGTCGGGGGCGTCGTGAGTTACCAAAACATCCAGGGGCTCCTGGCCCAGGCGCTCAACGTCGGCGTCGGTCAGCACCTCACGCCGCCACCAACTGGTTCCCTCTTGCCTGACAGCATGATCGACCGAGAAGGCCCCACCAAGCGCGCCGAAGCGAACGCCGGCCCACTGCCAGCGATGACCGCGCGGGAGGTATCGGCAGCGATCAACGATGGTGACCATGCCGTCTTCATCCGGCTCAAGGTTGGCGAGAGCGTCGTGATTTTCGTGGTTGCCGTCTACCCAGTAAACGCAGTCAATGCCGTGTCGTTCGGCGTGGAGCGTGACTTGTGAGAGGAACTTGAGCCCGTCGGCGGTGTGGGGCCAGTAGCCGAAGTCGCCAAGCTGGAGAATGGCGTCACAGCCCAGCCGACGCGCCAGCTTGCACAACGTACCCATCCATCGGCTGTTGCCGTGCACGTCTCCAGCCAGCAAGATTCGTTTCGGGTCGGCTGCGTTCATCGGGCCACGTTAGATGCCGATCCGCGAACGGCCGCGGGATTTACTGAAGTGAGGGCGAGCGGGGGAAACCGGGAAGGCTGCGAAGCGCCAGCCTTGTCTGGGTCTCCTGGGCCCCAACAATGTCGCTTAGCTGATTGAGGGCCAGGTCAAGGTCTGCAACGTCCTTGGCTGCAATCAGAAGTTGATAGTCGTAGCGACCCGTCACGTGGGTGGCGTCAATGACAGCCGCAACCGTGGTCAAAGCAGCATCGGCGGTTGCCTTGGTTACCTCCCGCCTCAACCGCATGTCGACAAACGCCCGGATCGGTCGGCCGCCCTGCACTGGGTCAAGCTCGCGGTGCAGGAACAACACTGATGACGAACCGATTGAGGAGACATATTTATGCGCACTACCACGCTTGCCCCCACCGACGGTATCTATGAGCCAACGCTGGACTATGCCCACGGCATTGAAGTTTGTGAGGTCTCTCGATTTGTGTTCGTTGCCGGCACGATGGGCCTCGATCCAAGCGGCAAGCCGGGAGCAGACCTCGGCAGCCAACTCACTCTGATTTGGGCCAACGTCGCCCGGATCCTGGCCGAGGCCGATATGACGGTGGAGAACGTGGTCAGGGTTACCTCCTATCTCACCGACCCAGCCCAAGCCACCGCCAACGGAGCAGCCAGGGTTGCAGCTCTCGGAGACAGGGTTGTTCCAACCACGGCAATTGTTGTGCAGACCCTCTCTCCCGACTGGCTGGTTGAGGTCGAGGTGATTGCTGCCGGGTAAGCCAGGGGGCGAACCGGGCCATCTGGCTTCAGGCCTGCGAGACTTCAGGCGTGACCGAACGATCTGCATTCTCGGGCGGCGACCAGGCCTATCTCCGCAACGAGCAGTACAAGGACGGCGCGAAGCTCGATGCACGCGTTGCCCTTCACCGAAAGTTCTCAAGCTCGAAGCTGGCGTTCCCAGACTTCGCGGCGCGCCTGATTGAATGGCCCGCCAAGTGCGAGGTGCTTGAATGCGGCACTGGAACCGGCCAGTTCTGGGCCAACGATGAAGTGCCAAGATCAGCGTCACTCACGCTCACCGATCTGTCGCCTGGAATGGTGCGTGAGGCCACCGCCCGGGCAAGTAGCAACGGCTTCACCCAGGTAACACCCGGCGAGTGCGACGTGCAGAACCTGCCCTTCGCCACGGCGTCGTTTGACATCGTGATTGCCAACCACATGCTGTACCACGTGCCAGATCCAGATGCAGCCATTGCTGAGCTGGCCCGAGTGCTTCGCCCATCGGGAATGCTGATGGCTTCGACCAACGGATCTGGGCACATGGCCGAGATTCTCGACGCGGTCGCCGAGGTGTTCGGCCCCACCGACCAGAGTCTCCACGAAGTCTTTGGGATCGACTCGGGCGAGGCTCGGCTCCGTGAACAGTTCGGCGCAGTGGTGTGGCACGCATACGACAACGACCTTGTTGTTGATGACCTGTCGGCCGCGCTGGCCTACGCCCTCTCATTCCCCCCGGGCGAGAGCGCTGACGAATCCCAGGCGGCCGAAGTGGATGATGCTCTGGGGCGACGAGTTGTGAACGGCAGGCTGCACATCCGCACAAGGGGCGGGGTCTTTGTGTGCAGCAAAGCACGGCGCCGTTCTTCTTCCTTCCTCTAGATGCCCGGGCGTTCCTGGCTTGTCCTTGGTTGGACTTGGATGGTTGCGGTTAAATACTCTAAAAGAACTTGAAAAGAGTTGTCTCGCATCTACCAGGTCTCTATACTGCAACACATGTTCGTAGTAGGCGAGACACGGTTGCAAGACCTCAAAGAGGTAGACGACCGTTCTCTGCGAGCCCGAATCCATGACCTGAACAGCCAGGCCGCAAACATCAACGCTCAGCAGCTTCAA
>QIKW01000210.1 GCA_003231975.1 Acidimicrobiia bacterium
CGGGAGGCGCCAGCCGACCCAATACCAGAGCCGTGCACAACTTCTTCACATCTCAAGCAGGACTCACGCAACCTAATTCTCTACGGTGTCTGGGATGCCGGGCGATCAGTCAACTCAACACCTTCTGGTCGTCGAAGACGAGCCAATCATCGCAGACGCAATCGCAGACAGGCTGCGAAGCGAGGGATTTGAGGTCACGATCCGAACAGATGGCCCAAGTGCGGTGGCCACATGCAACGAACTGGCGCCCGATCTTGTGCTGCTGGATCTGAACCTTCCGGGTTTCGATGGCCTCGAGGTTTGCAGGCAAATCCAGGCCGTTCGGCGGGTTCCGGTGATAATGCTCACCGCCCGAGGCGACGAAACAGACCTTCTGGTTGGCCTTGGCGTAGGGGCAGACGACTACCTCACCAAACCCTTCTCACCCCGGGAAATGGTGGCCCGGGTTAGAGCCCTCCTGCGCAGAATGGAAGCAGCGAGTGGCCCCACCTTGGAAAGAGACGGCCTGCTCATCGACCCATCGGCCCGAACTGTCACCCGCAACGGGAACCAGATTCACCTCACACCAACCGAGTTCGACCTGATTCGGGTGCTGGCCGAAGCAGGTCGTACAGTACTGACGAGGGAGCAGATGCTTGCGATGGTTTGGGGCTACAGAGACGGCTCGGGAGCCAGAACAGTAGACAGCCATGTGCGATCTGTGAGGCGCAAGCTTGGAGACGACACAATCCGCACCGTTCACGGAGTTGGCTATGCCTTCGGCGAATCGTGAGAGGCAGGAATGAGTAGACCAAGACCGCTGGATCCCATCCAGTCGATCAAGACGAAGTGGTCAATCGTGATCGTCGCCGCTGTGGGGGTCACGGCACTGATGAGCCAAGTCGGCCTCCACCTCGGCTGGCCAATTTGGATTCGACCCGTAATTGCGGGTGCACTTGCGTTGCTGATGGTGCAATTCCTGGCCCATGGGATGACCTTTCCGCTGCGACAAATGGCCGCGGCCGCAACGGCCATGTCCAGAGGCGACTACTCACGGCGAATCAAGACGACGGGTAGCACAGACGAGCTTGGCCAGCTCACGAAGAGCTTCAACATGATGGCCGCCGAGCTAGCAGACAACGATCGCCTTCAGAAAGAGTTCATCGCCAATGCCTCACATGAACTCCGCACACCCGTGGCCGCGCTGCAAGGCACACTCGAGAACCTGGTTGACGGGGTTGGCGAACCAGACCGGGCAACACTGGAGCGAATGCTGGCTCAGGCTGAACACTTGGGCAGGCTCGTAAACCAACTGTTGGATCTTTCCCGCCTGGACGCGGCAGCAGACAGGCTGGGAAAACAAACCATCGACGTTGGCGACCTGCTGCACCAACTGTCAGGCGAACTACAGCTCACCCACCCAGTAGCCATCATTGAGGTTAAGGCCCCGATGGGTCTGCGAATCGAGGGAGACAAGGCGCAACTAGAGCGGGTGTTGACCAACGTGATAGGTAACGCACTTCGCTTCTCGCCTCTCGGCGATCCGGTAACCGTTGTGGCCAGCCGCCAACACGGATCGGTTCGCGTTGCCGTTCGAGACCAAGGACCGGGAATCCCGGTTGATCAGCGAACCCGCGTATTTGAACGGTTCTGGCAATCCGACGGTTCAGCACCAACAGGCGGCGGCGGAGCTGGCCTCGGCCTGGCGATCAGCAAACGAATCATCGATCAGCACAACGGCGAAATTCTCATTACAGACAACCAACCCAACGGAGCGTGCGTAGTAATCAGCCTGCCAAATGCGCCTTAACATTGGGTCGGCTCTAACATTGGGTCGGCTACCGCCTCCCGGCCTTCGGGCCATCCAACTCAACCGCTCGCTGCGTGCCTCCGCCGTCGGCAACGCGTTACAAGGTCAGCGCGAGTTTTGAGCGAAGGAGAGAGAGGGAAGAGATCTAGAGGCAGTCATCTCTGGCTAGGGTGAGCGCATGGACCCAGTCCAGAGCATGGATCTACTCGAACTTGGGCCGGGATACTCTCGTGACGAAGTCGACTCCGCTTATCGAAAGATGGCAGCTGTCCATCACCCTGATGCCGGAGGCAGCCATGAGACAATGGTGAAGCTGAACCAAGCTGTGCGAATTCTCACAGGAGAACTTGACCGATTGGGCGGCCCGAGTTCCGGTTCGAGGCCGATCGAACATTCAACAGCTCTCAGTTCAGAAGCCAATGCAGCAATGCATTCTGCGCCATCGCTGCTAGGCATGATTGCATTCCTAGTCGCCCCACTGGCAGCCGCCTACCTCCTGATTTGGGCACTGGCCTTCTACCTGATCTAGCGGCCGCGAGCCGCTGCTACTGGGCCAGTGCTCGAACGGCTTCCAAGAGCCGCGCTCCTACTTCGTCCTCAGAGCCAACGCCATCGACTGTGGTAAGGCTTCCTCGTTTGTCGAACCAGTCGATAACGGGAAGGGTTTCCAGCTCGTACAACTCGAGCCGGCGGGCGATGCCCTCATCGGTGTCGTCGGCACGCGCTCGGGCCTTCATTCTGGCGGTTACCTCGGCCAAGGGAACATCAAGATTGATTGCCGCATCCAGCCCATTGTTGCCAAGCACTATCACTAAAGCTTCGGCCTGGGCGGTCGTTCGCGGGTAGCCGTCAAGAACGAAACCAGCCTCAAGAATGTCTGCCTGGCCCAGCCGCTCTCGAACTATGCCATTGATGATCTCGTCGCCAACCAGGTCACCAGCGTCCATGATCGTCTTTGCCCTGACCCCCAGCTCGGTTCCAGCCGCCACAGCCCCACGAAGCATGTCTCCGGTTGAGACATGGATCACGCCGAACTCTTCAACCAAACGGAGGCACTGGGTTCCCTTGCCAGAGCCTTGCCTTCCAAAGATCACAAGGCGAATCAGGTTCGTCATCGTTAACTCCTCACACGAAAATCTTGGCGTGCCACTGCGCTACTTGAGGAATCCCTCGTAGTTGCGGCTGAGCAACTGGCTGTCGATTTGCTTCATGATCTCTAGGGACACACCCACACCAATCAGGATCGACACACCCGAAAAGGCTGTGATGTTGCTTCCGCCGGTGCTGCCGCCAACGTAGCGGGCCAGAGCGGCCGAGGGGATAAGTGCAACAATCGCCAGGAACAGGGCGCCGGGAAGTGTGATGCGATTGAGGATCCTGGCCAGATGGCGTTCGGTTTGGGGCCCTGGTCGGATGCCAGGAATGAAACCGCCGGACTTGCGGAGGTCATCCGCTCGGCGCACGGGGTCGAACGAGATCGAGTTGTAGAAGTAGGCGAATCCAACGATCAGCATCCCGAAGATCAGGATGTAGCCGAGGTTGTCTGGCTGGAACAGGTTGTTGTCTATGAAGGACCGGACGTCTTGGCCCCAGCCGTCAGCTGGTAACACGTTGGACACCAGCGCAGGCAGCTGAAGAAGAGACGAGGCAAAGATCACAGGAATCACGCCGGCTTGGTTGACCTTCAGCGGGATGTATGTGTTGTTACCTCCGTATTGGCGACGTCCAACCACCCGCTTGGCGAAGTTGACCGGGATGCGACGCTGGCCCTGTTCAACAAACACGATGCCAGCGGTGAGGAACAGCAACAAGATGATGGCAATGGTGACCCCGACCCAACCGCGCAACGCCTGAACCTGGATGCCAACTGCGGGAAGCGACGAGACGACCGAAGCCATGATCAAGATGCTCATGCCGTTGCCGATGCCCCTTTGGCTGATCAGCTCGCCCATCCACATCAGCACCGCGGTTCCCGTGGTCATGCAGACCACGGCCAAGATCACTCGTGAACCGCCCTCGGGGAACAAGCCAATGTCGGTACCGAAAAAGCTCTCGGGGTTGCGATTGATCAAGAACACGATGCTGGTGCTCTGCACCAGGGCCAGCAGCATTGCCACATAGCGGGTCCACTGGGTGATCTTTCGTTGACCAGTTTGTCCTTCGGCCTGCCACTGCTCCAACTTTGGAATGGCAACCGTGAGGATCTGCATGATGATCGAAGACGTGATGTAAGGCAGGATTCCTAGAGCGAAGAAGCTCAGCGAAGCGAGGCCACCACCCGAGAAGAGGTTGAGGTAGCCAAAGATGCCGCCAGACGACGCGTCGAATTGGCTTCTGAGCGCTTGTACCGCGTCAAGATCGACTCCGGGGGCTGGCAGCTGCGTGCCCACCCGGTAGAGCACCAGAATCATCAACGTGAACATGATCTTGTTCCGAAGCTCTGGAGTGCGAAAGACGTTGCGGATCGTTGACACGGATGGCCTCGATTACCTGTTCATGTGTTGGTTGCCTGAGGCCGGCGGCCGCACCGAGTACGGCAGAGGAATTAGCTCTGTCGTTCCGCCGGCAGCGGTTATGGCCTCTTCTGCTGTTTTGGAAAAGGCGTGGGCCTTCACCGTGACAGCGCCCGAGAGTTTCCCTCGGCCCAGTACTTTTACCAGATTTCCCTTACCAATTAAGCTCACCTCGAACAGAGCTTCGGGTGAAATCTCAGAGCTGCCAGTGGCTTCAACGAATTCGGCAATGGTGTCGAGATTGATTGCCTGGTACTCAACTCGGAATGGGTTCTGGAAGCCGCGCAGTTTCGGGACTCGCTGCTGGAGGGGTTGCTGACCGCCCTCGAAGCCGAGGCGCACCGTGTTTCTGGCCCGCTGGCCTTTGGAGCCGCGACCGGCGGTTTTGCCACCCTTGCCTCCAATGCCTCGGGCCTTGCGCTTGCCCCGCTTGCGGGAGCCCTCTGGCGGCTTGAGATCGTGAACTTTCATCAGTCTGCCTCTTCAACTTTCACAAGGTGGGGCACCCGGGAAAGCATGCCCTGGAGTACGGGACCATCCTCGAGGATGTTGGTGTGGCCGATTCGGCGCAACCCAAGAGCGCGGAGAGTGCCCCGCTGCTTTGGCTTGGTGCCAATTGAAGATCGGACTTGGGTGACTTTGACTTGCGACATCAGGAAACCCCTGCTGCATCCGGTTCGGCCTTTTTCAAGCCCTCGTTGTAGGCGGCGAGCAGACCCTTTGGCACAAACTCAGCAGCGTCAAGGCCACGAAGGCGAGCCACTTCGTCTGGGCGCTTCAACCGCCGCAGCGCATCAATCGTTGCCCTAGCAACGTTGATCTGGTTCGACGATCCAAGCGACTTGCAGATCACGTCGTGAATTCCCGCCTCTTCCAGAATGGCGCGGGCCGCGCCGCCGGCGATAACGCCGGTGCCACGAGCCGCGGGCTTGAGCATCACTTGGCCAGCACCGTTGGTACCAATAATGGGATGAGTGACGGTGTCGCCTGCCATTGCGACGTCGAACATGAGCTTCCGGGCCTCTTCAGAGCCCTTCTGAATGGCGAGGGGCACTTCCTTTGCCTTGCCATAGCCCAGACCAACTCGGCCTTTACCGTCACCAAGCACCACCAACGCGGTAAACGAGAACCGGCGGCCGCCCTTCACTACCTTGGCGACTCGGTTGATTGTGATGACCCGTGACTCTCGATCATCACGTCGATCATTGCGATTGTTGTCTGCCATGAGATCTCCTAGAACTCGAGTCCGGTTTCGCGGGCTGCGTCGGCGAGAGCGGCCACACGGCCGTGGTAACGGTTGCCACCTCGGTCAAATACAGCAGTTGTGACACCAGCCGCCTTCGCCCGTTTGGCGACAAGCGCTCCAACATTCTTGGCCCCGTCCACAGAACCGCTGCCGTCTCGCAGATCCTTTTCATAGGTGGACGCAGCCGCGATGGTGCGGCCTGTTGAGTCGTCTATTACCTGCGCACTTATGTGCTTGTTCGAGCGAAACACGGCAAGCCGCGGCCGGTCCGGGGTGCCAGCCACCTTCTTGCGCACTCGCCGTTGGCGACGGGTACGCAAGGCATGTTTCGGGTTGGTGTGTTTCCGAGCTGTCTTGACCACTACTTCCCAGCCTTTCCGGCTTTGCGGATAACCCGCTCGCCGACGTAACGGACGCCTTTGCCTTTGTAGGGCTCTGGCTTGCGGAGGCTGCGGATTTCGGCCGCAACCTGGCCGACGGCTTGCTTGTCGATGCCAATCACAGAAATCTTCGTTGGTTCTGGAACCTCAAAGGTGACGCCATTGGGTGCTGTGACCGATACCGGGTGACTAAAACCAAGAGCCATGTTCAGCTTGTCTTTCCCTTTCAACTGGGCCCTATAGCCAACCCCATGGATCTCAAGCTCCTTGCGGAAGCCTTCACTGACGCCTTGCACCATGTTGTTGATGAGTGAGCGATTCAGGCCGTGCAAGGCCCTGAGCGAAGAGTCATCGGACTCGCGCTGAACAGAGATGACCCCGTCATCGACCGAAGCGCTGATGCCGTCGGGTAGAACGACAGCCAGCTCGCCCTTCGAACCCTTGACCGACACATCTGGACCCGCGATCTTGACTTCAACACCGGCGGGAACCTTTATTGGTGAACTTCCGATTCGAGACATCCGGACCTACCAGACGTAGCAGAGCACTTCGCCGCCCGACTTGCCCTTTCGGGCCTCGCGGTCGGTGATGAGCCCTTTGTTGGTTGATAGAACAGCGACGCCAAGGCCGCCGAGAACCCGAGGGACCTCGGCTGAGCCAGCGTAAACCCGCAGCCCAGGCTTTGAGACTCGCTTGATGCCACTGATTACTCGTTCGCGTTCGGGTGAGTACTTCATGGCAATAGTGAGGGTGCGGCCAATACCAGAGTCGTTGTCGGCCGTTGAGAACTCTGAGATGTAGCCCTCTTTGTAAAGGACGCCTGCGAGGGCCTCCTTCAGTTTCGAAGATGGCATGATCACCTCGTCGTGCATCGCAATGTTCGCGTTGCGGATACGGGTGAGCATGTCGGCGATTGGATCAGTCATTGTCATATGTTCAGCCCCTACCAACTCGCCTTGCGCACGCCGGGCAATTCACCGGCGTGCGCCATCTCGCGAAGACAAATTCGACATAGTCCAAACCTGCGATAGACCGCCTTTGGCCTGCCGCAGCGAACGCAGCGCGTGTAGCCCCGAACCTTGAACTTCGGGGTTTTCTGTTGCTTGATCTTCAGCGCCTTCTTTGCCATTACTGGGCCTGCCCATCCTGTCGGAACGGAAAACCAAAGGCATCGAGAAGGGCTCGGCCTTGGTCGTTGTTTTCTGCTGACGTGACGATGGTGATGTCCATGCCTCTTGCAACATCAACCGTGTCGTAGTTGATTTCGGGGAACATGAGCTGCTCGGTTAAGCCAAAGGTGTAGTTCCCCCGGCCGTCGAAAGACTTCGGGCTGAGGCCGCGGAAGTCTCGAATTCGTGGAATGGCCAAAGTGACCAGGCGATCGAAGAACTCCCACATTCGGTCGCCTCGGAGTGTGACCTTTGCGCCGACGGCGTTGCCTTCGCGCAGCTTGAAGGTTGCGATTGATTTCTTGGCCACTGTGATGATCGCTTTCTGGCCGGTGATGACAGCAAGGTCGGCGGTTGCGCTCTCAAGCGCCTTCGAATTCTGAAGTGCCTCACCAACGCCCATGTTCACCACGATCTTCTGAAGGTTTGGCACCATCATCACATTGGACAGTTCCAGCTGCTCTTGGAGCGCGGGGCGAATCTCGTCGTTGAACTTGGCCTTGAGCCGAGGCTTCTCTGCAATTGCGGTGCTCATTCGCTGACCTCGGGGATCTCGGCACCGGTGCGCCGACAGACTCTTACCTTGATGCCGCTTTCCAGAACCTTGTAGCCAATTCGAGTTGGCAGCCCGTCGTCGGGGCTGAGAACGGCAACGTTTGAAACGTCAAGCTTCATTTCCTTGTCGACAATCCCTCCGGGATCCTCAGCCGACCGTGGCTTGGTATGACGTTTCGCGATGTTGTAGCCCTCTACCGTTACCTTGCCTTCGTCTGGGAAAGCCTGGGAGATCGTGCTTTCCCGACCCTTGTCCTTGCCGGACAAGATGCGGACGGAATCGCCCTTCCTGATCTTCATCACAACACCTCCGGGGCAAGGGAAATGATTCGCATGAATCGCTTGTCTCGAAGCTCGCGTCCGACCGGGCCGAAGATTCGAGTACCTCTCGGCTGCTTCTGATCGTTGATCAAGACGGCCGCGTTCTCGTCGAATCGGATGTAGCTGCCGTCTGGCCGACGCTTCTCTTTCTTGGTGCGGACGACAACACATCTCACCACTTCTCCCTTCTTGACCGCTGCGCCTGGAATAGCGTCTTTCACAGTGGCAACAAATATGTCGCCGATGGAGGCGTAGCGGCGCTTCGAACCACCGAGGACCTTGATGCAAAGAACTTCCTTTGCACCGCTGTTGTCGGCAACCCTGAGCCTGCTCTCTTGCTGGATCATCTGGCCCGCTCCACAATCTCAAGCAAGCGCCACCGCTTCTTCTTTGAGATCGGACGGGTCTCGGCGATACGAACACGATCGCCGACGTTCAGCGTGTTCTCCTCGTCATGGACGTAGTAGCGGCTGGCATGCTGAACAGTCTTGTTGTACTGGGGGTGAGGCGCTCGACGCGTCACCTCGACCACAACGGTTTTGTCCATGCGGGCCGCACGAACGGTGCCTTCTCGCACCTTGCGATCGTTGCGGGACGCGGCTTCGGTTTCAGCCATCATGACTCCTCGGCGAGCTCACGGGCTCGTATTTCGGTTTTGATCCTGGCTACCTGCTTCTTGATCAGGCGAATTCGAGAACTGTTTTCCAGCTGGCCTGTTGCCAACTGAAAACGCAGGTTGAAAAGCTCTCGCTTGCCGTCACCGAGGGCTGTCTCTAGTTCCAGTTCGGACTGGCCAAGAACATCTTTGTCAACCATCGAAACCGTCCTCTCGGGTGATAACGCGTGCCTTCAACGGCAGTTTTTGGATGGCTCGTTCCATCGCCGCGAACGCAACGTCTGGTTCCGGGTAGCTGAGCTCGAAGATCACTCGGCCCGGTTTCACAACCGCCACCCATCGCTCTGGGTTTCCCTTGCCCGAACCCATGCGTGTCTCGGCAGGCTTCTCTGTTACTGGCTTGTCTGGGAACACATTGATCCAAACTTTGCCGCCCCGCTTGATATGGCGGGTCATCGCAATTCGGGCCGCCTCTATCTGGCGAGCCGTCAGCCAACCAGGCTCAAGCACCTGAATGCCATACTCGCCAAAGGCGACAGAAGTTGCACCCTTTGCCTTACCTGTTGTGCGACCGCGATGGTGTTTGCGGTGCTTGACCTTGCGTGGCATCAACATCAGTCGGCGTCTCCGGCACGAAACTTCTCATCGGTTGACTTTTCCTTCAGCGTTGCCTCGATTGCTTCTTCCTCGGCCAGCAAACGCTCGAACTCAGGATCAGCCTCTTTCACCAGAGGTGCGGGCTCAGCAGCCTCGACATCCTCAGCCACCGGCTTCGCGGGCCGTCGACTGGAAGAAACAACGGGCTGGGGAACAGCCGCGCCAGCGGCCTCGCCAACAGCCATGGCTGCTTCTTTAGAGGCCTTATCGACTGACGCCTTGTAGGGAAGAATGTCGCCCTTGTAGAGCCACACCTTGACACCAATGCGGCCTGCGGTGGTGTGAGCCTCGCGCAAGCCGTAGTCGACGTCGGCCCGTAGCGTGTGGAGCGGCACGCGTCCCTCGCGGTACCACTCGGTGCGACTCATTTCGGCGCCGCCAAGCCGACCAGAAGACTGGATTCGGATGCCTTTGGCCCCAGCCTTCATTGCGTTCTGGACTGCCCTTTTCATGGCTCGACGGAATGCCATGCGGCCTGCGAGTTGGTCTGCCACACCCTGGGCGATCAGGGCCGCATCAAGTTCTGGCTGCTTGATCTCGATGATGTTCAGCTTGACCCGCGGGTTGCTGGTTATCTTGGTGAGTCCTTGTCGGAGCCGGTCTGCTTCTGAACCCTTACGACCGATCACGATGCCGGGGCGGGCGGTGTGAACGTCGATCTGGAGCTTGTCTCCGGTGCGCTCAACTTCGATCCGGGAGATGGCAGCGTTCGGCAACTGCTCCATCAGGTACTTGCGAATTCCGTGATCCTCGAGGAGGAAGTCTCGGTATTCCTGGCGGTCAGCAATCCAGCGAGACTTCCAGTCGGTGGTTATCCCGAGACGGAAGCCATACGGATGTATTTTCTGGCCCATCAGACATCTCCTGCTTCGGTGTCTTCTGCTTCTCGCTTTTGCTGAGACTCTGGTTTGGCAAAACCGGCGGCCTCGGCGACCTCGTCGGAAGCGAACCACACCTCGGCCTTGGTTCGGTCATAGAAGGGGCTGTCTTCGTTGTGGTACAGCTTCGACTGGTCGTTGCCCTTAACCGGGAACCCTTCTGGCATCGCCTCTGGGTCATCACCGATCAAGCCGTGGCTTCCAGCCCCATAAGGGGCCGCGCCCTCCGCTGCGTCAGCAGTATCGGTGGCAACAGCGTCGCCAGCCACAGTGTCTTCGGCAGCGTCATCTTCGGTGGCAGCTGCGTCAATTGGATCATCAGCAACCACATCAGCTTCGCCGTCAGCAGCATCGTCTTCAGTTTCAGTCGTGTCATCAGTAACCAGATCAGCTTCAGCGTCAGCTACGTCCTCGGCGACCAAGTCCTCATCAATTGCTGCCTCATCAACTGCTTCTTCGTCAGCCGCGGCCTCATCAACCTCTTCACCACGGCTCTTGGCTACGCGAGCACGACGATTGGCCGAGCTTGATTTCGCTCCCGAACGGCTGGCTGCCTTTTCCCGCATCAGATCAAGGGTTTCGTCGTCCATCCGGCTAACGATTATCGTGATATGGCAGGTCTGCTTGTTGATGCGACCGGCTCGGCCTCGAGCTCGGGGCCGGAAGCGCTTCAGAGTTGGTCCCTCGTCGGCGAAGCAGGCTGACACGTACAACTCATCAGCGGTTTGCTCATCGTTGTGCTGAGCGTTCGCAACAGCAGCATCGAGAGCGTTGGAGATTTCCTTGGCCGCCAGTCGCTGTGAGAAAGCAAGTATCTGGTTGGCGTCAGAAACAGACTTGCCTCGAACCAGATTCAACACAACCCGAACCTTGGAGGCAGACATCCGCACATAGCGAACCCGTGCCTTGGTTCCGGGGCGCTCGTTGGTTTTTAGCCCAGTCATCTGCGGCCGCCCTTTTCCTGCCCGGCGTGATAGCGAAAGGTACGAGGTGGCGAGAACTCGCCCAGCTTGTGACCAACCATGGACTCGGTTACGTACACGGGAACGTGTTTGCGCCCATCGTGCACGGCAATGGTATGACCAACCATGTCTGGGATAATTGTGGAGCGTCGAGACCAGGTCTTGATGACCTTCTTCTGACCGCTCTCGTTGAGGGTGTCGACCTTCTTCAAGAGATGGTCATCAACGAACGGACCTTTTTTTAGGCTGCGCGGCATGTCCTACCTCCGTCCGCCACGAGTCCGCCTGCGGCGGATGATCTGAGCATCTGACTTCTTTCCCCTCTTGCGGGTTCGGCCTTCGGCCTGACCCCATGGCGACACCGGATGGCGGCCGCCACTGGTTTTGCCCTCGCCGCCACCGTGTGGGTGGTCAACAGGGTTCATGGCAACGCCACGAGTCTGGGGCCGCTTGCCCTTCCAGCGGGACCGCCCCGCCTTTCCGATCTTGATCAGCTCGTACTCGGCGTTGCCGACCTCGCCAACAGTGGCCATGCAGTCAATCGACACCCGCCGCATTTCCGTGCTCGGCAAGCGGAGCGTGGCGTTGTTGCCTTCCTTCGCCACAAGCTGCACGCTGGTGCCAGCGGACCGGGCCATCTGAGCCCCACCGCCAACCTTCAGCTCGACTGCGTGAACCACGGTTCCGACCGGGATGAAACGCATCGGCAGGGCGTTGCCAGGCCGGATGTCGGCTCCTTGGCCTGATTCCAAAGTGTCGCCAACCGAAACGCCCCTAGGAGCAAGGATGTAGCGCTTCTCGCCGTCGTGATAATGCAGCAAGGCGATGCGACAGTTGCGATTCGGGTCGTACTCAATTGAGGCAACAGTGGCGACCACGCCGGGCTTGTTCCGACGAAAATCGATGATGCGGTAGCGCTGCTTGTGGCCTCCGCCGCGGTGACGAGCCGTTTTGCGGCCGTAGTTGTTGCGTCCCCCGGTTGAGGACTGCTTTGCCAACAGCGACTTCTCGGGCGTGGTTCGTGTGACCTCGGCAAAATCTGACGACGTCTGGAACCGGCGTCCGGGGCTGGTTGGTTTGCGTTTGCGAATAGCCATCAGTGCGTCCTCAGCTCGAGTACAAATCGATGGAACCCTCAGAGAGGGTGACGATTGCCCGTTTGGTGTCGGCGCGCTTTGAAAAAGTGTTGTTGCGCCGGTTGCGGACCCTCTTGCCCTTGCGGTTGAGGGTGTTGACCTTGCTGACGATGACCCCTTCGAAGATGAACTCGATGGCGTCCCTGATCTCTGGTTTCGAGGCGCTCGGGGCGACCACGAAGGTGTAGGTATTCGTCGCTTCCACACCGAGGTATGTCTTTTCGGAGATGACAGGACGAACAATGATGTCGTGCGGGTCCTTCACGATGCGCTCCCAGCTGTTTCGGAGGCAGGCAGCGCAGCTTCGGTGAAGACCACGTAGTCACTTACCAGAACGTCATAGGTATTCAGTTGGTCTCCGTAGAGGAGATGAACTTCAGGCAGATTGCGAAGGCTCTTCCATACGGCTTCGTCGTCGCGACCGGTTACCACCAGCACCCGACCACTGATGTCAAGCTCAGCCAGGGCAGCCTTGCCGTCTTTGGTGCTTGGACCGGCAAGCCCCCAACTCTTCAGAACGATGATTCGTTGATCGGATGCCCGGTCAGACAGGGCACAACGCAGGGCCAAGCGCTTCATTTTCTTGTTAGTTCGCTCGGCATAACTACGAGGTTTCGGGCCATGAGCCACGCCTCCGCCAACCCAGTGCGGGGCCCGGATAGAGCCCTGGCGGGCCCGGCCGGTGCCTTTCTGCTTCCAAGGCTTGGCCCCACCACCCCGGACCTCAGCCCGAGTTTTGGTGCTGTGGGTGCCGGCTCGACGGGCTGCCAGCTGCGCGGTGACAACCTGGTGCATCACCGCCATGTTCGGCTCGACCCCAAAGATCTCTTGGTCAAGTTCAACAATGACCCGTTCGACTGCCACTACGAACTCACCTTCTTGGGAGCTTTAACCGCGTTGCGAAGTATCACCGTGCCGCCTTTCGGGCCAGGAACAGCGCCCTTCACCAGAACAAAGTTGTTCTCCGAGTCTGACTTCACAACTCGGAGGTTCTCGGTGGTTACTCGATCGTTGCCGGAGTGGCCGGCCATCTTCATCCCCTTGAACACTCTGGATGGGGTGGCGCACTGGCCTATGGAGCCCGGCATCCGATGCACGAGGTGGGCCCCGTGAGTTGCTCTTTGGCCCTTGAAATTGTGGCGCTTCATCACGCCAGTGAAACCTTTGCCCTTGCTGGTGCCGATTGCATCAACCAGTTCGCCTGGCTCGAACAGATCGGCGGTGATCTCTTGGCCAACCTCATAGCCAGAAACGTCGGAAATCCTCAGCTCAACCAGTTCGCTTCCCGGAGCAACGCCGTGCTTGGCAAAGTGGCCAGCCTTTGGCTTGCTGAGCTTGGCTGGATCTTTCTCACCGATGGTTACCTGCAAAGCCGAGTACCCGTCGGTCTCGGGAGACTTGATTTGCACAATCCGACAGGGCTCTACCTGCACGACCGTGACCGGAACGATCTTGTCGTCGTCCCACACCTGAGTCATGCCGACCTTCTTGCCGACAAGCGCTTTTTGCACAGATGAACTGTGAGTCATGGAGGTCTACTTCCGTCAGAGGGCCAGCGACCGCTAGCCGTTCACGTAAAAGCTCCGTCCCTCTACGGCGACTGCCAAGCGGGCGGAGCATGATCGATTGTGCTGGGCGGTTTCAGGCGGGTAGCCCGACCCTTCCAGACGTCAGTTTCCGTTGCTGCGGGATGCAGAAGCGGGGACTCGTAGAGACTAACGGTTGCCACCGCCAGTTCCACTATCATGTTGGGTCGGCTACCGCCTCCCGGGCTACGCCCATCCCGGTGACCAGGTACCAGCTGATCGCCGACGGCGACCACGCGAACCAGAGTGGGCTCGGCT
>QIKW01000169.1 GCA_003231975.1 Acidimicrobiia bacterium
CTTGGCCAGGCGGGTCAGTGCGGTTTGGCTGTCTTCCAGCCGAGTCATTGCATTGTGGAGGTGGTCTGCTTCGGTCTCCGGTTCAGCTTTCCCCATCTGGACCTCTTGGCTGTTCATGATTTGACCCTACAGGTTCCAGCTAACTGGAAGGTCAAATCAGCCTCTTCGTAGTTCAGGAATTCCGTCTACGCCCTTTCGGGCGCTGAGCCGTTGCCGAACTCGAGGGCTCGCATAGCGAGCATGCCGACCAACGGGCCAGGTGCCAGGATCAGAAACGCCAAGCCCCAGCCGTAAGCGTCTCTGACGATGGGCACGAAAAAGATGGTGAACACGGTCAAAACGAACCCGACCGCAAGTTGAAGTGTTAGCGCGGTACCGATGTACTTCGGGTCGGCGACCTCTGTGACAATTGTTGAGAACTGGGCGCTGTCGGCAACAACCCAGAACCCCCACACAAGGCCAAGAATGACGACGATCGGCGTCGGCGCATCCACGAGGAAGCCGAACACCAGCGCCACCGAGCCAGACCATCGCATCGCCAGCCCAGCCGCCCCAGCTCGGCTGTGTTTGTCGCTCAACACGCCTGCATAGATCGACCCGACTGCCCCGACGGCAATCGCCCCGAACGCAGCCATGCTGGCCCATCGAGACGATGCTGAACCGAACGCGTCGCGGTAGAACGCTGCTATCCATGCCCACATGGCGTAGAGCTCCCACATGTGGCCGAAGTACCCGAGGCTGGCCAGGCGGAAGCCGCGATTGCGAAAGAGAGCCCGCAGCTGCGACGGGTCGAAGGGGACACTCGGAGCGAGGAAAGGCCCGTCGCGGCCAAGTCGCTCGGCGATCAGCCCGCCAACAACGGTGATGATCGACGTGAGGATCAATGTCTGCTCCCAGGCAAGGCCACCGAGGCCGTTGACAAGGTGTGGGGCGGCAGAACCGACAGTTAGTGCCGCGATCATTACACCAAGCGCATAGCCGCGCCGTTCGCGATACCACCCCGACATTGCCTTGAGGGCCGGAGGATAGACGGCGGCAAGAAAGGCTCCGGTGATGAATCTGGCCGCCAAGGCAGGGCCGTAGCTGTTGAGAACAACGATGCTTGCGTTTGCGATTGCTGCACCGATGGCGCCTAAAAGCACCAGCCGCCGCGGTGGCATGCGGTCGCTGAGGTTCGTCAGCGCCGAGGCGACGGCGCCCACCACAAAACCGAGCTGTACTGCGATCGTCAGCCAGCTGCCTGCGCTCCGAGACAGATCCCAGGCCGCACGCAGCTCTGGCAGAACCGCAGCTGTCGAGAACCATGTTGTCATCGCCAGCACCATCGCAGTGGCTAGAACGCCGAGCTGATGTTTCTGAGCAGAGGCCAGGTCGGCAACCGGTTGTCTCGCCTGACCGACCATGGCACCACCGTAGTCGGGTCGTATTTGGTGCTTGGCAGCGGGGCGGCGACTTCAGAATCGGATTTTGGGGCCAAGCGGGAATGCCGGAGGCGGGGACAGGCGTTTTCGCCAATAACATAAGACACCCCCTTTGGCAGACGGGAGAGGCGTGCCAGAGCTCACTCAGGTCAACTCGCATCCGGAATTGCAACAGGAACAGGCTCATCTCGACCGCTCGTTGGCGCGGCTGGACGAAGCCAGGGCCGAGGCCGTTCAGCTTCAAACCATGGTGGAAGTTGGCCAGGGTGGAACGAATCAGGCGCGCTGGGAACGCGAGGTGATCAACCAGCAGATCGCCACCCGTCTTGGCGAGTTAGACCTTGGCCAGCGATCGCTCTGTTTTGGTCGGATCGACCAGACAGAAGACGCGGGGGGAGGTAGCTACCACATTGGCCGAATTGCTGTTGCCGACAAAGACCGGGAACCTCTGATCGTTGACTGGAGGGCGCCGGTGGCCGAAGCGTTTTATCGGGCAACCGGTTTGGACCCCCAGGGGCTGGCCCGGCGCCGCCACTTCATCTCACGGGGCAGCGAACTGCTTGGCCTGGAAGACGAGTTCTTTGGCGAGGCGGCTTCAACACAACGAGTTGTGATCAATGGCCGTGAACTGCGGGGCCAGGGCGCCCTGATTGCCGCCCTCGAGACGAACCGAACCGGCCGGTTGTCCGACATTGTTGGCACCATCCAGGCCGAGCAGGACGAGATCATTCGGGCGCCAATGCCAGGCGTTCTGGTGGTGCAGGGTGGCCCGGGCACCGGCAAAACGGTTGTTGCCCTGCACCGTGCTGCGTACCTGCTCTACACCCACCGCTTCCCGCTAGACGGCCAAGGGGTTCTGGTTGTTGGCCCCAACCGGCTGTTCCTTGGTTACATAGAGCAGGTTCTGCCATCGCTTGGCGAAGCAGGGATTGAGCTTTCGGTGCTTCCGGATCTGGTGCCCGGCATTCGGGTGCAAGGCAGAGACGACGAGGCTGCGGGGCGCATTAAGGGCCACCTCAAGATGGTGAAGGTGGTGCGCAGGGCAGTTGCTGACCGCAAGCGGGCCCTTCGGAAAGACCTCCACGTTGGCTACGGGGCTCGCTACCTACGGGTCACAGTGGCCCAGTCCGAACGAATCGTTTCCGAGGCCAGTCGCCGCTTTCGCACCCACAACGCGGCCCGTAGGTTCGTTGTGGCTTCTGTCTTTGAGGTGCTTGCCCAGTCTCACCCCGACGGTGCCGACCCGGTGTCGCTGCGCGAGGAGCTGCTGAGCCGAGCTGAGATTCGCGAGGCACTCAACTGGATGTGGCCCGTGCTGTCGCCTGCGATGTTGATTCACGACCTGTTCGGGTCTCGCAGCCTGATCCAGTCAGCAGGCGTCTCGCTCACCCCCAAGGAGCGGGCCGCGCTGTTCCGCCCTTGGCAAGCCCAGCACGACGTCTCAAAAGTGCTGTTCACCGTCGACGACGTCCCCCTGCTTGATGAGGCCTTCGAACGCGTCGGGCCCCGTCCGAAATTCAAAGATCACGACGAGATCCGCACCTATGGCCACATCGTGGTTGACGAGGCGCAAGACCTTTCGCCGATGCAACTTCGCATGCTCACCCGCCGGTCACTCAACGGTTCGATGACAGTGGTTGGAGACATCGCCCAGAGCACCGGGGCGTGGGCTCACTCAAGTTGGGACGAGCTTCTAGAGCACCTGCCGGATCGCAAGCCGCCCCGCCGCTCGCTGCTGTCGGTTGGCTACCGCATCCCGGGGCCCATCATGGAGTTGGCGGCCAGGGTGTTGAAGGTGGCCGCGCCAGACCTGGATCCGCCAGTTGCGGTTCGAAGCGATGGAAGCCCGCCCGGGTTCGTGGCCGTTGCCCAGCCCGCCAATCTGCTGAAGGTTGCCGTCGAGCGGGCGTTGGCCGAGCTTGCGCTGTTGGGGAACGGCAACGTGGCGGTTGTGTGCGCAACCTCGCAGTACGACCAGGTGGTTGAGGCTTTCGAAACCTCCGGGGTAGAGATCGGGCGGGCCCGCCGAGACGGATTCTCGGCCGCAATCACCGTTGTCCCTGTCAGCCTGGTGAAGGGCCTTGAGGTAGACAGCACCATCGTGTTGGAGCCTGCCAAGATCGTTGCCGAGGAACCCCAGGGCGAGAGGTCGTTGTACGTGGCCGTTACCCGCTCTACGCAGCGGCTCAGCTTGTTGCACGCTCAGCCCTTGCCGTCGTTTCTTGCCCCGTAGGCCTGCTCCTTGGCAATTCGGTGCCAGGCTGTTGCCATGAGCGACGAAGCAATCTCCCGGTTCCCAGTGCCTGCTCTGGAAGACCTTCCAGAAGACATCCGCCAAGTCATCGAAACTGTTCAGGAAAAGTCTGGATTCATCCCGAACGTGTTTCTGGCCCTGGCTCACAGGCCAGACGAGCTGCGAGCGTTCATGGCCTACCACGACATCCTGATGGACAAGTCGGACGGGCTCAGCAAGGCAGAGCGCGAACTGGTTGTGGTTGCCACCAGCGCGCTGAACGACTGCCTCTACTGCGTTGTCGCCCACGGCGCCATCCTCCGGATCCGGTCAAAGCGACCCCTGTTGTCAGACCAAGTGGCAATCAACCCTTGGAAGGCCGACCTCAGCGCGCGAGAGCGTCACATTGTCAACTTCGCTTTGCGAATGGTGAACGACTCGAACTCGGTTGGCGATGCCGACCTGGATGAAATGCGGGCCAACGGTTTTGGCGAAGACGAAATCTGGGACATCGGGGCCATCACCGCGTTCTTCGCCATGTCGAACCGGTTGGCCAACCTCACGTCTATGCGACCGAACGACGAGTTCTACACAATGGGCCGCGGCTGATCGACCGGTAGCAAGGGCCGTGCAACGGAGACAGGGGCTGCTGGGCAGTAACGGTCGAGCGGGCAGGCTGAGGGCGCATTTGGTCGTGGTTCGTGCCAATTCGACAACCAGGTATCATCTGCCGATGAACGTTGTCGCTGTGCCCTACTTCATGGGTCAACCAATGGCCGATTTCGAGGTGCCAGAGCCGCACCACGTCCTCACTCCTGAGCTTTCTGGCGCTGACCCGCTTTACCGGATGGGCCGTATCTGCTCCGAGCTGGCAGATTACGTTGCCGACGCCGAGCGCCCGGTTTCATATGCCGGAGACTGCATCAGCGCTATCGGGGTGTTGGCCGGCCTTCAGCGGAAGAAAATTAATCCGACGCTGATTTGGCTGGATGCACACGGAGACTTCAACACGCCGTGGACATCGCCGACCGGCTTTCCGGGAGGTATGCCCCTTGCCATGCTTACCGGCCGGGGGCACCAATCAATCGTGAAGGCTTGCGACCTCACGCCGCTGCAAGACGAGCGGGTGGTTCTGGTGGATGCTCGAAGCATTGATCCTGGCGAAGATGAAACCCTTGCCGAGTCCCGGGTTAAACACGTGACCCTGGAAGAGCTGCCTTCCAATACGCCCGGCGTAGGCCCGCTCTATGTGCACCTTGATGCAGACATCGTTGATCCAAGCGAGATGCCCGCCATGAACTATTCTGCTCCCAAGGGCCCATCGCTTGAAAGTGTGCGGGTCGCTCTGGCAACGCTCGCCAAAACGGGTCGGGTAGTTGCGCTCTCGGTGTCGTCGTGGAACCCGGCCCTGCCAGGTGCCGATGTGGCAGCAAAGGCCACGCACACCTTGGTTTCGCCCTTCATCACCGCGGATTAGGCCGCCCCGGTGGATTCTGTTCCAGTGGACAGTTTGGCCTCGGCCGACGCGGCAGGCACGGCGCCAAGGAAGGTGATGGCCACCCTTGTTGGGGCCCACGTGGTGAACGATCTGTACTCAACGATCTTGCCAGCCTTCCTCCCCGCTGTTGCCATCGAGTTCGGCCTGAACTACGCCGAGCTTGGTGTGTTGTCGTTCGCCTTCATCCTGTTCACCGGAGCGCTGCAACCAGTGCTGGGGAACACCGCAGATCGGTTGGGTAGACGGCGCTTGGTGTTGGTTGCCGGTTTTGCCGCAGGCGCAGTTGGGTTCCTGGCAATGGCCGTTGCCCCGTCATTCTGGTTCATCGTTGTGGTGAGCTTGTTGTGTGGCCTCGGGGCAGCCACCTACCACCCGCAAGCGAACGCGTTCATTGTTACCGCCTACCCGTTGCAGCGAGGTCGGATGCTTGGCATCCACGGTTGGGGCGGATCCGCCGGCCACTTCATGGCGCCCACTGTTGCTGTGTTGTTGGTGGCCGCATTCAGCTGGCGAATAGCGATGGCGTTGATAGCGGTTCCGTTGCTGATAGTTGCGGTCGTTCTGCACTCTCGGCTGACCGAAACTGCGCCAGCACCAGGGGTAACGCTGCGAGGCGTGATCTCTCGCCAACTTATTCTCGTTGCGCTTGCCTTCGGCACCGTCGGTGTGGTTGGCCGCAGCTTCGTCACGTTCTTCGTGAAGATGCTGGTAGACGAAGGGTGGTCTGAAACCCGGGCCGGGCTGATGCTGACGTTGGTGCTACTGGGCGGTGCCGTTGCCCAACCGTTGGGAGGGTGGGCCTTTGACCGAATCGGCGGGCGGAGCGTTTTCCTGCTTGCGACCGGGGCCATCGCTGCGTTTGTTGCCCTCTTCGTGGTGTCCAGCGGGGCACTCTCGCTGGTTGCGATTGCTGGAATCTCGTTCTTCTCGTTCAGCCTCTTCCCAGTAGGTCTCGCCCTTGCCAGCCAGCAAGCGCCGACCAGCCAAACCGGGGCGGCCACCGGTGTGGTCTTTGGCATCTCTGGCTTGATGACCGCGGCCGCGCAACCAGCGGTAGGGGCCCTCGCTGAACTGGTTGGAGACATTCGAGTCGCCCTGGCCTGGCTCTTGCCGGTTGCCCTGCTCGGTGTGGCAATCGGGTTCCTGATTCGCGAAGAGCCCAACGCTCGGGCCGCCTAGCTGCCCTTTGTGTTGGCCCCGCCAAGTGCCGCGCTAAGTTCTCGGGGATGGCGCTCACCGGCTCATCGTTTCGCTTCAGCAACGCCATAGTTCGGGCGCCGGGAGCCAGCGTTTCTGCCGGATTGCGGGCAGGCCCGGGGGCCGACCCCGACTTCTCGCGCTTCCAGCTTGAGCATCAGGGCTATGTGGCTGCACTACGCGCCGCTGGTGTTGAGGTAAACGTGTTGGAACCGCTTGAGGATTTCCCCGATTCGGTATTCGTGGAAGACGCCGCGCTGTGCCTGGCAGGGTGCGCGGTATTGCTGCGGCCGGGAGCCCCCAGCCGGGCAGGCGAGCCAGCCCTGCTGCAACCCGCTCTCCAGGCCGCTGGCCTCGATGTCGTTGAGCTGACAATCGACCAAGAGACAGCAGACCAAGAACCAGCGGGCGAAGATACAGCAAGGGTTGACGGCGGAGACGTATTGGTAACCGACACTGATGTGTTTGTTGGCCTGTCGGCTCGCACAAACCAGAGGGGAATCCAGGAGCTGGCAGAGGTGCTTGGGCCGCTGGGTTTCAGCGTGCGTGTGGTTGACACCCCACGGTCTGTTCTTCACTTCAAGTCAGACTGCGGCCTGCTTGACCCGAATACCATATTCGCAACCGAGCGGCTGGCCGCGTCTGGCTGCTTCGACGGCTACCAGGTTGTGTCGGCACCGGCCGGGGAAGAGGCAGCCGCAAACTTGGTTCGCATCAACGACGTCGTCTTTGTGGCCGAAGGGCATCCTCAGACAGAGAGTTTGCTGGCTGGCCTTGGCTACTCGGTCTGCCCGCTACCGGTGCATGAGGCAGCCAAGATCGACGGAGGTTTGTCCTGCATGTCCCTGCGGTTCAGCCTTGGTGTTGCCAGCCCTGATTCGTGAACTAAGCGGCGGGGTCTGGGTTCCAGGGGTGGTCTAGTTGCTTCGCGGTTTGGCGGGCCAGATCGATTCCAACCAAACGGTCCACTACGTGCAGGGCCATGTCGATTCCGGCGGTCAGACCACCCGAGGTGATCACGGCGCCTGCATCTGCCCACCGAACTTCGCGTTTGGCCCCCGAAGCCGGCACTCGCTTGGCCAGCAGGTCGATGTCTTCCCAGTGGGTGGTCCAGGGGCCTTCCTGAAGCAGGCCCGCTTCGCCAAGCAGGAAAGCCCCTGTGCACACGCTGGTGGTTAGGGTCGAGCCTTCGCTGAGCTTGCCGACTGTGTTGATCAATCCGGCGTTTTTCAACGCGGCGTCAAGGTCAATCGTTCCCGGCACCACCAGCACGTCCAGACGCCCTGCGTCGGCGGCGCTTGTTTGGGGAACGAGGCCGATGCCGCCGTATGCCGTCACCGGCTGGCCGTCGCGGCTGACAACCACCACTTCGAACGGGGCGGCTTCGCCCAGCCGTTCCTTGAGGCGACTGGCAGTGAGGAACACCTCGTACGGACCGCAGGCGTCTAGTACGTCGACACCTTCAAAAACAAAGATTCCGATCTTCATGGTGCCCAGTATCTACCCACCGGTGTGATGGCACAAGGACAAGGTTCGGATGATTTGGGCCAACCGGTTCGATAGCCTCAGCCAATGGCCTGTCGGGTGGGATTCGTCGTTTATGACGGTGTGGGGCTGCTGGATGTGGTTGGGCCTTCCGACGTTTTCACAACGGCCAACCAGGTGGCGGGCGCGCCTCTGTATCACTGCGTGGTTACGGCGGTTGGCTGTGCCGAAGTTCGTGCCGAGTCCGGTCTGAGGCTTGGCGTCGATGTTGATCTGGCCGGGGAGCCAGAGCCGTTTGATTTGCTGATGGTTGCTGGTGGCCTCGGTTTTCGGGAAGCGTTGACAAACCGGCGGCTGATGCAGGCAATAGCTGGCGCCGCCGACCGGGCAGACCGGGTCACGTCTGTGTGCACCGGGGCGTTCCTGCTGGCGGCCATCGGTCAGCTCGACCAACGCCGGGCAACCACCCACTGGGCCTACGCCGCCGAGCTAGCCGAAGCGTTTCCGAAGGTCTCGGTTGTGAGCGACGAGATCTACGTTCGGGCCGGTTCGGTTACGACCGCGGCCGGGGTGGTTGCCGGAATCGACCTGGCCCTGGCCATCGTGGAAGCCGATCACGGAGCGGAGCTGGCCCGGTCTGTCTCTCGGCGGCTGGTGGTGTATCTGCACCGCGCCGGCGGTCAGTCGCAGTTCAGCGAAAGATTCCCCCAGGCCAGCGAAGATGACTCGCAATCCTCAAGCCCCATCGACACAGTCTTGGCCCAGTTGGTTCAGCGGCCAGGCGAGCAGTGGAGCGTTGAGCGAATGGCCGCCACGGTGGCTATGAGTCGGCGCCATTTCGCTCGAGTATTCAAAGCTCACACCGGCACCACCCCAGCCCGGTGGGTTGAGAGGGTTCGAGTTGAGGAAGCTCGCACCCTCCTCCACCAAACCAAAGACCCGGTCTCACGCATCGCCCAAAGGGCAGGTTTCGCGTCGGCCCACACGATGGGCCAGGCCTTCCAACGCGTGGTCGGCCTTTCGCCAACCCACTACCGGGCGATGCACGCCAACGACTGACCAGTTTCTGGCCTAGTGGTCCAGCGGGTTCAGGCCGATGATCTTGGACAGCTCAACGGCGGCTTCCAACTTGGCGAAGACGCCTTCGGGTTGGTGGCTGATCTCGGCCAGGTAGGCCGCCCTGATGGCATCGGCAAAGCCGTCCCTGGGGTATTTGGCAACGATCTCAAGCACCGCGTCAAGCTCGGTTGCGCTGCCGGGCACGCCAGCAACATCAAGGGCGGCCCCAGCCTGAACGATCCGACATTCAGGAGAGTCCAACGGTTCCAAGTCGGTGTGGCGCACGATGGCTCTTTCAACCAGCCGGATTCGGTCGGTGTCCCATCCCCGAGCCTCCAGAAACCTTGCGGCAACGTCGCCGCCAACCAGTTCGAAGGACTTTTGGCCGCGGAACGCATCAGTGAGGCCAATGTCGTGGATCAGGCTGGCAACAAACGCGGCCTCCAAGTCCAAGTCGGCCTGATCCACCAGCTCAACACCAAACAGATACGTGCGGTAGCTGTGGCCAACCAGGTAGGGGTCGGCTGCCTCGTCAAGCATTTCTGCAACTGCAACAGCAACTGGGGTGTCTGGGGTCTTTGTGGTCATTGGCGGATCTTGTCTCATGTAGGCTGTGTCCGCAAGGACCGTAACCCCAGGGATTCAGCCATGAGCCAAAGAACCGTTTTCCTCTGCGTCGACCAATTCCAGTTGATCGACCTGGCTGGCCCGATGGACGTGTTCGACACGGCCAACCGGCTGCGAGGTGGGGTTCCTTACTACCAGGTAACGGTTGCCTCGGTTGTTGGTGGCGAGCTTCGATCTTCCAGTGGGCTCAGCGTCACCACGCGGGCGGCCGCTGATATCGACGGCCCGATAGACACCCTCGTCGTCACCGGCTCGTTCCCCGAACGTGGGGCGTTGACCGAGGCTGACTTCACCAACCAGTGTCAGGTTCTAGGTGCCCGTTCGAAGCGGATTGTCTCGGTGTGCAACGGTGCGTTCGCCTTGGGTGCGGCTGGTTTCTTCGACGGCAGGCGGGTTACAACACACTGGTCGGTTGGCAACGAACTGGCAGCGGCCAACCCCACCGCAATTGTGGATCCAGGCCGAATCTTTGTGCAGGATGGTTCGCTGTTCACCAGTGGGGGAGCGTCGGCCGGTATCGATCTGGCACTGGCTCTGGTGGCCCAGGATCTGGGCGTTGACGTAGCCCGCGCGGCTGCGAAGTGGCTGGTTGTGTTCCTCCGCAGACCTGGCGGGCAATCTCAGTTCACAACGGCCACCCCACCTGCTTCCAGCACGCGGGTGCCTATTGAAAGCGCGCTGCAACTCATGCATGAAGACCCAGCCGCGGATCATCGGGTTGAGGTGACCGCACACAAGGTTGGCTTAAGCGCAAGGCATTTCTCGCGTCTCTTCAAGGCCGAGACCGGCACCACGGTTGCCAACTATGTGGAGGCGCTGAGGCTTGGACGGGCCGCCCTGTTGCTCGAGTCAACCGAGCTGGACCATGAAACGATCGCCAAACAGGCGGGGTTCAGCTCTGGGGAAGTGATGCGGCAGGTGTTCCATCGAGAGCGAGGTATTAGCCCGCTAAGCCATCGCGAGCACTTCGCCGAACCAGCAAGCGCGTGAGATGCGAGGCAACCTCAGAGCACTAACATCAGGTAGATGCCCGGTCGACCCCGCGTCCCCATCGTCACAGAAGCCGAAGCAACCCCAGCCCAGCTGGAGTTGCTTGACAAGCTGAAAACACCTGACGGAGAGGTCCTCAACATCTTCGCCACGTTGGCCAACCATCCAGACTTGGCCCGCCGCTGGTTCGTGTTCGCCAACCACGTGCTGGCAAAGTCAACCCTGTCGCCCCGGGTGCGGGAGCTGGCCATTCTGCGGGTTGGGTGGCGCTGCGGCTCCGAGTACGAATGGGGCCAACACGTCCTGATCGCCCGCAAGCTCGGGTTCGGTGATGATGAGATCGCCCGCTTGAAGACAGAAGAAATAGGGCCCGAGTGGACACCAGAAGAGGCATGCATACTTCGCGCCACCGATGAGCTACACACGCAGCAGACAATCAGCGACCTGGTGTGGGATCAGCTCTGCGAGCAATACGACTTGCAGCAGCGAATGGATCTGGTGTTCGCGGTTGGCCAGTACACGCTGGTGTCCATGGCCCTGAACACTTTCGGTGTGGTGCGCGACGACGGAGTGCCGGGGTTCGCAGAGACCGGTGCGGATCGACCATGACAATGAGAAGCGGCACTTGAGCTCGGGAGCTGGCGGGCGATCCTTTTAGGGAAGTGTACGTTTCCTAAGGCCGCTAGCCTCACAGGTGTGGGTCGGCCGAGAGAGTTCGATGAACCGGATGTTGTTGCCAAGGCGCGCGACGCGTTCTGGGCCAAGGGCATCTCGGCCACTTCCATATCAGATCTGAGCGATGCCACGGGCCTGTCAGTTGGCAGTATTTACAAGGCATTCGAAAGCAAAAACGGTCTGTGTTTCCGAACCTTGGATGACTACCTGGACGGCGCCCTGGAGTCCGTCGCTACGGTTCTCGGCTCCGAAGCGTCACCCCTGCAAGGGCTGAGGGCGTGGTTCGCCGACGCCGCAGTGAACGCATCGGCCGACTCGCCAACCAGAGGGTGCTACGGAGTAATCTGTGCGACCGAGTTGGCCGAGGGCAACCCCAAGATTCGGAAACGTCTCAAAGTCCACGATCGCCGCTTGCGGGCGCTGGTGGCGCAGACCCTGCGAGCGGCCGCGGATGCCGGTGAGCTATCGATTGATCCGGCTTTGGGCGCGCGGCTCGTGTGCACGACGCTCAACGGCCTGCAGGTTGAGTCGCGCAAGGGGATTTCGCTTGCCGACGCAGAAGCCACGCTGGAAACCGTGATCCGGGCACTCCGGTAACAGGGATTGGTGGAACAACACACCACTGACGCGTGTTAGTTAGGAAACGATCGCTCTATAACACAAGGAGAAAGTGAAATGAAACGATTCGAAGGCAAGAACATCCTCATTACCGGCGGCACCAGCGGGATTGGCCTGGCTACGGCCAAACGGGTGGTTGATGAAGGAGGGACCGTGCTCGTGACCGGACGCGACCAAGCTCGGCTGACAGAGGCGGGGAACCTCGACGGAGTCAGCGCCGTTGCCAGCGACGCGGCCGACCCGGCCGCAAACGAAGCTCTGCGCGCCGCAGTTGACGACATCTTTGGGGGCCGCCTCGACGGCGTCTTCCTGAATGCCGGGCTCGGTGCCTTCGCACCAGTTGAGGCCATCGAGTCCGACGAGTTCGACCGGCAATTCTCGACCAACGTACGAGGGCCGTTTCTTCAACTCCGGGCGCTGGAGTCAGCTCTTGGCGAGGGCAGTTCGGTGTTGCTCAACACGTCAATCGTGAACGACGTTGGCATGCCAAGCTCGGCCGTCTATTCAGCCACCAAGGGCGCAGTCCGCTCCGGTATGAACGTGTTCGCCAACGAACTGGCTCCACGCCAGATCCGCGTAAATGCTGTCAGTCCCGGCCCCATCGACACAGCGTTCTTCGCTGCCACCGGCCTAAGCGAAGAAGAGATCCAGGGGTTTGTCGAGCAGGTTCTTTCCCAGGTGCCTCTCGGCCGGTTCGGCGCCGCCGAAGAGGTAGCAGCCGGCGCAGCATTCTTGCTCTCAGACGATGCCAGCTTCGTCACCGGCACCGAGTTGGTGATCGATGGCGGCATGAGCTGACCGAGGCGCACTGCGACATGCCGGGTGGGCTTCCTTGCGGCGCTCATCCGGCTGCGCTAGCGGGCATCGAACCTTGGCATATTAGCCGAGCCAGGATATACATCGGATTCTCTGTAGACATGTACAACAGTTTCACTGTATGATTAGACAGCAGATTCGTTGTACAAAAAAAGGCCGTGATGACTGGCAGCCAGCAACCTTTTCCACTAAAGCCCAACGTTGGGGCTCAGCTGAGCCCTCACCAGATCGTTGGCCGCGACGGCACAATCCTTCAGGCACGCCAGCTACTACTTGATGGACACAACCTGGTAATCAACGATCCCCGCCGCCTCGGCAAGTCTTGCATGCTCGAACGGTTGGCGAACGAACCTGGAGACGGCATGGTCGTGCTCCTTCGCAGCTACCAGGACGTCCGCACTAGCACTCACCTGATCCATCAACTCCTGCGGCAGCTCAAGCAGCATCAAGGGTTCAAAAAGCGATTCGCCGGGGCGCTCAGCTCGCTCTTTGACAAGGCGTCGCTTCGCGTGGGCTACGACGACGTCACCATCAGCCTTGCAGCGAACCAGCAGCATCGCCGTCCGGTCGATGTTCTTCACGAGATGCTGGAGGCAGTCGACAACGCGCTCGAGGGCGAAGGGGAATTGCTGGTTCTAGCGATCGACGAGATCACCGAGTGCATCAACAACATCGCGAACGGTGAGGGCGGTGCCGATGAGGTGGCGACTGTTCTTCAAACCATGCAGCAAGGTAGGAAGGAGTTTCGCAATATCCGCTGGATACTGACCGGGTCGATCGGCTTCCATCACGTCATACGCTATGGAACCGACACAACCGAAGCGGTCATCGGCGACCTCAAGAACCTCCCTCTCGGACCGTTGAGCCGAGAGGACGCCGGCTTCCTGACGCACTGTCTCGCCCTTGGTATTGATCGCACGTTTTCAGGCGCAGCGGTCGACGCGATGTTCACGTGCTCTGACGGCATCCCTTTCCTCATTCAAGCGCTCGCTTCAGGTATCCGCGATTCCACAACGTCCCAAACCACTGTGACAGCCAAGCTGGTAGAGGCGGCCTTTGCGACCTACATCTCCGATCGCGACGAATCCCGGGCCTTCGAGCATTTCGTTTCTCGCCTCGACACCTACTACCCGGACCCTCTGCGGTCTCGGGCCATCAAACTCCTGGACCACACCTCTCAGCAGCCGTCGACGCCGTTAACAAAGGTCTATGAGCTACTGGCTGCCGGAACACCGTCGTGCGATAAGCAGGATGCGGTTGAGCTACTCAAGGCTCTGATGGATGACCACTACCTGGTTCGTGATGGTTCCGACATCCGCTGGAGGTATCCGATCCTCGCCCGCATCTGGCGAGAGAAACAGATGCTGCCATGAGCAACCTCTCACTATTCACTCCCTCGAACGAGTCACGCGAGACGCTTGAG
>QIKW01000175.1 GCA_003231975.1 Acidimicrobiia bacterium
GATGGCGACTACGCGTGACTCTGTGATATTGGGTCGGCTGTCGCCTCCCGGCCTTCGGCCATCCGGGTAGACCGCTCGCAGCGTGCCGACGCCGTCGGCAGCGCGAAACAAGGGCGCGAGTTTTGGAGCGAAGCGACAAACACTCGGGAAGAGACGAGGCCGCAGGGCCGAGGAACGGCGATCGCGGCGTGCCGACGCCCGTCGGCAGCGCGTGACCAACTAGAACTAGTCTTCAAATTCGCCAAGAACGGTTCGTTCGGTTGGCAGGGCCGAGAGAACAGTGTTGATGTAGTCGGCTGTGGCTTCGTCTAGCCCAACGTCGAAGCCTGCCGCCTCCGAGAGATACCACAGGTGATCTAGCACTTGGTGAAAGAACTCGGCCGGTTCCAGGCGATCCCGCAGCTCCGGCGGGATCGAATCGGTGGTTGGCTCGTAGCGCTCGGTCAGCCATCTGTACGCAACCACGGCTTCTGGCACATCACGGTCAAGCTCTCCTGCCAGTTGAGCACCGAAACTCCTGATTGCGCCCAACAGCCGTTTTGCCTGGTTCTCCTCAGCATCAATGCCAGTGAGCGCCGCAAGCTTTCGTCGATAGTGCCCAACCTCAACCACCGCAGGCCGAAACGAAACATGGCGGGCACCGTCTCGTTCCACCAGCTCCAACTCTTCGGTGTCAAAACCAAGCTGGTTCAGTCGGTGAAGCCGGTCTCGGATTCGCCACAGTTCGTCTGAGCGGATGCTGTCCACGCGGGTTACCTCGCTCCATAACTCGTCGTAGCGAAGCTGTAGCTGATCGGCAATCATGGCCGGATCGATGCCGTCGCCCAACTTGCCAAGCGCCTCCAGTTCGAACAGCCCGCCCGCGATGTTGTCCTTGGCAATCTCCAAATCGAGCTGCCGCTGGCCGGGGCTGAGGGTTTCGTGGTGCTCGCCGGTTTCGATGTCTACCAGGTAGGCGGCCAGGGCACCTGCATCTCGCCGGAAGAGTGCGTTCCCAAGCGAGCAGTCGCCCCAGAACAACCCAACCAGGTGGATCCGAACCAACAGCGCCACTAACGCATCCACCAGGCTCTCGTGAAGGCCGTCGGCCCCGGGGCTGGCAAAGAGATGAAGGTAAGGAAGCGAGTAGCTGAGATGGTCTGTGATCAGAACCGAATCGAGGTCGTTGCCCGATTCCCCTTTCCGGCCAGTGGCAATTCCGGTTAGTTGAACCGCAGGGATGGACTGGTCTTTCAGAAAGCTGAGAAGTTCGAACTCTCTCTGAACTAGGGGTTCGTCCATCTCTTTCAGGGCGAAGTATCGGCCGTCGTGGTGGATAAACCGCACCACGTGGCGATGCCTGCCCCGCGGGAGCCTTACTGCCAGGTCGTCTGGCCAGTCGGCCAGAGGTAGCTGCCACGGGAGATGGAGAAAGTCAGGCTGAGGATGAGGGGAGGTTCTAAGTCGCAGCGCCACCATCACTCTGACGGTATCGGCCAGACTGATGGCGTGACAGGTGAGATTCAACAGCAGGCAGCCTCGGTTGCCAGGACACGTGGGCCGATTAGGAAGTTGGCCGACGCTCCTGGCTGCATCGAACCCGAGCCTTTTGCAGGCCCCGACCATCCGATGAGAAAGATCACTCGCCAGGTGGCATTTGAGGGCGGCTGGGATACCGACCGAGCAGAAAAGATGAGCGATCTGTTCAATTCGTTGGCTCCTGAATGGGCCGAACGAAGCAACGAAGCTAGGGAGGCCCCAATTGCCGACGGCCTGGCCCGCGGTGAGCTGCCACTTGATGGTCGCTGGCTGGAGTTGGGGTCTGGCACAGGTTCGGGAACCCGGGTGCTGAGGGAGCGGGTGGACTCGGTTGTTGCTTGCGATCTAGCGGCTGAGATGCTGGCCAACGCGCCAGCCGACCTGGCGCCCCGTGTGCAATGCGACGCGTCAACGCTGCCGTTCTCAACCAACAGATTCGATGCCGTCCTTATGGTGAACATGCTGCTGTTCCCAAGCGAGGTGGACCGGGTCATTGCCCCTGGCGGCTCACTGCTCTGGGTGAACTCCTTGGGGAGCCAAACGCCGATTCACCTTCCGCCCGCCGATGTGGTTGCCGCCCTGCCTGGCCAGTGGATGGGCTTAACCGGGAAGGCAGGCAGCGGCTTCTGGCTGGCGTTGCACAAGGTTTTGGGGTAGCCGCGGTTGGAAACTGCCCACTTCTTCGGCTCGCCGAGCCTGCTTTTATGTAGAACAGGGCCAAAAGTCCAATTCTGTAGTTGCCTGGGTGCGGCACCTCGGCGATCCTTGGCCCATGGTTCGAATTCTGATTACTGAAGAGATCGCCGAGGCCGGTCTCCAGAAGCTCCGAGCCGCGGGCCACAGCGTTGACATAAAGATCGCACAACCAGCCGAGGACCTGGAGCGCTTGATCCTTGGGGCCGCGGGGTTGATTGTCAGGTCGGCCACGCAGGTAACAGCGGCTCTGCTTCAGGCTGGCTCCGAGTTGGTTGTTGTTGGGCGGGCCGGGGTTGGCCTGGACAATGTGGATGTTCAGGCTGCCACCAAGCGGGGGATCCTGGTTGTGAACGCCCCCGAATCGAACATCATCTCAACTGCTGAGCAGACGATGGCGCTGATCCTGGCGCAGGCTCGCCATACCGCCCAGGCCGATGCCTCCTTGAGAGCAGGTAGGTGGGAGCGATCGAAGTTGCTTGGCATGGAGTTGCACGGCAAGACACTTGGGATTGTTGGACTCGGCCGGGTCGGCAGTCTTGTTGCCGAGAGAGCAGCAGCCTTTGGGATGCGGCTGATTGCCCACGATCCCTATGTCGGAGCTGATCGGGGAGCCGAAATTGGTGTAGGGATGGTCAGCCTCGAAGATCTAGCCGAGAGTTCAGACATCGTTACCGTTCACGTAACCAAAGGACCTGAGACCATCGGCATGATCGGAGCCAGATTCCTGGCCATGAGCAAACGAGGAGTCCGGATAGTCAACGTTTCTCGGGGCGGCGTGGTTGACGAGGAAGCCCTCAATGCTGCCTTGCTGAGCGGCCAGGTGGGAGGTGCGGGGCTGGATGTTTTCGCCGTCGAACCTCCGGCTGGCTCGCCATTGCTGAGTCACCCCAACGTTGTGGTTACCCCGCACCTGGGCGCCGCAACTCACGAGGCCCAGGAGAGGGCAGGAGTCACCATCGCAGAAGAGGTCGGGGCCGCCCTCTCCGGCGACCCCGTCCGCTTCGCCGTTAACTCCAAACCCGATTCCTAGACTGGGTCAGGCCGGAACTCTACGAGAACGGTAGCCAGGCAATTTCGCGTAGCCCGTCAAGCTCGTTGGCCTGAACCCCGCCGTCAGAAACAGTGAAGATCGTGTCGCCGATCACCACGGTGCGCCTCACTTCGGCTTGGTATGACCAGCAGTACTGTTCACCGCCAGTAGGTGTTCGGGAGGGGGAAATCAGGCCAGCCTCGGCATCCTCACTATCGACGACGTCGTCAAGCACCGGCTCGCCCTCGAAGTAGTTCTCGCATTCCCGCGTGGCGGGGTGCCCGATTCTGCCGATCTCGCTCAGCGTTCGGTCTCCAATGTTGACCAAGACGGCCGCGTTGCCGCTGTTTTCGGTGCCCGAAGCCTCGTCCCAGCCCCACCAACTCACAGGAACCGAGGCCAGGCTCTCGTCGGCCCAGAACAAGAACGCTTTCGGGTCCCAATCAACCGAGCTGTAGCTGTTCTCGCCTAGGCCCAGGGTGTCTATACGCTGCGGGTTGGAGAGGTCAGAGACATCGAACAGCGACATCTGAGCGCCGGTGGTTTGGCCTTCATCGGTTGCGTCCTGACCAATGCCAAGCAGCAGGCCGTCGCCCACGGGGTGCAGATAGGTCGAGAACCCAGGGATCTTCAGCTCGCCAAGAACCGTCGGATTCGAAGGCTCGCTCAGATCGACGGTATAGAGAGGATCTACCTGGCGGAAGGTGACCACGTATGCAATGTCGGCCATGAACCGGACCGAGAAGATTCGTTCGCCCTTGCCAAGGCCGCCCACCTGGCCAACTTGGCGCAGTTCGCCGTCGTTCTCCTCGAACACGGTTACGAAGCTTTCGCTCTCGTTCTGGGCTCCCCACCACGGGTCGCCTTGGGTGGTGGCAACCCTGAGGTAGCCGTTGTATTCAGACAGGCTGTACTGGCTTAGTAGGTGGCCCTTAACCTCGCCCGAGCCAACGTATTCGGTGCGGGACAGGTCGGTGATGTCAAACGAATGCAGCGACGTTGTGTAGTTCTGGTCTTCCTCTGGTTCGCCGGTCTCGGGGTTCCACTCTGGCCACTTTGCGGTGGCAACAGTCAGTCGCTCAGTTGAGGCATAAACGGTCTGGCCCTCGGTTACCACAGCGATCGAATCCAACAACTCCATGCCGTCATCAAGGTTGATCGTTAGGACATTTAGAGAGCCGAAGCCGCTGAAGTCTTTTGGCAGGTAGACCCGGCTGCAATCAACCGCCGGACCGTCGGTGATGGTGTTGCCGCCTTCGGTGATGCGGAATGTTGGCAGCCACTGCTCGATGGTTGATTCTTCAATCAGCCTCCGGTTGGCCTCGGTCGCAGAATCCTCGGCGTCAGGCGATGACGGGAAGAGGAAGGGAAAGCGGCCCATGCCTGCGGTGAGAACCACCCGAATCGAGCCGTCAACCTCGCGAGCCGATAGGTACGAACCCTCGAACTCGATGGTTTGACCAATTTCGCCGGTTTCGACGTTTACCTCGATGATCTTGCTGGTTGGGGAGCCGTCGGGGTAGGCGATGTCGCCACCAACCCGGGTGAGGGGGCGAGCTGTCCAGCCCTGGCTGAGCAACAGAGCGCGGTCTCCAACCAGGAACATCTCGCCAGCCCAGGTGTCTTGCTCAAGCTTGATGGTTCGCTCCAGCCTCGGCTTGGGGCCAGAAACATCAACAACCCTGAGTGTGTTGCCGTTCAGGACAAGTAGACGCTTGCCGTCGGTCTTCACCATGTCGGCTTCGTCTACGTCAACCTCTTGGGTGTTCGTTCCCGAGAACTCTCCGGAGCTTCGGGCCGATCCGTCGGCGTCTGACTGGCTGAGGCTGGCACCAGAATCGTCGCTGGCAGCAAACGTCGCCTCAGTGCTTTCGGCCATGGCCTGATCTTCCATCAGGTCGACTTCGGCCCCACCCGCGAAGATGCTGTAGCGACCTCCGCCGAAGCCGTATGGGCCAACCTGGTCTACCCCTTCAGCAATGAGACGATCCAGTAGGGCGCTGCAAGTGTTCACCGTTTGCAGAGGTGCAGCGGTGAGGATCACGTTCTCGCTCGAGAGATCTGTGGTTCCCGGGTTCTGCGTGGTTCCCGGCGAAGAGCTGTCGTCTGCCACGCATGCGCTGGCAAACAACGCTAGCGCAAGCGCCCCGGTAAGGAGTCTGGTCTTTGTGTTCATGGCACCTCAGACGAACCATCGGCAGCTCTGGTTCCCGAGCTATCCAACGTCACCAATCTGTAATAGGCCTCACACGAGCCAGGCGGGGCGGGTGGCCTCGAAGTCGCTGATCCGGCCCAGCTCGCGCATCGTAATAGCGATGTCGTCCAAGCCTGCCAGAAAGCGCTCTCGGGTGGAATCAGCCAATGGAAAGGGCTGGCTGACCCCCAAAGCAGGGACCTCAAGCAGGCGGCGCTCAACATCGATGGTGAATTCCAGTTCTGGGTTGTCCTCAACCGCATCGATCAGTTGCCTGCCGACCGATTGCTCAACCACAACCGGAACCAGCCCGTTCTTGGTGCAATTGTTGGCAAAGATGTCGCCGAAACGGGGGCTTATGACCGCTTGGAACCCGTACTGCTGGATCGACCAAACAGCATGTTCTCGGGAGCTGCCAACCCCAAAGTTTGGCCCGGCAATGAGGATGTTCGCGGCCGCGAACCTCTCGTCGTTCAGCACGAAGCTCGGCTCGTCTCGCCATTCGGAGAAAAGGCCCTTTTCGAAACCGGTGCGCTCAATTCGTTTCAGCCAATCAGACGGAATTATCTGGTCTGTGTCTACATCTGACCGGTCGAGCGGAACGGCTCTGCCGGTAACGATTCTGACTGCTTGCACTGGGGGTCCTTTGGTACGGCGAGCCTTTGATTAGGCGAGGGCGGATGGGGTGGCAAAGTGGCCGGCGATAGCACTTGCTGCTGCTACTTCGGGCGAGACAAGGTGGGTGCGGCCACCCCGCCCCTGCCGGCCTTCAAAGTTGCGGTTGCTGGTTGAGGCGCAACGCTCGCCAACAGCAAGCTTGTCGGGATTCATGGCCAGACACATTGAACAGCCTGGCTCCCGCCAGTCGAAGCCCGCAGCGATGAACACCTGGTCCAAGCCTTCACTCACGGCCTGCTCTTTCACTGCGAACGAGCCGGGAACCACGAGGGTTCTCACTCCGGCGGCCACCTGTTGGCCTCGAGCCACATGGGCCGCGGCCCGCAGGTCTTCGATTCTGCTGTTGGTGCAAGACCCGATAAACACGGTGTCGACCGGAATGTCGGTGAAGTTGGTTCCTGGTTCCAAACCCATGTAGTCGATGGCCCGCTTGGCTGCTTCTTGGCTCGCCTCGTCTGCGAAGCTTGATGGATGGGGGACCTTGCCGCTGAGGGGGGCCACCTGGCCGGGGTTGGTTCCCCACGACACCTGCGGGGTGATCGCACTTCCGTCGATCACAACCTCTTGGTCAAAGGTGGCGCCGCTGTCTGTTGGCAACGTTTTCCAGTCGGCAACCGCCTGGTCCCACTGCTTGCCTGTTGGGCAGCCCTTTCGGCCCTTGAGGTAGGCAAAGGTCACATCGTCGGGGGCGATCAAGCCAGCCTTGGCCCCTGCCTCGATGCTCATGTTGCACACTGTCATCCGGCCTTCCATCGAGAGGTTCCTGATTGCTTCGCCGCGGTACTCGATCACATGGCCGATCCCGCCGCCGGTTCCGATCCTGCCGATGACGGCGAGGATCAGGTCCTTGGCGGTTGATCCCTGCGGCAAGCTGCCCTCGATAGTAATCGCCATTGTTCTTGGTCGAGTCTGGGGCAGCGTTTGGGTGGCAAGAACGTGCTCTACCTCGCTAGTGCCGATGCCGAACGCCAAGGCCCCGAAAGCACCATGGGTTGCGGTATGAGAATCACCACAAACAACGGTCATTCCGGGTTGGGTAAGGCCTTGTTCTGGCCCGATCACATGCACAATTCCCTGGCCTGGAGAACCCATCTGATGGTTGACTATCCCGAACTCTGATGTGTTGGCCCGCAACGCCTCGATCTGCTTGGCGCTGACAGGATCAGCAATTGGCTGATCGATGTTCTCGGTCGGAACGTTGTGGTCTTCGGTGGCAACGGTGAGGTCTGGGCGACGAACCTTGCGACCGTTGACACGCAGCCCTTCGAACGCCTGGGGCGAGGTGACTTCGTGAACCAGGTGGAGATCTATGTAGAGGAGGTCGGGCTGGCCAGATGCGCCCTCGCTGACCAAGTGTTGGTCCCAGAGCTTTTCGGCGAGGGTTCGTGTTGTGTTGGTTCGCGATGTGGCCATCCCGGTCCTTTGGTTGACGTCTCAAATTATGAGACGCTATTCTCATAGAATGGACACCAGGGTAAGCGGTGTTGGAGTTATCGACAAGTCGTTCGCCATCATTGATTGTGTGGCACGTGGGCCTCGTTCCCTAGCCCAGCTGGTTGAGGAGACCGGCCTGAACCGGGCAACCGTCCACCGCTTGTGCCTGGCCCTCGAACAGCACAGGCTGATTCGGCGTTCAGACGATGGGCTGTTTGCGCTTGGTTACCGGTTCCTGTTGCTGGCCCACCAAATCGACGGCCTTGGCTCAATGGTTGAGGCTGCCCGCCCTCACCTGCGGCGGCTCACCAGCCAGACGGGCGAAAGCTCCCAGCTTTATGTGCGTGACGGCGACAAGCGCGTCTGCGTTGTTGTTGCTGAATCTGATCATGGACTGCGCACGATCGTTCCGGTGGGGGCCAGACTTACTCTTCAGCGAGGATCAGCTGGGGCGGTCTTGTTGAATCAGACTGCCTCTGGCGAAGTTGTTGAATCAGTTGGCGAGCGAGAAGCAGGCGTTGCTTCTGTCAGCGCGGCCGTGCGGAGCGGAGCTGGCGAGGTAATTGGGGCCCTCAGTATCAGTGGGCCGATTGATCGCGTAACAGCGGCCCCTGGCCAGCGCTTCGCTAAACCGTTGCTTGATGCGGTTTCCCGGCTGGAAGCCTCGCTTGGCTAGCCGGCCTCGATGGCAACAACGTGCACGGTGAGAGTGTCGCCGGTTGGTGCCTTGTAGCTAACCGCCTGGCCCTTCTTTGAGCCCATCAAGGCGATTCCCATCGGCGACCCTGGAGACATCACGGTTACGCCGCCCTGCCGTTCCTCGATGGATCCGATCAGGTACTTCTCGACGTCGTCATCTCCATCGAATCTGACAGAAACCACACAGCCCGGTGCAACCTCATCAGTACTGGCGACGTCTTCGACGATTGCTGAGTTTTTAAGAATATGGGCCAAGTGCACGATCCGGCCCTCCATCTTGCCTTGCTCTTCTTTTGCCGCGTGATAGTCGCCGTTTTCTGAAAGGTCGCCAAGCTCGCGGGCCGTCTCGATCTTCTTGGCAATCTCGATTCGGCCCCTCGTTGTGAGGTCGCCGTGCTCGGCATCCAGCCGATCGAAGGCTTCTTGGGAGAGGTTGTGAATGTCGGACACAACATAAAGGCTAAGCCGAAATGGGCCCTGAGCCTCACCGGCATTAGCGCACAAGCCTGCGAATTCTCAGCAGGTAGCTGGTCTGAAGGCAGGCCACAGTTCCCATGGCCCAAGCCACAACGGTTTCGGGCTGGGTCAGCCGGTCTCTGACCAGTTCGGTTTGGCTGGCCTGGAAGCTGGGGTTGACGCCGTAGATTTCGCGATAGTCGAACGACTCGACGAAGTAGGCAACAGCCAGAACTGTGACAATGTAGAAAATAAGGGAGAGCGTGGCGCGAATGTCGCTGTGTCTGCCGCCCATGCCGAGGCGAACCGCCAAGGCGATGAACACACCAGCAACAACTGCGGTCCAGGGCGACTGGATAACGTCTCTGCTTTCGACCGCAAACCATGTGACGCCTAGGGCCACCGACATGGCCAAACCAGCAAGAGTGCCGGTTAGTGCGTCGGCGTCCTGGCGCATTGGAACCACACCAACCGAACGGTTGGACGGCAATGGCGAAGGGTCATAGCCCCCCGCTTCTTCTTGTGCCTCGACCCACGTTTCGGGAACGGATTGCACCGAGAAAGATTCGTCGGAAAGGATTGGTGTAGTCATTTATCAAATGCTCCTGTCCCTACAATCGGCGGAAACCCCGGCGGGCTTGAGCAGGTTGACCAGCGATAGGGTTGGTTACCCAGATCGGTCCGAACAGAAACGGAGAGCCCGTTGGCTAGCCACAGAGTTGCAGTTGTCGGGGGCGACGGAATTGGTCCCGAGGTCATAGAGCAAGGTTTGCGCGTCATTGACGCCGCAGGAGTCAGCCTCGAAACGGTTGCGTACCAATTGGGCGGCGCTCGCTACCTGGAGGACGGAACGGTCCTTCCAGACTCGGTGCTGGAAGAGTGGCGTGAGCTTGATGCCATATATCTTGGGGCGGTTGGAGCGCCAGGCGTTCCGCCAGGAGTGATCGAACGAGGGTTGCTGCTGAAGATGAGGTTCGATCTAGACCTCTACATCAATCATCGACCGTTCAAGTTGGCCGCCAACGGATCCAACCCCGGCCATGAGTTTGTTGTGGTTCGGGAAAACACCGAAGGGGCCTACGCAGGCGAGGGCGGGTTCCTCAAGAAGGGAACGCCCGACGAGATCGCAACCCAAGGGTCAGTGAACACCCGCAAAGGAGCCGAGCGGGCCATCCGTTACGCATTCGAGTTGGCTACCGGACGAAAGAACCACCTCACCTTGGTTCATAAAACCAACGTTCTGACGTTTTCTGGCGACCTCTGGCAGCGGGCGTTCAACGAGGTTGCGGAAGAGTTCCCATCTGTCGACACCGCATACAGCCATGTCGACGCCGCCTGCATCTACTTTGTTCAAGACCCGCAACGCTATGACGTGATCGTTACTGACAACCTCTTTGGAGACATCCTGACCGACCTGGGCGGAGCCGTTTCGGGAGGCATCGGGCTGGCGGCCTCGGCCAACTTGAACCCGCCGCGCACCGGCCCTTCCATGTTCGAGCCCGTCCATGGGTCTGCCCCCGACATTGCCGGGCAGGGCAAGGCAAACCCCATTGCTGCAATCGCATCGGGGGCCATGATGCTCGAATTTCTCGGCGAAGCAGAAGCAGCAGCCAGAATTGCCGAGGCGTGCGATGCTTGTGTTGATCTGACCGGTTCCACCAGCGAGATCGGCGCCGCCGTCTCCTCAAAGCTCCAAGGCCCCCAATGAGCGAAGCAACCACAAACAAAGATCCTCTTTCGGAGCCGTTCGGCTCTCTCTTCGGAGACTCGATGACCATCGCGCAGATGGCAGACGGGATCTACACCTACCCTGGCCATGCGCAGCCTCTTGCCAATTTCTCACTTCATCCAGCCACCCACGTGTTCCACTACGGCAGCGCTTGTTTCGAAGGTTTGAAGGCCCATCGCCAACAAGATCAGAGCGTTGCCATCTTCCGCCTTGATGATCACGTCGAACGCCTGCGTCAGAGTATCGGCAGGCTCAGGATGCCGGTGCCAGAGGCCAGCCTCATTCGCCAGCTGATAGTTGATGCGGTTGAAGCGAACTCTGAGGCCACGCCTGACGCCCCTGGTTCGCTCTACATTCGGCCAACCTTTATCGGCACCGCCCCCAACATCGGAGCGGCCGCGTCGCCAAGCGACAGCGCCACTCTGTATGTGATCTGCTCCCCTGTAGGAGACTATTTCGCTGGGGGAGTGCGACCCCTCACGCTTTATGTCGAAACCAAGGTGCCCCGAACCACACCGCAGTTCGGCATGGTCAAGAGCGGCGCCAACTATGTGATGGCACTTGGCCCCACGCTCGACGCTAAACGAGATCACGGAGCAGACCAAGTTCTGTTCGCAACAGCAGACGACGTCACAGAAACCGGGGCCTCCAATTTCTTCCTGGTTGACGACACGCGGCTGCTTACCCGCCAGCTCGACGAGTCGTTCCTTCACGGCGTTACCAGAGATTCCATCATCAGAATTGGGGCCGATCTTGGCTACCAGATCGAAGAACGCCCCATCGCTCCCGGCGAGCTGGTGGAATGGGCGGCAACTGGCGAGCTGTTCCTTTCCGGAACAGCGGCCGTGGTTGCCCCCGTTGGCACGGTGATCGTTAGCGATTCGGCAGTAACCGTTGGAGACGGCACCCCAGGTCCGAACACGCTCAAAATTCGTGAGGCGCTAACCAACGTTCTGTCCGGCGCGGCTCCCGATCCCTATAGCTGGCGCACGCCAGTGGCTGGCTAAGCCAAATGGATATCTCTCGCGAAGCGGTTCACAACCCGGCCTGGCCCGAGTCGATTGACATCTTCGACACCACGCTGCGAGACGGATCTCAGTTTGAGGGGATTGCGCTCACCACCGACGACAAACTGAAGATCGCTCGCCAACTCAACAGCCTTGGCATTGATTACATCGAGGGAGGTTGGCCGGGGTCTAACCCTCGTGACGACGCTTTTTTCCAGAGAGCGGCCGCAGGCGAACTTGAGCTTGATCATTCGACGCTTGTTGCCTTCGGATCAACCAGGCGGCCTAAAGGCAGGGTTGACGAAGACCAGACTCTGGCCAACTTGATATCGGCCCAAACCCAGGTGTGCTGCATCGTTGCGAAGAGCTGGGACTACCACGTTCTGGAGGCGCTGCGCACCACTCTCGACGAAGGCGTTGCCATGATCCAAGACTCAGTTGCCTTTCTTCGGGCCAACGACCGGAGAGTGTTTGTTGACTTTGAGCACTTCTTCGACGGCTACAAACGCAACCCCGAATTCACTCTGCGTGCCTTGGAGGCCGCAGCGGTTGCTGGTGCAGAAGCCCTCGTATTGTGCGATACCAACGGTGGTTCGCTGCCGCACGAGATTGAAGGCGCCACCCGCACGGTTGTCGAGATGTTTCCCGAACTTGTGGTTGGGATGCACACTCAGAACGACACCGGTTGCGCGGTGGCAAACGCGGTGGCAGGCGTAAGGGCTGGGTCTCGGCACGTGCAGGGCACCATCAACGGATATGGCGAACGCACCGGCAACTGTGACCTCACAACGTTCGTGCCGAACCTGACTCTCAAGATGGGAATTCGCACCCTGCCCGAGGGGGCAATGCAACGACTTACCGCGGTTAGCCACCATGTTGCCGAGATCGTGAACCTGCCCCCCAACGACGCGCTTCCCTATGTCGGAAAGTCTGCGTTTGCCCACAAGGCAGGCCTCCACACCTCAGCAATAGCCCGTCGCCCTGATGCCTATGAACATGTCGATCCGTCTCTGGTTGGCAACGGCACACGCTTCCTGGTTTCAGACCTTTCCGGTCGGTCAACGGTTGAGTTGAAGGCCAAGGAGCTGGGAATCGAACTAGATCCGAACCAACTCACCCAGGTCCTTGCTGAACTGAAAGCGCTTGAGAACGTTGGTTACCACTTTGAAGCTGCCGACGCGTCGCTTCAATTGCTGATGCGCCGGGCCACCGGCTGGCGCAATCCATTCTTCAGACTTGAAAGTTTCCGGGTGACGGTTGAGCACCGGCCAGGAGACAAGATGGCTCTTGAAATCAACCCCCTTGGCCACTACGACGGAGTTGAGACAGAGGCAACGATTAAGCTGATCATTCCAGCCAAGGGCAGCGGCGATCAGCCCGATGAAAAAGCTAAGCGGATCATCGCCACCGGCGAGGGCAACGGCCCGGTCAATGCCCTGGATGCTGCGTTTCGGGCCGCGGTTGGCAACCGTTTCGCCAGGCTGGATTCGGTGAAGCTGTCTGACTACAAGGTAAGGATCCTCGACTCCGAGCGCGGCACCGGCGCAGTAACGCGCGTGTTGATCGACGCAACCGACGGTGACCGCAGATGGAGCACCATTGGGGTTTCGGAAAACATCATTGAGGCTAGTTGGCAGGCGCTGAGCGACTCAATCGTGTTCGCTCTGCTTGGCTCGTAGCGCAACCCGGCCCGAGGCCCGGCGCTCTAAGCGCCTGGCTGAAACACCATCAAGGCGATGGCCGCCACAAGAAGGAGTTGGGTTAGGCCTTCGCCCAAGGCCAGCTTCTTTGCGTATGCAACCACTTTCGGATTCGCTTTCATTGCGTCGCCCGGGTCCATTCCTTCGGTCTCCTCAACGAGGCCCGAGACCGTTGGCCGCACCAGGCCGTGGGCCACGCCGACCAGCAGAAACCAAATCAGGAACGAGGCCGAGATCCACGGCGCGCCGAAGCTGACATCTCCGCCACTTACCGCAACAAGGACTAGCCCAAGAATGAACACGCCGTAGATTCCATAGTGAGCCAGATTCGTTACCGTTTGGGTTGCGGTAAGCAGCACCTTGGCCTCCCCTGCGGTTGCCGAGAAAGCCTTTGAGTTGTACGCGCTGTGCGCAATCACGCCACCGAAGCCAACTATGGCGGCGGCGATGTGAAGCACCATCACGATCTGATAAATGATTGAGGGATCGTCCATGCCGGGCACGGTAGTCTGATTGGGTGGCTGCTCCTGACTTTGTGCCAACCGACCAGAACGAATCAGTGCGTTGGTACCAGTCGCCGCCCAGACGGCCGGGGTCTTGGCGTTCTGATAGACCGGGTGACCTGGATTCAGGCCAGCCGCAGGGTTTGCGGCTTGGTTCGCCGGGGCCAGATCAAGGGTATGTGATGACGCTGTTGAAGCTTTTTTCGGATCGCCTGCATCTCGGCGCGGTCAGCCGCGCCGACGCGGAAGCAGGTTGCGCAGCCATTGGTAGCAAACGGGCTGCCCTGCACGGTCGGGGCCCGATGGTCCATGACCTCACCGTTGGGTTCACCGTGTTCGGGTTCCTAGACCCGAATCCTGACTCAGAACTGAAAGAGCTCAGAGAGCGACTCTT
>QIKW01000076.1 GCA_003231975.1 Acidimicrobiia bacterium
GAATGTAGGTTACGTCAGACGACGGGTGTGCTTGCGCAACGTCGTTGGCTATGAGGGCACCGGTGATCCCGGGGCGGTCAGCTTCGCCTGCGGTGTAAATGCCGGTGACGATTAGAACGTCGGCCTCAACGAAAGAGTTTGTGAACGTTGCCCATAGTTGCTCGGTTCGGCTGAAGCGATGGGGCTGAAACACCGCAACCAGCCTTGTGGGCTGCTGGCTTCTGGCCGCCTCAAGCGCCGATCCCACCTCGGTCGGGAGGTGGGCGTAGTCATCCACAAAGTTGATTCCGTCAACCTCGCCTCGGTGCTCGAAGCGTCTACCGACTCCCCCGAACTCCGAGAGAGCGTCGGCCGCCGCCTGAGGTTCGGCGCCAAGAGCCACCGCCATTGCGAGGGCCGCCGTTGCGTTTCTGGCATTGTGCAGGCCGGGCTGGCGGAGGCCAATGCTGAAAGTGCCAATCTGTTTATGCTCAACTCCGAAGGTAATTCCCATTGGGGTAGGGAGGGGATTGACGATTCGCCAGTCTGCCTGAGGCAAAGTGCCGTAGGTAGTGGTGCCTTCAACCGCCAGCGCCAATTCGGCCGACCCAGGGTCATCCACGCAAAGTAGCTTTGGACCGTCCGCCTGTTTGACGAAGCGGACAAATGCGCGGCGCAGCGCATCGAAACCTCCGTAGTGCTCGAGGTGATCGGGCTCCACGTTCGTCACGACAACTGCCGCAGTCTCCAGCTCAACGAAAGTACCGTCGCTCTCGTCTGCTTCTACCACCAAGAGATCGCTTGACCCAACCGCTGCACCCCGGCCAAGGTCGCGCAAGTCACCTCCAACAATGAACGCCGGGTCAAGCCCGGCTCCTTGAAGCGCGGCTGTAAGCATGGCGGACGTGGTTGTCTTCCCGTGCGTTCCTGCGACCGCAACCGTGCGCCACGTACCTGAAATGGCGGCCAGAATCTCGGCCCGCCTCAGTACCGGCAGACCTAACTTCAGGGCGGCCTGAACCTCAACATTCGATGACGGCACCGCGGTTGAGATGGCGAGCAGCTCAGCATCGCCGATCTGCTCGGCGGCGTGCCCGACGTAAGTCTGAACACCCGCCGCGGCCAGCCGATCCAGCGGCGCAGACGAAGTAAGATCGGATCCGGAGACGCGGTGACCGGTACCGATGAGGATCTCCGCTATGGCGCTCATTCCAGAGCCACCCAGACCAACTATGTGGATTCGGCGGGCTGAGTCAAGGTCTGTCTTTGGGGCAACGCTGCTCACTCGCCTGCACCCCCTCCGACGCCTGCTGTGTTCGACTCGATCAGGTCCCCGGCCTTGACCACCAGCTTCGCAACGGCGTCACCAGCTCCAGGTCTGCCGAGAGCGGCAGCCGCTCTGCTCATCGTTGCAAGGGTGACCTTGTTGGCCAGCACTGGAGATACTACCGAATCGAGTAGCTCGCCGGTAACGTCGCGATCGTTGGCAAGCAGGGACGCCCCGCTCCTTACAAGCTCCTCACTATTTGCAGTCTGGTGATCCCTCGGGGCTCCGGGCAGAGGAATCAGGAGGGAGGGAAGGCCTGTGACTGCCAACTCAGCAACGGTTGAAGCACCGGCCCGGCAGATCGCAAAGTCGGCCGCAACCAGAACGTCTGGCATTCGGTCTTCGTACTCAACCACTTCGTACCGAAGCGGCGAGTCGGCGAATTCTGTGGCCGCGTCGCGGTAGTCAGGCCAGTCTCGGCGGCCAACAACGTGGTACAGCACAACGTCGCTGCGATCACGCCACAACTCTGCCAACTCACGAACCGCTGAGTTGATACGCGTTGCTCCTAGAGAACCCGCCCAGGCAACAACAAGAGAGTCATTGGGCCGGGCCCCAAAACCGTCCCTCAACGAAGCCGGGTCTGAGTTCTCAACCGCGTCGAGGAACGACGGCAGTATTGGATTCCCGGTAAGAACTCCTCTTGGAAGATCGGTGCCAGGGAAGGGCAACGCGCTAGCTTTCGCAAAGCGGGCCATGATCGAGTTCACGGCGCTGGCACGGGCGTTCTGCTCGGTTACAACCAGCGGCACCCGTTGCAGGACAGCAGCGGCCGAGGCACCGAACGCGGCATAGCCCCCAAGGCACAACACGACCGCCGGCCTACGTTTCCGCACGATCCTCATGGCGCGCCACAGCCCGCGACCCAAATCAATTGCGGCCCGAACGTTGGCGGTTGTGAGCTTCCTTTGAATTCCTCGACCAGGTAGGAGATCTATCGAGAAGCCAGCATCGGCAACTATCTGCGCTTCGTTTCCGCGCTCACCTCCAACAAAGTGGATGTTCGAGGGATCAATGCCGCGGCTCACAAGAGCCAACGCGGTTGCCACACCGGGGTTGGTATGGCCTGCCGTTCCTCCCCCGGTGATGATCACCGAGGTAGGCCGGCCCGAGGGCCGCGGAGAATCCATCCCTCTACGCCTTTGCCCGACGAGCCACGCTGGTCAACATGCCTGCGGCGACCAGCGTTGTTACCAAGCCCGAGCCACCGGCGGAGACAAAAGGCAACGGCTCCCCCGTTATCGGCATCAGGCCGATCGACATTCCAATGTTCATGAAGCCCTGCACCAGCAGCCACGACGTCAAGCCTGCGGCAAGCAGCATCCCAAAACGATCTGGTGCTGCCATTGCGGCCCGAACGCCCAGAATCCCGATCAGCAAGAACCCGCCAACCAGCGCCCCAGCGCCAATAAGCCCAACCTCTTCGGCAACAATTGAGAAGATGAAGTCAGAGTGGGCATACGGTAAGAAGCCCCACTTCGCCCGGCCAGCACCGAGGCCAACACCGAAGAAACCGCCCGAGGCAACACCGATTTGGCTCTGGATTGTTTGAAGTCCGGTGTCCAGTGGATCGGCCCACGGATCCATGAAGGCCAGAAGACGCTCTCGGCGGTAGTCGGAAAAGTAGGCGGCTGCGGTGGCTGCTACCGCCCCAACGCCGGTCCAGAGAGCAAGGTTGGGCATCCGGGCTCCGGCTATGAAGAGCATCAGAAGCGCAACTGCGGCCAGCACAACTACTGTCCCAAGTTTCGGTTGGGCGAGAAGCAAGCCGGACAGTATCGCAACGATCAGCATCACGGGCCTGATCGTCAGATCCGAGCGATGCATTTGTTTGGCTCGTCTGGCCAGTAAGTCGGCTGTAAACAAGACGATCGCCAGCTTGGCGAACTCGCCGGGTTGAACTGCGACTGGGCCAACTCCGAGCCAGCGGGATGATCCGTTGATACGCCTTCCAACACCCGGAACCAGGACCGCTAGCAGGAGAACAACCGTGAGGATCAGGAACGGTACGGCCAGCGGCCTGAGCCATCGATAGTCAAGTCTGTTGGCTGCAACAAAGCCGATGGCTCCCAGAACCGCCCAAAGCACCTGGCGTTGAAACAATGAGTAGGGAGACGAGTTGTCGTAGAGGCTGGTCACCGAGGACGCCGAAAGCACCATCACAAGTCCGAACACAGTGAGGGCAACGAAGGTGACGGTCAACATGCCTGCTGTCCGCTCGCCCGCCTTGGTTGGAACCGACTGTTTGCTCGCCGGTCGAGGGATGGCGAATCTGGTGCGAGCACGAGTTGCGGTTGTCATTGGCTGAACCTCTGAAGTGTGAGAGCGGTGAAATCGTCGCCACGGGCGCCGTAGTCGGAATACCAGTCGAAGGAAGTGCAGGCGGGTGACAGCAGAACCACATCATCTGGCCGGGCCAGCCCAGCGGCCACGTCAATGGCCTCAGCCATGGAGCTGGCGAAATGCACGCCGGCAACGGTCGCTGCAAAAACCTCGGCAACTTCGTCCGCCGCGTCCCCGATCGCAACAACTGAATGAACGGGAGGTACAGAACCTGCCAGCTCAGACAGGTCAAGGCCCTTGTTCTTGCCTCCGGCGATCAGAACAACCGAGTCAAAGCCCCCAATTGCAGCCATGGCGGCCTGAGGAACCGTTGCCTTTGAATCGTTGTACCAGCTGACGTCGTGCCACTGGCCGACAAGTTCGAGCCGATGAGGCAGGCCTCGGAACCCGACCAGCGCATCGATCAGCGCATCACTTGAGGCGCCAGCAGCTGTGGCGGTTGCCGCTACACACGCGGCGTTGGCCAGATCGTGGGGCTGGCTCCTTGGCAGTTCGCCAATCCCCAGGAGGGGGCCCGAGGGCCCGACCAGCCGATGGTTCTCAACCCGCCAGTCGCCACGTTGCAGACCGAAGGTAAGAACTTCGACCCCGTGCGGCAGGTGATCCATCACCGTTTGATCCTCGACGTTGGCAACAGCAGTGGCGTCTGGTTCGAGGTGATGCCAGATCGATGCTTTTGCCTTCAGGTAAACGTCAAGGCTCGAGTGGCTGTCGAGGTGGTCTGGTGAGAAGTTCATCCACGTGGCAACCAGAGGCGAGAACCGCTGGGAATGAGCCAGTCGAAAAGACGATGCCTCAACAACAAACATCTCGATTTTGTCATTTGCCAACGCCGCGACGAGGGGAACGGGGGTATTGCCGACAGCTTCGGCCTGAATTCCAGATCGGGTCAGCGCGTCGGCAACCATCACCGTTGCCGTGGTCTTCCCGTTCGTGCCAGTGATGGCAACCACAGGGCGCTGATCCCAGCAAGCGGCCAAGTCGAATTCGGAGTGAACCGGGAGGTCTGAGCCTGCCGCCAGGGCGAAAACCGGATGGTGATCTGGTATTCCCGGGCTGGGCAGCAGTACCGAGGCAGAAGCAACAGAAACATCAAGCTGCTCGCTTCCGGGAGCCGAGATAAAGAAGAGTCCGAGGTTTGCCGCCACCGCCTCAGCGGCAGCTGTTGCGTTGTCGTCAAGAACGGTTGGCTGATGGCTGCGCGCTACCAATGCGCGGGCGACCGCCTGGCCGGTAACCCCAAATCCAACGATCAGGGGTGAAGAGAGATCAATGGGAAAGGACGGATCGGTCATGACAGCAAGTCCGTTGCTCGAACCCAGTCTGCGTAGAACAGGCCGAGAGCCAGCGCAGTGAGGGCCCCGCCGATCAGCCAGAATCGAACAATCACCTTCGTTTCCGCCCAGCCGCTGAGCTCGAAGTGATGATGAATTGGCGCCATCCGAAACAGGCGCTTGCCCTTGGTCAGCTTGAAGTAGGCAACCTGAAGCATCACCGAAGAGGTTTCAGCAACGTAGATTCCACCGATAATGGGAAGCAACAATTGCGTATTGGTAGTGAGGGCCAAACCAGCCAGGCCGGTGCCGATGGCCAGCGAGCCGGTGTCGCCCATAAAGATCTGGGCCGGTGCGGCGTTGAACCAGAGGAAGCCGGCGCACGCACCAACCATCGCCACTGCCACAACGGCCAAGTCCAGCGCATGCGAGACCTCATACACCGAGAACTCGTTCCGGTTTTGGCTGAAAATCCAGAATCCAACAACCACGTAAGCGCTGAACGAGAACATCCCGGAACCTGCGGCCAGGCCATCCAGCCCGTCTGTGAGGTTCACCGCATTCGCCGCCCCGTAAACCATCACCGCAGCCCACAGGATCCAACCCATGTGGCCCAACTCGATCCCCAAAGGTCGGGCAAAGGAAAGCTCGGTGCTCACAGAAGTCAGGCGATTGGTTGCAATGGCGAACCCGAATGCCACCGTCAACAGGCCAACGGTTTTTAGCCTTGCGTTGAGACCAAGGCTGCGCTCACGACTTACCTTGATCCAGTCATCAACCAACCCAACCAGCCCGGCGGCAACGATGGCCCCCATCACCAGTAGCCCACTGCTGGTAAACGTGCCGCCGGAAATCAGATCAGACAGCGCATATCCCAGGACGGCTCCGACAACGATGGCCAGGCCCCCCATCGTTGGTGTGCCCGCTTTGACCTTGTGGCCCTCAGGGCCGTCCTCTCGGATTGGCTGTCCGATCCGCTGCCGAGTCAGCAGGTCAATCAGCAATTTGGTCCCAAGTGAGGTGAAACCGAAGGAAAGCGCAACAGCAAGAAGCAGCCGAATCATTTCTCATCCACCAAGCTGGCCGACGAGCCTAGGGAATCAATGGCAACTTCCCGATCATCGAACGGAAACGATTGATCGCCGACTACCTGGTAGGTCTCGTGACCTCTGCCTGCAACAAGAACGACGTCGCCTGGTTGGGCCGCGGCAATTGCAACCTCTATGGCAACCCTCCGGTCTGGCTCAACCAACACCTCCGGGCCGCGGCCGCTGCCCTCAACCATCGAGGCAATGATGGCGTCTGGATCCTCAGTTCGGGGATTGTCGGAGGTGAGAATGGCCAGGTCGGACAGTTGCACCGCGACCTTTCCCATCATTGGCCGCTTGAGCTTGTCTCGGTCTCCCCCGCAGCCAACCACAACAATCACGCGATTCTGTTTGGCCACGTGGCGAGAAGCCGAAAGAACAGCAGACAGAGCCTCTGGTTTATGGGCGTAGTCAACAATCACGTGAAACGGTTGACCAACATTCACAAACTCGAACCGGCCGCGGGGCGCCGACACCGCGCACAGTGCGTCGGCGATGGCGCTGGCCTCGTAGCCGAGGTGACGAGCCACAGCAGCCGCGGCAAGAGCGTTCTCAACGTTGTGCAGGCCTGCCAAGCGCAGAACGACTTCGTGTCCGTCCAAGGCGAACCGGCTTATCGGTCCTTCGGTTCGAATTTCCCCGGCATCGGCGAGGCTGTAGCCAATTACGTCGGTGTCAGTCGTTTCAGCCAGAGAAAGGCCCGCGGGGTCATCCAAGTTCAGGATGGACGTTGCTGTGAACTCAGAGGAAAATAACCGGGCCTTGGCCGCCAGATACTTGGGCATCGTTTCGTGATAGTCCAGATGGTCGTGGCCGAGGTTGGTGAAGACTGCGGCGCGAAAACGAGAACCGTCAACTCGGCGCATCGCCAATGCGTGCGAGGAAACCTCGATGGCTCCCGCCTGAACCCGTCTAGAAACCCAGTCGGCGAACGTTGCCTGAAGCTCTGGCCCCTCGGGAGTTGTCCGCTCACCCGAAAGGGTGCCAAGGGTCTCGGCCTGCAAGCCGAGGCTGGCAAGAACGGACCCCAAGAGATGCACCACAGAAGTCTTTCCGTTAGTACCGGTTACGCCGATCAGATCCAAGTGCTCCGAGGGTCGATCGAAAACTTCCGCCGCGGCAGGACCCATTGCGGCCCGAACGGAAGGGACCTGAATCTGCGGTAGGGCGGCAACTCCCGCTGGTGTGTCAAGTAAACGCTCAACCAGCAGGGCCGCGGCGCCGTCGGCAGCCGCGGCCGCCGCGAAGTCGTGCCCATCGTGGAGCGCTCCTGGCACGCAGCAGAACAAGGCACCCGGCCGGACCAGACGAGAGTCATGGGTTATGGCCTGAATCGCAACTGAGCCGTCCCCTGAGAGGACGGCTGCAGATCGACCGGATAGAACCCGAGTCAGAGCATCGGCGGAAATCGCCATCAGCCGGTGGCCGCCTGATCTGGGGGCTCCTCGGCGGGCACTTCTTCAACCGGAGCGACGACAGGAGCAGGAGCAGGAGCAGGAGCAGCGACGACGGGTGCGTTGGGGTCAACCAGGGGCGGGATCCCAGGGGCTGGAGCGGGCGGCGCCCATACAAGTTCCTGGTTTGAGGCCACCGCTCCGGTTGGGGGAATGGCCAGGATTCGAAGGGCATAAGGAGCAATGTCGGCGAACAACGGAGCAGCTATCTTCCCAGCCGATCCGGCGACTTCAGGTTCATTCACCGTTACCACTATCGATAGCTGCGGATCATCAGCGGGAAGGAAGCCCACGAAGCTGAGAACGAAGCGGCGGTTGCCAGGGCTGCCATACCCAAGAACGCCGCTGCCGTCATCAAAAACCTTCCAAGCAGTGCCGGTCTTGCCTGCAACCAGGTAGCCGTCAACCGCGGCGGCCTGGCCCGTCCCGCGGTCTACTCCGCCAACCAACATCCCGGTCACTTCATTAGCGGTTGCTGCCGACACAACTCGCCTGGCTTCCTGGGGTTCCACTGCGTATTCCAGCCCATCAGGACCAATCGCCGATTTCACGAGGCGGGGAGCCACGTACACTCCATCGTTGGCCAGCGTGTTGTATGCCGCCATGATCTGCACAGTATTGACCGAGACACCCTGACCTATCGCGATAGAGCCCAGATCGCTTCCCCGCCATTCCGAAGCGGGCCTCACCAAGCCTCTCGACTCGCCTTCAAACTCAAGGCCCGTGAACTGCCCAAATCCGAACCTGCGATAGTAGTCATAGAGGACCTCGGGGCCCAGGCGGTCTGCCAGCTTTATGGTTCCAACGTTCAGCGATCTGGCGATCACCTCGCCAAAGGGATAGCTCCCGGCCGTGAACCCAGCTGGCTGTTTGAATTCGACGTCGCCGATCCTGACCGAGTTCGGTACCTCAAACACGGTCTCGGCTGTGAACCCGAGCTCTTCGACAGCGGCGGCCGCGGTGATCATCTTCATGACCGAACCCGGCTCGAAGGTCTCAACTAAGGGAGCGTTGTACTTCGGCACGGCACAGGTGCCGTCCTCGAGGCGAACCACATTTGCCATTGCTAAAATCTCGCCAGTACGCGGGCTACTCACAACGGCGTTGGCCGACTCGGCTCCTAGCTCTTGACAGTGCGCGATCAGCGCCTGTTCGGTGATGAACTGGATTCGGTGGTCAAGGGTGAGAACGACGTCATAGCCCTTCTCTGCTGGATCGATCTCCCAGTAGCCGCCCGCGATGCTCCCGAAAATACCGCGTTCGCTAACCTCGCTCCCAGGGGAGCCCTGCATCAGATCGTTGAATTGTTCCTCAAGCCCGAACTGGCCCTGCTCCCAGTCGTCGACCAAGCCAACAACTGGCCGGGCTAGCGTTCCCGCGGGGTACACCCTGGCCTCTTCGGCCCGCAAGAACACGCCGCGGAGAACTCCACCGTCTGAGCCTTCGTCGGCGCTCATGATCGCCCCAAGGCTGCCAATTAGGGCCTCATCGGCCGTCCGGACCAGAAGCTCGAAGCGATCGTTTTCGTTGTCCGGAATAAGACGCAAGGCGAGCTCATCGTCGTTGAGCCCAAGAACCGGAGCCAGGAGGGCCGCGGCACCGGCGGGGTCAGTGACCATGGTTGGATCCACCACTAGTTCCTTGCCAGGAGTCGAGACCGCCAGCACAAAGCCGTTGCGATCGATCAGCGAACCCCTGAATCCAGCGAGATTGCGCGTGCGGGTTCGCTGATCCTCTCCGAGGCTCCGGTAGCGGTCTGGCCTTATCGTCTGGAGGTCAACCAGGACCCCAACGATTGCCAGACCTGCTGCCACGAAGAACACGAGAAGCGCAATCATTCGCTTGCGCGGATCCGGCGGGGCTGTGGTCAAGGGTTTAGCGCCGCTACGGGCGGCGGGCTTTCGTTGTTTGCGCGGCGTTCCTGACCTTTCTCTGATCGATCTGGGCAAGGGCGCTTTCGCCCGTTGCGATCGCGGCCTGCGCCTTGTCGTGGTCATCGGCTTGGTGCCGTCACGAGCCGGCGCCAGAATCAGCAGTTGAGCGAACGGCAACCAGATACTCCGGGTTGACCGCTCGCACCATTCCAAATTCAACAGCACGCTGCACAATTGCGTCCGGCGTCGACGCGATCGCAATGTTCCGTTCGAGCCGAGCCCTGTCTGCCTCGGCCTGGGCAATGTCAACCCTGACCTGATCGACGTATTGCTGACCCTCCACCAACCGTGCGTAGAGCAGGGCAACGCCGAAGAGCGTGGCAGCAATCAGCACAATCGAGGTGGAGACAAACAGACGGCGCCGGGCGGAGCGCCGCATCGAGGCGCGGTCAAGGACTCGAAGCTTTGGCTTTTCAGTCTTGTCTTCGGCCTTCTTCTTTTGACCTTTGCTCCCGGGTTGGCCTTGTGTTCGCTCGGCCATGCGACGGCGTTTGGGTGCCAGAGCCGTTGTCATGCCGCCCTCGTCTCAATTGAGGTTCGTTCAACACCACGAAGCCTCGCGCTCTTTGATCGTGGATTCGCTTGCAGTTCGGCGTTGCCGGGTTTGGCCGCCTGGGGTCTGAGTAAAACGAAGCCCGTCGGTTCTGGGTTAACCGGAAGGCCAGGGGGCACCTCTTGATGAGTGCGGGCCCTGAAGACCCCCTTCACAATTCGATCTTCACCAGAGTGGTAGGTGAGCACCAGGCCGCGACCGCCCGGTAGCAGGCGATCCAGCGCGGCATCCAGCGCCGGGCCCAAAACGGTCAGTTCGTCGTTGATCTCGATTCGCAGTGCCTGAAAGGTGCGCTTGGCGGGGTGTCCCCCTGTTCGCCGAGCGGCGGCGGGTATGGCGTCCACGACGGTTTCGGCCAGTGTCGTCGTCGAGCTGAAGGGACGGTTCTTCAGAATGGCCGTTGCGATCCGGCCAGCAAAACGCTCGTCTCCGTAGCTCTTCAACGCCCTGGCTATTTCGCCGTGGGTTGCGCTGTTCACAAAGTCAGCAGCAGTTCGAGGCCCGTCGGGATCCATTCGCATGTCGAGGGGCCCGTCGTTGCGGTAGCTGAAACCTCGGTCCGCCCAATCCAACTGCGGCGAGCTGACACCAAGGTCGAACAGGAAGCCAGCCAGGCGATCAACACCAAGCCGGTCGAGCACGTCACCCAGTTGGTCGAACCGGGCGCGGCTAAGGACTGCTCGCTCCTTGAACCCCTGCAGGCGGCGACCGGCGGCAGCGAGCGCTGCCGGATCTCGATCGATCCCAACGGTTGTGAGGTGATCCCACGAGGCGAGAATTGAGTGGGAGTGTCCGGCGCCACCAACTGTGGCGTCCAAGATCACACCGGCGGGAACGGATCCGAGGAGATCGACCACCTCGCCAACCATGACGGGCACATGATGGAACGCTTGGCCGTCGATGTCGTCGGACCGAGCGTCATCGACCTCTGAGTTGGGCCTGTAAGCCCGAGGAGGACGCGAAGCATCGGCCATGAGGCGTGCCAGCGAGAACGAAGTTCGAACCGGCCATCGGTAGTCCCCCGGGAAGTGAACGCACGGCGGGTTTTGTCTCCCGATCGTACTAGAGGGGTAACGGGCGGAGTTGTGGGGCAGAAGTACCCTTCTCCACTCCCCGGAGGGCAACCGATGAACGAGTCGATATTTTGGTTCTCGCTGTTCTCCTTTCGAATCTTCTTGGCTTGTGCGAATCTGTTTTTTGGGCTTACAGCTTCCAGGGCTTACAGCCCGAGCCGCCGGATTACCTCACTGAATTCCTCTTCACCTGCTTCTGTCTGCTCGGCCTCGAATCGCTCGATTGGCCAGATTTCTGCCCGGTCGAAGCGTCCGTTGACCATTACCTTGGATCTGAAGTTCAACGTTTCGAGAAGTTCCTTGGCCAGTGTTATCCGTCCCGCTGCATCCAGCTTGACTTCCTGCACTCGCCCCATCAGTTTCCTGAAATCGCTTGCCTTGATGTTTCCGGCGTCCAGTTCCGACTTCCACTTCCTTGCCACTTCCTGGAACTCCTCGGCACCCCATAGACCAATGCATCCGTCGAGTTGGGTTACGTACCCACGTTCGGCAACAAACGCCCGAAACGCTGCGGGCAGCACAACTCGACCTTTTGGATCGAGCGAATGTTCATGCTGACCAACAAACACCTACGAAGTTCCTGTCTTTGCAGCGACCAATGTCCAAGTCGATCTTGGGAGCGAGTTTCACCCTGGGTGGGCAATTCCCCCTCTGAGCCCCATATTATGACACTTCGCCCCACTTGACAACCATTTCCTGACAATCTGCGGTCGACATACCACGCTGCGTGAGAACGTCTGTTCGGTCCTGATTCATCCAGAGCTCCCTGACCTGGCGTTTCGCAAACAGCCAACCGGAGCGGGCACTTTGAAGAACTTCGCAACTTCTGGTGTCAGACGCTGGGATGAAGCAGGTTTTGGGGCCGGATACGCTGCTGAGCGTGACATCAGGGGAGTACCAATGGGAGACAGAGCAGTGGGCAATTCAGCACAGTTCTGGATCCGCCGAAGACTTCCATGGTCGCCGCTTCCCCTCCCCACTTCGCCCCACCGCCTGGTTTCACACAGCACACCGACCAACTCTGGTGCTTGGTTCCTCACAGTCCGATTCCATGGTTGACCTAGCGGCGGCAGCACAATCTGGCATCGACGTCTGCCGGAGGCGAAGCGGCGGGGGCCTTGTTTATGTGGACCCCACAACCAGCTGTTGGGTTGACTTGCTCCTTCCACCTGGGCACCTGTTGTGGAGCGACGACGTCGGCCAGGCCTTCCTGTGGGTTGGTGAAGCTTGGCGGGCAGCACTTGATGCCTGCGGAATCTCCAACTCGTCTGTGCACCGGGGGCGCCTCCTGAACCGCCGAGCGGGGCGGTTTGTGTGTTTCGCTGGCCTCGGGTCTGGGGAGCTCACAGTTGGTGCCAGCAAGGTCGTCGGCCTGTCGCAGCGCAGAACCAGCCAAGGTGTTCGTTTCCAGTGCCTACTGGAAACGAAGTGGCAGCCCTCTGTATGGCTGCATCTCATCCGACCTGGCGTTATCCCTGCTGAGCTGTTGAAAGAGATTCATGAGCTTCGAGTTGGCGTGCCTGTCAGCACCGTTGAGGCTCAAGCTGCGTTCGTCGCCCAGCTTGAGCTGGCCCACTCTCGCAAGAATCGGCCGACATGGGCCGAGTCCGAAGGCTAGGTTTTCGGCCTATGTCGCGAGTGCTGGTGTTGAACGCCACTTTTGAACCAATCGGTGTTGTTCCAGCGCGGCGCGCGGTCGTGCTTGCTTTGGCCGGCAAAGTTGACGTGCTTGCCAACACCGGGGAAGAGATAACAAGCGAGCGGCTTCGCATGTCAATTCCTTCTGTGGTGCGGCTGCGATACTTCGTGAAGATCCCCTACCGGAGAATCGCCCCGCTGAGCCGTCGGGCCATCTATGCCAGGGATCACGGAGCGTGTCAGTACTGCAGCCGGCCCGCGGAGAGCATCGATCACGTCCTCCCCCGTTCTCGGGGTGGGGCCCACAGGTGGGACAACGTGGTTGCGTGCTGCCGCCGATGCAACAGCTTGAAGGGAGACAGGCTGTTGTCCGAGTGCTCTCTGCGCCTACGGGCGGCCCCGCGCATTCCTGAGGAGTTCGTGTGGATCCGGGCTGCCGCGGGCACGGTCCCAGAAGCGTGGAACGACTACCTTCCTGCTCCCGCAGCTGCCTGAGGCTTGTCTGACCCAACTGGTGTGTCTTGGCTGAAGACGTTGACCCAGCGGGTGCCCCGGTGGCACCACAGTGAGCTGACAAACATAGCTTCTGGTGCGTTGGCTCCTTCGGTCCTTGGCCGCCGGTAGTTGGCCAAGTAGGAAAACAGCACGGCCTCGTCGGACAGGACGAGAATGCGGGAATTGCTGATTTTGTACGATTCAACCGTGGGGCCGGCTGAGAGCTGACCAGCGTGGGCCGACCGATTGGCAAACCCGCTGGGGTACACGCCAAGAAAGTCGTCAGCCAGCAGACGTTCGTCTGCTCTGGGGTCTCCCGCGACCAGAGCTTCCCAGACCTCTTCCTCGAGCTCTTGAAACCTTTCGACTGTTAGCTCCGTCATTGCGGCAATGGTATTTGACCAAAGGCAGTTAGCACTTTCGAACCAAGTTTTGGTCATCCAGACGCGTTTCCTGAGTCGGATGGCCCGAAGCCGGACCTGCAAAAGCAGGTCCCAATACAACAGCCGTCACGCGTGGTCGCCATCGGCGACCAGCGAGAACCTGATGCTCCAGATGGCCGAAGGCCGGGAGGCGAAAGCCGACCCAATGTGATCGCGCCACGCGTAGTCGCCATCGGCGACCAGCGAGAACCTGATGCTCCAGATGGCCAAAGGCCGGGAGGCGATAGCCGACCCAATGTGATCGCGCCACGCGTGGTCGCCATCGGCGACCAGCAGCGACCTGATGCTCCAGATGGCCGAAGGCCGGGAGGCGAAAGCCGACCCAATGTGATCGCGCCACGCGTGGTCGCCATCGGCGACCAGCAGCGACCTGATGACC
>QIKW01000262.1 GCA_003231975.1 Acidimicrobiia bacterium
CCGAGTGCTTGCCGGGCCGTGGTGCACGCAGCTTCTGGCCGATCTTGGGGCCGACGTTCTGAAAGTTGAGCGCCCAGGCACCGGAGACGACACCCGTCAGTGGGGCCCGCACTGGCTCGAGAACGTCGACGGGTCAGCGCCAACAGAGTCCTCATACCATCTGGCCGCCAACCGGGGGAAGCGGTCAGTAACCGTTGATCTCTCCAGCCCCGACGGCTTGGCGATCGTGAGGAAACTTGCAGCCAGGGCCGACGTGTTGGTTGAGAATTTCAAGGTTGGTGGGCTGGCGGCCAAAGGCCTTGGGTATCACGACTTGAAGAAGGCCAACCCCGGCCTCATCTACGCATCGATCACTGGGTTCGGCCAGACCGGCCCGCGGGCCTCCGAACCTGGCTATGACTACCTGGCCCAGGCAATGAGTGGCTTGATGAGTGTGACAGGCCCCGCCGATGGAGAGCCGGGAGCCGGCCCAACCCGGGTTGGCGTAGCGATGTCTGACCTCAGCACCGGCATGTACACCACGGTTGCCATCCTGGCTGCCCTGCACAGCAGGCATGAAACCGGAGTTGGTCAGAACATAGACGTCGCCCTTCTCGACACCCAAACTGCCATGCTGGCCAATCAGGCATCCAGTTTTCTGGTTAGCGGCAAGTCGCCAACCAGAAGCGGTGCCTGGCACCCCAGCCTGGCTCCCTATCAACCATTCGAGGCCAGCGACGGCACGTTCATAATTGCGATTGGCAACGATGCCCAGTTCGCCACCTTGTGTCGCTTGATCGATCTGGCCGGGCTCAGCCAAAATGAGCTCTACTCAACCAATCCGGCCAGGGTGGTTAACCGTGTCTCGCTGGCGGGGTTGTTGGGCCCGGCCATCCAACGCAAAACCAAGGCCCATTGGCTTGAAGCAATGCCCGCGGCCGGTGTTCCAGCAGCAGCCGTCAACTCGGTGGCCGAAGCCTTTGCCGAACCTCAACTTGTGCATCGTGGCGGGCGGATCGATCTGCCCCATGCCTCGGCCGGCACCGCGCCTGGGGTTGCGAATCCGATCAAGCTGAGCGAGACCCCAGTGCGCTATCGCGGATCGGCCCCACTTCTTGGCCAGCACACCGATGAGGTACTGGCCGACGTTCTTGGTTACAGCGAGGAAGAGATCCGGGGATTCCGTGCCTCTGGAGCGATCTAAGGGGCCTAATCAGGCCGACTCATAGACGGCTAGTTGGGCGGCCAACTCTTCGCGGTACTCAGCGACCCTGCGAACCTTCAGTTCCTCATAGCCGCGAACCTGATCTGGCAGCGACGCGATCTGAACGGCCAAACCAAGGTTGGCCGGGCTTAGCCCCGAGATGAGCCGTTGCACGGCTTCTCGGTACTCGGGGATCAGCTGCCTTTCAAGCTTTCGCACTTCGGCCCGGCCGAATGGGTCTAACTTTGTGCCCCGTAACCGTTTGGCCTTTGCCAGCGCCCGAAACCCTGGTGTTGCCCAGGACCCGAACGAGATCTTCTGGTTCATCCCAAGAGCTTTCAGGACTGGAGGGTGCAGTTTGTACGAAACGGAGCCGCCTGGGCCCGCCAGGGCCTTGGCGTCGGCCATGCCGCCTGCGTCAAGCATCAGCCTGGCAACCTCGTACTCGTCTTTGTAGGCGGTGAGCTTGTGAAGGTTTGTGGCAACCGCGTTTGTGAGTGGCTGCTGGTTGGCGGCCTCGCCCAGGCTGGCTTCAGCCTCGGACGTGACGGCCACCAGCTGTAGGTAGCTGAGGGCGACCTCTTCATTTTGGAAGCCGACCAGATCGGCGGCGAGCATCTCCAGCGAGACCCCAAGGTCGGTGCTGCTGCCCGCAATTGCGCCGATCAGCTCGTTCAGCTTTGGAGAAAGCTGCGGGCGTGACTGCGCGGTGGCGGCTGCGTCTGGGGCTAGGGCCGTAACGATCTCGGGTTGGCTGATCTGTGCCCTGCCCCATTCGAAGGCGGCCAAGTTCTTGGCAACGGCAACGCCGTTCAATTCGATGGCCTGGCGAAGCGCCTGGGGGTCGACCGGAAGGGTGCCTGCCTGCACCGCCATGCCGACAACGAACATGTTTGCCATTACCGAATCGCCGAACAGGGCGGTGGTGATGGCGCCCGCATCGGCCCAGTGCTGCCGGGTTGGCATGGTGTCTGAGGCGATCGTTGCGGTTAGTTCCTCGACCGAAGGTGGCACCAGGTCTGGCTGAGCGATCATTTCCCCGGTTGGGGTTGTGCTGGTTGAGCCAACCACTGCGGTGCGGTCCGGTGAAGCGACCAGCCTGCCTCGTTCGCTCACAGCAACCAACTGATCACAAACCAGCAGCAGATCGGCTTGCTCTTGGCCAAGCCGGTTGGTGTGGTTCTTGGCGCCCTTGGCCAGCCGGATGTCGCTAACGACAGGGCCAGCTTTTTGGGACAGCCCAATTTGGTCGAGGCCGCTTACCTGGAACCCGTCGAACATGGCTGCGGTGCCGATTACCTGGGAAACCGTAACGATCCCCGTGCCGCCGATGCCGGTAATGCGCATGGCGAAATCGGTTTCTGAAACAACAGGAACCGATGTTGGCGAAGCAGGCGCTTCAGGCCATTGGGAAGAGCCGCCCTTGAGGTTGCCCGGAGTAACCGTCATGAAGGAAGGGCAGTCTCCGTCGAGGCAGGAGAAGTCTAGGTTGCAGGTTGTCTGGTCGATCACGGTCTTGCGCCCGAACGGAGTTTCGATGGGTTGCACCGAGAGGCAGTTTGAGACGGTGCCGCAGTCTCCGCACCCCTCACAGATCCTGGGGTTGATCACAACTCGCTGCGCCGGGGTTGGGGCCTTCCCCCGTTTGCGGGCCCTTCGCAGCTCGGCAGCGCACGCCTGGTCGTGGATCAGCACAGTGACGCCATCAATCTTGGCCAGCATTTCCTGGGCCTCGATGAGGCGAGACCGATGCCAAACGTCTACTCCTTGGGGCAGATTGACCCCACCGAAGCGGCCGGCCCGACCCAGAGGGCCCGGCAGGGCGCGGCCATATTTCTGAGTTTCGTCGGTTGTAACCAGCACTTGGGAAACGCCGTGGGCCAGCAGCGAGGTTGCAACGTCGGAAACGCTGGCCTGGCCCTGCGGGTCTTGGCCGCCGGTCATGGCAACCGTTCCGTTGTAGAGCAGTTTGTAGGTGATGTTCACCTTGGCCGCCACCGCGGCCTGTATTGCCAACTGGCCCGAGTGGAAGTAGGTGCCGTCTCCCAGGTTTTGGATCAGGTGACTGCGCTCAACGAAGTCGGCCATTCCAATCCACTGTGTGCCCTCGTTGCCCATGCAGGTGAGGCCAACGATGTCTCCGATTTTGTCTCCGTCCATCAGCAACGTCATTGTGTGGCAGCCGATTCCAGCACCAACAGCAGAGCCCACTGGCACTTGAGTGCTTCGATTGTGGGGGCAACCGGAGCAAAAGAACGGCGACCGTTCGGTTGAGCTGAGCAGTGGAATTCGTTGCCTTTCCTTTACTTCCGGGGCCAACCGATGGCCAAGTTTTGGCTCGAGAATTTTCCGCAGCGGAGCCATCAAACCGTCGGCGTCGAGGTTCCCGTGTGAGGGAATCAGAGGATTGCCGTTCAGGTTTGCCTTGCCTATCACGGTTGGTCGTTGAGCCTGGTGGTAGAGCGCGTCCTTGATCAGTGACTCTATGTTTGGCTCCTTTTCCTCAACCACACAGATTGAGGTGAGCCCGTCGGCAAACCGCCGGATTGTGTCTGGATCGAACGGGATTGGCATGTGCATTCGAAGCAGGCGAATGCCGCAATCTGCGATCTGAGAATCGGTTGTGAGGCCCAGCCGAGCGAACGCTTCCCTGACCTCCCGGTAGGTGATGCCGGAAGCAACGATTCCCAGCCATGCATCCTGGGGGTTCACCGTTGCGAAGTTCAGTTTGTTCGCCGAGGCGTAGTTGATGGCCAGCGGGTAGCGGACGTCGTAGATTTCCTGCTCAAGGTCAACCGTGTGGGGGGTTAAAAGCCTGCCGTCGGGTTGGCGCCTGGTTGCTTCGTCGAACAAGGCTGGGGTAACGATGTTTACGCGGTCTGGATCCAGCAAGATTGAAGACATGCCGTCGGCAACGTCGGCAACGATTTTAACTGCGGACCACAAGCCGGTGAAGCGGGAGATAGCAATGGCGTGGCGGCCGAGGTCGAGCACTTCGCCCGCGTCACCCGGATACAGCAGCGGCATGTGGAGGGTGGCAACAATTCCCGCGGACGAAGAAGGAAGGGTTGAGCTCTTGGCGTTCGGGTCGTCTCCGATCAGGGCAACGGCACCGCCCCAGCGAGACGTTCCGGCGTAGACGCCGTGCCGCATGGCGTCTACGGCCCGGTCTACCCCTGGTGCTTTGCCGTACCAGATTCCAACGACGCCGTCGTACTTGGCATCGGGCTGAGAGCTGGCAAGCTGAGACCCCATTACGGCGGTGGCGCCGTACTCTTCGTTTACCGCTGGCCTGCAACTGATTGGCAGATCGGGGACCAACCGAGCAGCCGAGCTGACCGCTCTGTCGAATCCACCCAAAGGAGAGCCCGGGTAGCCGGTTACCAGCGCCGCGGTTGATCGGCCTGCCCTGCGATCGGCTCGGAGTTGGTCAATTGGCAGCCTGGCCAGCGCTTGTACGCCGGTGAGAATGACCGTTTTGTCCTCGGCCTGATAGCGGTCCTCGATCCGGTAGACGTCGGTCATTGCGCCCTTCCAAGGGTGAGACTGGGTTCCCAGAGTGCCGCCAGTTTGAAACGGTTCGCAACCGGGCAATAAAGCCTTGGGAACCTGAAGCCCGCACTTGCTTGTGTTTTGGCGGCTTGATCGCCGTTCTCGCTCCGCCTGTTTCGCGTGGTCGCCGTCGGCGACGAGCTAGAACCGGGTGACCCGGATGGGCGAAGCCGGACCTGCGAAGCAGGTCCCAATATCAGAGCGTTATGCCGCCGTCGATTATGAAGATGGTGCCGGTGGCGTACTTGTTACGCACGAACGCCAGCACACCTTCGGCGCAGTCGTCTGGCGTTGCTGACCGGGGGATGGGGGCTGCTGCCGCCACTGCGGCGTGTTGGGCATCCCACGATTCGGTCCAGGGGGTGGCAACTAGGCCAGGGGCAACGGCGTTGAACCGTATTGGCCCGTGAGACTTGGCCAGTAGTTGGGTCATCTGATTAAGTGCAGCCTTGGCCATCGAGTAGGCAATGGAGCTGCCAACCGGGCGGACTCCGGCAACCGAGGTGACAGTAATGACGCACGGATTCTCCGACTTGTGAAGCAGAGGTATTGCCGCCTTGGTGAGCCGCCACGTTCCGTAAACGTTCACCTGCATGGTCTTGTCGAATATCTCATCGGTCAGACCCTCAAGGTCGTTGTGGGGCACAACGGTGGTCCACCCCGCGTTGTTGACCAGGATGTCGAGTTTGCCGAATCGTTTGATCGTTGCCTCAAGCAGAGCGTTGCCCTGCGCCTGATCGGAGATATCTGCCTGCACATAGATCGAGTCGGTGGGGAGCGAGGAGGCGACGGCCTCACCAGCCTGAACTGAGGTTGCAGAGTTCACAACAAGGTTGGCCCCAAGCGCCGCCAGCCGACGGGCAACAGCTTCGCCGATGCCGCTGGACGATCCTGTTACAAGGGCTACCTGCCCGGTTAGTTCGCTCACAGGGGTTTCTCTGTCTAGAGGGACGAGGCCCGAACCGAGGATCGCTTAACCAGGAAGTCTCCTACCTGGTTAAGCGAAAGCACGGTGAACGTGAGGGCCAGCGATGGCCATATCACCTGCCAGATGTCCTGCCTCAAGTCTCGGCGGGCTTGATTTATCATGTTGCCCCACGTTGCCGTTGGTAATTGCACGCTTAGGCCAAGGAAGCTGAGCGAGCCTTCAACCACGATCACAAAGGCGGCCGAAACCAGAGCGAACGCCATCAGGGTTGGCAGCACATTTGGCACCACTTCGCGAAACAAGATGGTGCGGTCCTTGGTGCCGATGGCGCGCGCCGCGGTTACGAACTCACGATTACTGATACTTAGGCTGTTAGCCCTTGCCACGCGGGTGTAGGCCGGAATTGAAAGAAAGCCGATAACCAAAGATATGACAAGCAGGCTTCGAACTCTGAGAATGGAAACCATCGCCAGCAACAGAATCAGGGCCGGGAAGGCCAGGATCACGTCGATGATCGACATGATGATGCTATCGGCGACGCCGCGAACGTAACCAACGAACGTGCCGATCAGGCCGCCAACGACCACCCCAAACACGGCCGCAACCGCGGCAATGATTAGGCTTACCCACGCGCCGTGCACCACACGGGCAAAGGTGTCTCTGGCTACTGCGTCGGTGCCAAGCCAGTGGGCCAAAGACGGCCCTTCGCTTGGTGCCCCATCGCCGAATGTTCCAGTGGCGGCGTTGAAGTTGTTGGTTTGAAGATTGGGATCCTGGAGCGGCAGGGCGCCGCCAAATACAACGGTGTCTAGCTTGGCGTAAATAGCTCCGAAGAAAACCAGCACAAGCCAGATGGCGGCAAACTTGACCAGCAGGGGCATCTCCTTGAACACCTCAAAGACGCTGGACCGTTTTGGCGGACCGCCTCCCCTTGGTGGTTCGGCGGTTGATACCCGAGTGAGGGAGTCGCTTGGATAGTTGGTGGAAGCGTCTGGCGATTCGGTTGCCGTCACTGCATCAGCCCTTTCGGATCCGCGGATCTATGACCAAGTAGAGGATGTCTACCAAAGCGTTGATCAGTACGTAGACGAACGCGATGAACACGGTGATGCCCTGGATCGCAAGGAAATCCCGGGAACTGATGGCATTGATTAATCGGAACCCGAGCCCCGGAATGGCGAACAGGGTTTCAATGATCACGGTGCCGCCCAGAAGGGCTCCAAAGTTGATTCCGATGATCGTTACCAAGCTCAGCGAACTGGGGCGGAGGGCGTGACGGAAGAGAATGAAGCGATCCTTCAGCCCCTTGGCTCTGGCGGAAAGAATGTAGTTCTCCTTCAGCGTGGCAATCATGTCTGACCGAACGAGGCGGGAGAAGATTGCGATTTGGGTAGTGGCCAGCGCGGTAGCTGGCAGAATAGAGGTTTTGAGGTTGGCGACTAAGCCGTCGCTGATGCGGCTCCAGTTGGCTGACGGCAACCAGTTCAGCTTCACCGCAAACAACCAAATCAGAAAGATGCCGGTAACGAAATTCGGCACAGACAACATCACCTGCATCGCCGCCGAGCTAGACGTATCTTGCCATCGGCCTTCCCGATAGGCCCCAAGAATGCCTAGCGGCACGGCCATGATCACCGCGATAAACACTGCCATGAAGGCCAGTTGGGCTGTAACCGGCACACGATCCTTGATGGTGTCAGAAATAGTCTGGTTGGTGACGTAGGACTTCCCGAGATCGCCCCTCAACGCGTCGGCCGCCCAGTTGATGTAGCGAATCGGCAACGGATCATCCAGGCCAAGCTCGTCGCGAACCCGATCGATTGTGGCCTGGTCGCGCGGAGCAGTGGGGGGAAGAATTGCGTTAACCGGATCCCCGGGTAGGAGGGCTGTCATCATGAACGTGAGCAACGACACTACAAAAAGCGTGGCTACCAGCCGCGCAATGCGTATCGCTACTGCCTGGAACATGAAGGTCTCCTACCCGGGGATCATGGCTAATTTCTAGTTTCCTTACTCAGGAACCACCCAGACTTCGGCCCAGCGGCCCTCGGCCCCTGGGAAGCCACCGCCAAGCTCGCCACTTGGCAAGATCCAGCCGTTAACGCCCTTGATGTTGGATTCAACCCCAATCATGGTTGCGGTATGGCCAGAGAACCAGATTGGCACCTCTTCAGCCATCCGAAGCCCGATTGTTTCATAAAGGGCGTAGCGCTCTTCGAAGTTGTCGGTACGGATAGCAGCAACGGCAGCGGTGAAAGCCTCAGGGTCGAACCAGTTGGAAAAATTGATTGGCGACACAACGCCCGGAATGCCAGCGGCCTCGGCAATCGCCGGGCTTGGCGGAGCCAGGGCAGGGTTCAGGTCCAACGAGGGGTCGTTGTCGCTGCTGAAGCGCCAGCAGTGGGCCTGATGGATGCCGACAAAGTCTGGCGGCGCCCCAAGGGCATTGGCGATATGGGTCTGTTGGTCAAAGTTGGTTAGCGTTGTGTTAACCAAGCCTGAGGCGTCCCAAACCTGCTGGATCACTGCCATGCCGGCAATTAGCGTTGGATCTGGCGGGCACGAAAGCTCAACGTCTATTGGTTCGCCAACCGCTTTCCCATCGGATCGGGCCGGATCGTCAACGTATTCCTGGAGCGTTGCAACCCCGGCGTCGAAGTCGAACTTGGGGTAGGCATCGGCCACTTTTTGTGACCACCAGGGCGAATCTGGGCTGAACCATTGCGTTCCCGGCAAAGAAATGCCGGTGCCGCCAAGAGCCTCGATTACCTGCTCTTGATTGTTCAACTGCACCAAACCGCGGCGCACTCTCACATCATCGAAAGGAGGCAGGGCCACGTTGAACATGCCTCCGCCAACGTTGTTGCCCTGGAACTCAAGCAGGGTGATGTCGGCGCCACCATCTCGCTCGCCCCTGGCGTCTCGGATTGTGGCTTGACGCAGCGACTGCATTGCGTTGACGGTTCCCGAAAGCAGTGAATCCAACCGGGTGCCTTCATCGGGAATTGGCCGGAACGCAATGGAGTCGAGATAAGGCAACTGCATTCCGTCTGCATCGGTGCGCCAGTAGTCGTTGTTGCGAACCATCACAGTTTCGTTGTCGAGATCCCGACTTTCGATAACGAAGGGACCGGTTCCCACCGGTGCGAATGTGAATCCATCTGGATCAGCCGCCGCCGCGCCCGGCTCGAACACGAATCCAAGCTCGGCTTGGGTCAGGAAAGCAAGGAAGGCCGAGTTTGGCATGCTGAGGGTGTATGTAACCTCAAGGTCTCCCGTGGCCTGCACGTCTGCCAGGTTTGACGAGGTGACAGCTCCGGCGGACTGAGCGCCTGCCTGCTGGATCGGGAACATGTCGGCGATCGTTTGGGCGGTTAGCTCAACACCGTTGTGGAAAACAACGCCGCTGCGCAGAGTCACCACGTATTCGGTGAAGTCGTCGTTCACTGTGACCGATTCGGCCAGATACGGCTGAGGGATGAAGCCGCTGTCGATCTCGAACAGCTTGTCGAAGACCGTGATTGCCATGTTCATACACGGAGATGCACAGGTGTCTTCCCACGGGCGAAGGCCCGTTGCCTCAGCTTCCAGACCAACGGTGACAGTGCCGCCATAAACCCGAGCGTCGGGATCAACCGCAATCTCGGTCTCTACCTCGTCGGGTGCGGTGTCATCAGGAGGCTCGGTGTCGTCTGGAGCGGCCGCCTCGGTTGTTTCCGTACCGGTCTCGGCGCTGGTGTCGTCGTCGCCCCCGCCGCAAGCCGCGGCGATCAAAGCAAACGAAAACAGCAACGCGAGCAGTTTGTACAACCCTCGCTTAGTCATGGATTTCTCCCCTTGTTTTGGCTTTCACCGAGGCGCAGCGCTCTCGGTTTCTTCGATGGTGTAGCAGACGTGACCGCCGACACATAATCAGCTTACGGCTTCGACACGGCCCTGTCATGGGCTCGGCCCTGTCATTGGCCAAGCGCAACTGGCGAGCGCAGCTAGTTCCCAACGGCCACCTCAACTTCTGCGACGTCCACCAATGGATGGTGGCAGGCAACGTAATGGTTGTCGTTGATTCGCTGCATTTGGGGCTCGGCCCGCTCGCAGATCTCGTCGGCCAGGTGGCATCTGGTGCGGAACCGGCAGCCAGAAGGCGGATTCATTGGTGAGGGTAGATCACCCTCACTCAGCATCGAATCGTCGATCACGGCCAGTGGGTCTGGCACCGGGGTGGATTCCATCAGAAGGTTTGTGTATGGGTGGGCCGGGTTGGCATAGAGCTCATCGGATTCTGAGAGCTCGCACATCTTGCCCAGGTACATCACTGCCACGCGGTCGCTGATGTTTTTCACAACGGCCAGGTCGTGGGCGATGAACACCAAGGTAAGGCCGTACTTGATCTTGAGGTCTTCCAGCATGTTCAGGATCTGAGCTTGAACCGAAACATCGAGGGCAGAGACGGGCTCGTCACAGATGATCAGGTCGGGCTCCATCACCAGCGCTCTGGCGATGGAGATTCGCTGGCACTGACCGCCGGAGAACTCGTGCGGGTGTTTGTAGCGGGCAACGTCGGGGTCTAGCCCAACGGCGTCGAGCATGGCCGAGATCTTTTCCCAGTGTTCTTCATCAGAACCCGAGTCCCAAACTCGCAGTGGTTCTCCTACCACCTCACCGATGCGGCGACGTGGGTTCAGCGACGAAATGGGATCCTGGAAAATCATCTGAAGGTCGGTGCGTTTGGCCCGAAGTTCCTGACCCTCAAGCTCGGTCAATTCCTGGCCCCGCAACTTCACTGATCCCGAGGTTGGTCGGGGTAGCTGAAGGATTGCCTTGCCGGTTGTTGATTTGCCGCAGCCAGATTCGCCAACCAGGCCAAGCGTTTCGCCCTTGCGAATGTCGAAGCTGATTCCACTGACGGCATAGACGACCCTGTCTTTGCCAATGGGGAACTCAACGGTTAGGTCTTCCACCTGAAGCAGGTTCTCGGCGTCGGTGCGGAGGTGGGCCTTTCCCGAACCGGCCATTAGTTAACCGCTCCCGAAGTTTCGACCAACTCTTCTGTGGCCACTATCTCGCCTGCGGCGGCCAGGGTTTGGGGCAGGCCCGCCTCGAAGTTGGCATCGAAGGCGGCCCGGCTCTCGGGGGTGCCAACAGGAAAGTGGCATGAGAAACTGTGGCCTGGCGCCGCTGCCGGTTGCGGCTGGGGTTCTTCGCTGCGGCACCGATCTTGCACATAGGGGCAGCGGGGCGAGAACTTGCACCCGGGTGGAGGGTTGATCAAATCGGGCGGCCTGCCAGCAATGGCGCTGAGCCGGGTGTGTTTTGGGTTGCTTGTTTTTGGAATGGAGCGGAACAGGGCTTCGGTGTATGGATGGCGCATGTCTGCGAATAGATGCTTGGTTGGCGCCTTCTCTACCATCCGGCCTGCATACATCACTGCAATGTCGTCGGTTCGGCCGGCGACGACGCCGAGGTCGTGGGTAACCAGAATCATTGTCATGAAACGGTCTTCTTGTTGTTTCTGAAGCAGGTTGAGGATCTGATGTTGCACGGTTACGTCAAGGGCTGTTGTTGGCTCGTCGGCGAACAGCATCTTTGGGCCACAGGCCAGCGCGCTGGCGATGCACACTCGCTGGCGCATCCCGCCCGACATTTCGTGAGGGTAAACGCCGAACCGATTCTCGGGCTCTGGGATGCGGACACTCTTCAGCAGCTCAATTGCGTTCAGCCGCGCCTCCTTCTTGGAGACGCCGAGGTGGTAACGAAGGTGTTCTGTCAATTGGCGACCAACCTTCACCAGCGGGTTCAGCGAGGTCATGGGGTCCTGGAACACCATTGCCATCTCAACGCCCCAGAGCTTCTGCATCTGCTTCGCCGATTTGCCAACCAGTTCTTCGCCGTTATACCGAACCGAACCAGTGGTGATTGCGTTGGGAGACACGTTCAGCCGCATAATTGAGCGGGCGAGAACCGTTTTGCCAGAGCCAGACTCGCCAACAATGCCAAGGGTCTTTCCCCGATCAAGGGTGAAGCTGACTCCGTCCACCGCCTTGACCATCCCGGCCTCAACCTTGAAGTGGGTTCGGAGGTCTTCAACCACCAGCAACGGGTCCTCGGAGACCTGCTCGGTAAGTCTTGGCGATTGAGGAGCTGCGGCCATCGGTTCTCCAGAGGAATGACAGAATTGCCACTGAACTGTTGCTGACAATTTCTTGGCGAAAGAGGGAACCCATCAGGGCGCGTTGCCACGGCCAGTGTTGGATCTCCCCACAGTGTGGCTCATTGTGAGACCGGTGTCACCACATTCTGTCGAATTTCTGGCCACTGGACTCCGCAGCCATCTTCGAACATCGGCACCTCTTTCCTGATCGGTTCCCCCGCGGTGGTTCGCTCCCCGGAAGGTGGTGTAGGTAGCGGTACCGGTGATTGCTCGGTCAAGAACATCGGGGCTGACCGGAATCTTCTCAAGGCCCGCCCACAGATGTCGATGCTTGGTTCTAGAAACAACACGGTGCGGCAACAACGTGGGGCCGACACTGTCATGAAAAGGTGGTTGAAGCGTGCTGGAACGAGTCAAGTTTTCAGTTGGGAAAGTAGTCACATGGCTAGCAGCGTTGATGCTCTTCGGGGCAACACTGGCGGTTGTTGAGTCACCGGCCGGAGCAGTCTCAGACGGGCTGTGCCCGGCCGGGACTACGGCCAACACGCTCACCTGGGGCGCGGCGGGAGGAATCGTATGGGACGATTCGATCCAAAACACTGGCTTGTCGAGGACCTACGCCAACCTAGGCGGCAGCGGCGTGGACATGACAATGTCTATTGATGACCCCGACAACATGAATGAGGACGCCGACAACCCTCTCGTGAACCTGCCGATTGTCAACTGGGACGGCCCCATCTATACCAGGACTGACGGTGCCTATGGTGCTGGCTTCCTGACGTTGGTCATGACCTCGTTGAACTCTGACCAGAACGTCACCTTCAATCTTGATTTCTCGGCTCCCGTGCTGATTCCCGACTTCTCGATTGGCGACATCGATTTCGTCGGTAATCAGGTAGCCGGTAACGCTACGCCGCACGACTCGTTTCAGGACGAGATCCTGTTGTCGGCTCTACGCAACGGAGTTCCCGTTGGATTCACCGGTACGACAGGCACCCCGGGATCCCCGACCATTACTCTCAATGATCCGGCAAATGGGCTGTTCAGGGTGGCGGGCGGGCCATTCAACGACACGGTCAACGGCAACCTAAATCCCGCTGACGCGGCCGGAACGGTCACGCTCTCCACGCTGGATCCGGTCACCTCCGTAAGCTTCGCTTACTCCAACGGACCCGATGATCAGGCAGCAGATTCAGCCCGTCTTGTGGCGGCAGGCGGAAGCTGGCCAGCGGGTAGCTTCGCAGCACCCATGACCAACACCGACGTTGGTGTCTCCAACAACCACGCTGTAAGGATCAACGTTTTCACCGTATGCGTGGGGGCCATGGAGATCGGCGACAGAGTGTGGACCGATATTGATGGCGACGGAGTTCAAGATGCCGGTGAGCCCGGAATTGGCGGCGTAACAGTCACGCTCTTTGGCCAGGACGGCCTGCCCCTCGGAACCACAACCACCGACAGCAGCGGCAACTATGTCTTCGCTGAGCTTCCGCCATGGGACTACAGCGTTGTTATTTCAGATGTCCCCGCGGGGTACAGCAACACCTTCGATCGAGACACCGGCACCGGTTCGCCCGACAACAGTTCGGGAACCATCACCCTGTCAACGACAAGTGATCTCACAGCCGACTTTGGACTTGCTCCTCCGCTCGGCACTATCAGCGGCACCGTGTTCGCTGATCCTGGAAATGACGGCTCGTTCGATCCAGGGGCTGGCGACACCGGGCTGGGTGGTGTGACGGTGACTTTGAGCGGCACAGACCTTGCCGGCAATCCGGTATCGGCAAATGCTGTCACTGCCCCCGATGGAACGTACTCGTTCCCAGATGTCGCGGCTGGGACCTACACGGTAACCGAGTCGCAACCGGTCGGGTACACCGACGGGATCGACACCGCTGGCACCAACGCCACGAATACTCTGAACGACGAACACACCGTGACGCTTGGGCTAGGGGACTCATCTGTAGGAAACAACTTTGCCGAGGTCCCGATTGGCGGCGTTTCGGGTTCGGTGTTTGAAGATGACAATAATGATGGCGCTCAGGATGCTGGCGAGGCTGGTATTGAGGGTGTGACGGTGACGTTGTCTGG
>QIKW01000088.1 GCA_003231975.1 Acidimicrobiia bacterium
CAGCGTCGGGCTTTGAAAGCTGAATACGGGGGCTGTGCTCATCCTGATTGTGGGGTCCCGTTCGAATGGTGTGAGATACATCACATCAACCAATGGATTGACGGCGGTCTCACAGACATCGACAACCTTCTCCCGCTCTGCACCGGCCACCACCACCTGTTGCATCAGCAACACTGGCAAACCAGTCAACGAAACAACAACTGGATCTTCACCACCCCGAACGGTCAAACCGTCACCACCAAACGAAGAACCAAACCCAAAGACCAGCCCCACCTGCAGAAACCCGACCGGCGACAGCCCGACCGGCAGAAACACCGAACCCCGGAATCCGGGCAGCCAGAATCCGAACAACCGAAACCCGGGCATCACCAAACCAGGCACCGCCAACCCGACCAGCCCGAACCCGCAGCCGCCTAACCCTTGATCCCAACCACAGCCCAGCCAGCCACGCCCAACAAGCAAACACCAGCAACACCAGCACGCGAATACCGCACCCCCGAAAGCCACACCACCCGGGGCAATACGGCACCTAGCAATACCACAGCCACTTGACAACAAAATATGTGCGGCCCCGGCACCCTTGCTTTGTCGGGCTTGTCGCCTCAATCGATTCTTGTGATTGAGGCGACAGCCAGTAGCGTCACCGCTATGACCGACACAGGCTCTGTGAAGGCGGCCAAACCACCTCGCTGGAAGTTCCAGTGGAAGGAACTGTACGAAGAGGTCATCACCTCCGGGTTGTGCACGGGGTGTGCGGGCTGCGTGATTGCCTGCCCCCATGATGTGATTGGCTACAAACACGAGCCGGGACAGTACAAGCCGTTTCATCTCGAAGAAGAGCTTGGCCTAACAGACTGTGGCCACGGCGTGCGGGGTTGCACGTCGTGCACGCGGGCCTGCCCCCGCTTTGGTGACTGGGAAACCGAGGCAGACGAACACATCTTTGGCCGGAGCCGTGAGCCTGGCGAGATGAGCGGAATCTACAAAGATATTCTTCTGGTCCGAGCGAAGGACGATGCGGTTTATGACGCTGGCCAAGACGGTGGCCTGGTGTCTGCCATCCTGATCTGGTGCCTTGATAACAACATCATTGATGGGGCGCTGATCTCAACCCTCGAAGGGGGCAGCGGCGGTTGGAAGGCAAAGCCGGCTGTGGCCACGAACGCAGCCGAAGTGTTGGCAGGAGCTGGAAGTCGCTACACCTACTCTGCCAACACCATGGCCTTCGACGAGGCCAAAGAAAGAGGCTTGGAGAGCCTTGCGCTGGTTGGAATGAGCTGCCAGACCTCAATTGGGCCAGTGATGTGGCACCGCAAGGTCGGCAAGGTTGGCAAGCCGATCAAACTCAACATCGGCCTGCTTTGCTCGAAGAGCTTCGACGATTCGATGTTCGACGAACTGTTCCTTCTTAAGTACGGCCTGGCAAAAGAAGACATCGTGAAGATGAACATCAAGGGGGTGTTCCAGGTCTGGATGAAGAACGGTGACTATCACGAGATCAACCTGAAGGAGTGCCACGCATGGACCAGGGAAGGCTGCACCCTGTGCCCGGACTTTGCGGCCGAGCACGCCGACATTTCAACCGGGGGAATCGGCAACGAAACAGACTGGACGCTCACTGTTGTTCGCACCGATCTGGGCCGGGCGATCATTGAGGCCATGATTAAAGACGGCGTGGTGGAAACTCGCCCCGGCGACGACGATCCGGCTGCTGTGGCCCTGATGCACCGGCTGGCCGAGAAGAGCCGGGCCCGGTGGCCTGAGTGGGCCAATTCGGCTGTGGCGGTCGGTCTGCCGAATCCCACCAAGAAGAGGGTGGCAGGCAGTTCCGCCTAGCGGCAACCGGTGATCAAGTACGGCGGCTGCTCAGTTGCCTGGTTGCGAGCGTCCTGAGCCACTGAACCGCAGAAGCGGCAAGGTCTGCGCTGATGCCAAGCGGTGTGGTGCCCATCGTTGAGGTTCCGTCTGTGTTGTCGATCACAACCGCGCTGCCATTGTCGTCGATCAGCAAAACCGAACTGCATGTCCCTGGCATCTGATGCATGTCGTCGCCAAGGAAGATGCAGCCAAATTCTTCGCCGTTGGCCAGCGACTCTTCAATTGATGAATCGGCGAGATGGTGAAGCCCGTCAACCAGAAACACCGGAAGCGCGGCTTCGTTGCCACCGAGGTTGTGTGGCAGCGCGTCGGCCCACCCCCAATCCGTAGCCCGCTCTTCGTCGGCCATCACAGCCAATGTAAGAGCTTCGGGTGGCGACAAGGTTGCCAGCGAGGTCATCACGTGGCGAGCAACAGCCAGGCGTGCGGGACGGCTCCCAACAATGCCGAGCGGCCCGCGGCGCAGGTCGGCTGTCAGCGGAACCGAAGGAGCAGAAAGCAGATGCCTGAACCCGTCGGCCGCGTTGGTGGGGATTCGATCTGGCCGGTCAAAGGTTGGCCGCCAAGGCATATCACCAATCGCAATAGAGACCTGGGCGAACAAGGGGTGAGCCGCCAGGCGGTCCCAGGCCATCGTGCGGCCGTTCTTCGCCCGGTAAAGGATCTCCTCGGGATCAGGATGGCAGCTTCTCAGCCTGTCCAGGTCTTCCGCCCGACGAGTTCGCACCAGCTTTGCCAACTGCTCCGCCATCGGGTTTACCTGATTGCCGCGCAGCACTCCGAGGATCGACGGCAAGCTCCTTTGCGATGTCTTGTCGACATCGGCCAAGTCTGGGACCTCGATAGGAGGCAGTTGAGCCGTCATTTCGCTTGCTGACTGTGCGTTTCTGGGTCGTTTGCGGCGCTCTGGTCTGCGTGGAATTGCCACTACGAATCGGGCCGAGCCCACCTCGATGACGGAGTCGCCCACCTTCGTTGTTTCGGTAAGTGACTCCCCGTCCAACGTGACGAGGCCGCCGCCGGTTTCAATCCAGGTTTCGGTGCCTCGTACGGTTAGGGAAAATCCGATCTCTTCAGGCTGGCCCGTGTTTAGACCACGATCGTTTGCCGCAGACTGGCCGAACTGGTACATCCCATCGGTCAGCCGCATTGATGCGCCTGCGGTCAGCCCGGCCACCTGACGCAGTTCAACTCCGGTTTCCTGGCGGGTTGCAAGCGGCGTCTCAGTTTGGCCCTCGTCGACACCAAGGACGCGGTCTAGATCGCCGCCAAGCTGCTGAACCAGGCGCCTGGCCAACATCGTGGGCTCGTTCATGGCACCCCAACGGTCAGAAGTACCCAATTCTTTAGGACTTCGGCCTAGATCCAGTGGTTCTGGCGGCCTATTTCTGAAATTGTCAGGGAATCGTGATGTTGGCGCGGTCTTCTAGGCAGGCCTGGCGAACCCAGCAGCCATCGATGTGGTCGTTCACAACACCCATGGCCTGCATGGCGGCGTAGGCCGTGGTTGGCCCAACGAACTTGAAGCCTCGTTTCTTCAGCTCCTTCGCAAGGGCCTTTGAACCATCGGTAACCGCAGCCACATCAGCATTGCCAGCCGGGGCCGATTGAGCGCTTGGTTCGAAAGACCAGAGCAAGGAGCCAAGCGACTCGTCGTTCTTGTGCATACCGGTTAACACGCGGGCGTTGTTGATGGTGGCTTCGATCTTTCCCCGGTGGCGAACAATTCCGGCATCGGCCAAGAGCCTCTCAACATCTACGTCGTCGAATTCGCCAACCGTTGCGGCGTCGAAGTTGGCGAATGCCTTCCTGAAACCTTCCCGCTTGCGCAAGATCGTGATCCAGCTCAACCCGGACTGGAAGCCCTCAAGGCAAATCTTTTCAAACAGGGTTCGTTCGTCGACAGTTGGCCTTCCCCACTCTTCATCGTGGTAGCGGATGTAGTCGGGAGTGCTTGCTCCCCACCAACAGCGCAACTCGCCATCGTCGCCCATCGACAGGTCACCTGAGTTTGGCATTGCTCTCCCTTCGAAACCCTGTTGCTCTTGACGCTAGTTCCTTTGGTTGGCGCCGCGGTTTGGAAAATCTTGACCGCTCGGTCAAGATTGAGTCATGGACCTCGCATACCCGCCAGAAGCAGAAGCTTTCCGCACACACATTGGCAACTGGCTTAGAGACAACTTGCCAGACGGTTGGGGTCAGGCTGATTTCGACATGTCAGACCAGGCTCGAGCCAGTTTCAATGTTGACTGGCCGAAGAAGCTGTTCGAGGGCGGCTGGATCTGCGCGTCGTGGCCCCAGGAGTACGGCGGCAAGGGCCTGTCGACGATGCAGTCGGTTGTGCTGAACGAGGAGTTCGCCAAGATGGGAGCCCCGATGCGCGGCGACTTTTTCGGCGACACGTTGGTTGGGCCAACCATATTGCAGTGGGGCACGGAGGAGCAGAAAAGGGAGTTCTTGCCAGGGATTTTGCGAGGCGAGATTAAGTGGTGCCAGGGGTTCTCCGAACCGGAGGCAGGCTCTGACCTGGCATCCCTTCAGTGCAAGGCCCGTCTGGACGGCGACGAGTGGCTGATCAATGGTCAGAAGGTCTGGACAACGGGAGCCAACGGCGCCGACTACGTATTCTTGCTGGCTCGCACTGATCCCGACGTTTCGAGGCATGCCGGAATTTCATACCTGCTTGTGCCGATGGATCAGCCAGGGGTTGAGGTCAGACCAATCGAACAGGTAGATGGCTCGGGTGAGTTCAGCGAAGTGTTCTTCACCGACGCGAAGTGCGGACGAGACCAGGTGGTTGGTGGGGTAAACAACGGCTGGAAGGTTGCAATGACCACCCTTGGTTTCGAGCGGGGAACCAGCGCAACCACCTCGCACCGACGGTTCGAACTGGAACTGGATGCGATAATTGAAGAGGCACGGGCCAACGGAAAGTTGACCGACCCGATGATCCGCCAACGCCTGGCACAGGCTCACACCAAGGTGCAGATCATGAGGATCAACGGGCTCCGCAGCCTCACGGCTCGGCTCAACCAAAAGAAGGACCCAGGCGTGGCGGCCCTCAGTGCAACCAACAAGATGTTCTGGTCTGAGTACCACAGAGAAGTGATGGAACTCTGGACCCACATCGCCGGTGTTCAGGCGCTGGTCCTTGACGGCAGCCACGATCCGGCCAGCTCCAACCCAAGCAGGCGAAGAGGCAAGGCTGGCTATCCGGTCAATGAAATGCAGGCCGCGTTCTTCTTCAGCCGATCCGAGACAATCTGGGGAGGCACGGCCGAGATTCAGCGAAACATCGTTGGCGAGCGAATCCTCGGCCTTCCAAAGGAGCCAAAACCGCCTGCTCGTTAGGTTAGGAGGTGCGCCGATAGGCGCACCGACCAATGTGATAATTCGTTGTTCGCCGAGTCAGCGAGGCGAATCAGCCAATCGAGTCCTCCACCTATTCGCTAGGCCCCTTAGGCGGGAAGTTCGTCTGGCATTACCGGGGTGCCTGACTGACGCAGGGGCGTCGATCAAATCTCGGTGACAAGCTTCCGTACGACGGCCTGCCGCGGCCAGGGCCGCGGGCAGCGCTAGCTTTGTGAACGCCATGCAGCCCGGTCAGCCGCCACCTCGTCGCCAACGGGGTAGACCAACCTCAGAACCAACCTCAGCCGCTGCCCCCGGCGCAGATTCGCCACCCCGTCGCCAGCTGCTGCGGTACCGACGGCACTGGATTGAGCGCATCCTCTTGACCTTTGGCGTGATAGCAACGTTTCTCACTCTTGCGTCGGCGGGTGTGCTGGCGTGGGGCCTCAACAAGTTCGAGGCAATAGACACCGTTGAGATCGCAGCGGTGGAAAAGGCCCCGGACGGTGAGGCCTCGAATTGGCTGCTCGTTGGCACCGATAGCCGCGAGGGGATTGATGAGAACTCGCCAAATGCCGGGGTGTTTATCGGAGGTGACCCTTCAGAACTTCCTGCCGGTAAACGGACAGACACGATGCTGATTGCCAGGGTTGATCCGGCGGGCCAGATCATCAACCTCGTTTCGATCCCTCGAGATCTGTATGTGCCAATCGCGGGAACAGGCAGGCTGGGAAGAATAAACACTGCGTTCAACACCGAGAACGGCGAACAGCGCTTGGTTGACACCATCGAGAACTACTTCGGGATCGACATAAATCACTACGCCGAAGTTAACTTCGTCGGCTTTCAGGACATTGTCGACGAGTTGGGCGGCGTCGCCATCTGGTTCGACCGCCCAATGCGAGACGCCGATTCGGGGCTGAACGTTTCCAGTGCCGGTTGCCAGACTCTCAACGGTTTCGAGGCGTTGGCGTTCGCTAGAAGCCGCAACCTTGAATTTTTCGAAGACGGAGTTTGGCGCCGAGATCCATCGGCCGACCTCGGTCGAACCACTCGCCAGCAGTACTTCCTTCGCCGAGTGGTCGACACAGCAGCCGTGCAGGTCGACTTCACCTCGCTTGGCAAGATCAATTCCCTTCTCAGCGTTGGCGGGTCCAACCTGGTGATTGACCGGTCGATCGAGCCGGGCGACTTGCTGACACTGGCCAGAACCTTTGGAGAGCTTGGGAGCGACCGGATCATTGGTCACTCGCTGCCGGTTGCTGACTTCCGCACATCTGAGGGTGCCGCTGTGCTGGAACTTCAGATCGACGAGGCCCAGCCGATCCTGAACATCTTCCGGGGTCTCACTGACTCGATCGCTGCGCCGGAAGCTTCGCAAACAACTACCACTCTGGCGCCCGCGGTTCGTGCCATCTCGGTGTTCAACGGCAGCGGCATCGCAGGCCAAGCAGGAATAACCGGAGACAGCCTAATCCAAGTGGGGTTCGAGGTTGTCGAGGTTGGCAATGCTGCGGCTCGGGCCGACACGGTTGTTCGTTACCCAAGCGATCAGGCTGAAGGGGCGGCCCTGCTGATCAGTTTCCTGGCTGCTGACCCGGTCGTTGAGGTTGATGAAAACGTGTCAAGCGTGGTTCTCATAACCGGCGGCAACTTTGCCGGGATGGCTGAATCTCAGCGGCCCATCATGGCGCTTGCCGGGTCGGTCCTTCAACCAACCACAACGGTGCCGTCAACAACGACCACCCAAGTCGGCGTTGTTCCGGGCGCTGTTCCTGAGGGTTCGGCCTGCGCCTGACGGATGCCAGTCGCAAACTCACCCAACGCAGTGCGAGCCGTTGGGCTCATTTCGGCGGGATTAGGTCGGCTAGTCGTCGCTGAGCTGGCACACTTCTGCTCACCAATGGTCAGGCGGTTCATCAAACACCTTCACCGGCCGATCTAAACATTTCGACGTACCCCTCGGAGGGACAATGGCAACGCTGACGCTTCCACCGGAGCTGCGGCTCACGCACCTGAAACAGCTTGAGTCCGAAAGCATCCACATCATTCGTGAGGTGGTCAGCCAATTTGAGCGACCAGTGATGCTGTACTCGATCGGGAAGGACTCTTCGGTGCTGCTGCACCTTGCTCGTAAAGCCTTCCATCCGGGAAAGATTCCGTTCCCCCTGCTCCACATCGACACCACCTGGAAGTTCAGTGAGATGATCGCGTTCCGGGATCGCCAAGCCGAAGAAATGGGCTTCGACCTGGTTGTGCACTCCAACCCCGACGGCATTGCCGACGGCATCAACCCATTCGATCACGGATCCAAGAACTACACAGACATCATGAAAACCCAGGCGCTCAAGCAGTCGCTTTCTGCCGGTGGTTACGACGCCGCTTTCGGCGGAGCCCGTCGAGACGAAGAGAAATCGCGAGCCAAGGAACGGGTCTTCAGCTTCCGTGACAAGAACCATCGATGGGACCCCAAGAACCAACGGCCCGAATTGTGGAATCTCTACAACGGCCGGGTCAACAAGGGCGAGAGCATTCGGGTCTTCCCAATCAGCAACTGGACCGAGCTTGATGTATGGCAGTACATCCACCTCGAGGAGATCCCGATCGTTCCGCTCTACTACTCGGCCCCTCGCCCTATGGTCGAGCGCGACGGCGTGCTGATCATGGTCGACGACGACCGTTTCCGATTTGAAGAAGGCGAAGAGCCAGAGCTTCGGTCTGTTCGGTTCCGCACCCTTGGCTGCTACCCCTTGTCCGGCGCCGTAGAGTCAACAGCCGACACCCTGCCTGAGATTATTCAAGAGATGCTGCTGGCCACCCGGTCCGAGCGCGAGGGTCGGGTGATCGACTACGACCAGTCGGGTTCCATGGAAGAAAAGAAGCGAGAAGGGTATTTTTGATGTCGCACCAATCTGAGCTCATCGCAAGCGACATTGAGGCCTACCTCAGTGAACACGAACGCAAGGATCTGCTTCGCTTTCTAACCTGTGGCAGCGTCGACGACGGCAAGTCCACCCTCATAGGGCGGCTCCTGCACGATTCCAAGATGATCTACGAAGATCAGTTGGCCAGCCTCGAAGCAGACTCCACAACTGTTGGGTCCGCGGGTGAAGAGATCGATCTGGCCCTGCTGATGGACGGCCTCAAGGCCGAACGAGAGCAGGGCATCACCATCGACGTTGCCTACCGCTACTTCTCAACCGCCAGGCGCAAATTCATCATTGCTGACACGCCAGGTCACGAGCAGTACACCCGCAACATGGTTACCGGAGCGTCAACTTGCCAGCTGGCAATAATCCTGATCGACGCCCGCTACGGGGTCCTGGCCCAAACCAAGCGGCACAGTTTCATTGCCAGCCTGCTTGGCATCCGCAACGTGGTTGTTGCTGTGAACAAGATGGACCTGGTCGAGTGGTCCGAACCGCGTTTCAACGAGATCTGTGAGGAGTATCGAGACTTCTCGAAGGGCCTTGAACTGATCAATCCCTACTTCATGCCGATGTCTGCCCTGCTTGGAGACAACGTGGTGGATGCAGGAGACAACCTTGCTTGGTTCTCGGGGCCCCCGTTAATGGAACACCTTGAGACGGTGGATGTTGAAGTCGGGATCGACATTGAGAACTTCAGAATGCCGGTGCAGCTGGTTGTACGCCCGAACCTCGATTTCCGCGGCTTCGCAGGCACCATTGCTTCGGGTGTCCTCCGGCCGGGCGACGAAGTGATCTCGCTGCCATCGGGGGTCAAATCAACAGTAGAACGCATAGTCACCTTCGACGGCGACCTCGAAGTAGCTGGCCCCGGGCTGGCGGTGACGGTCACGCTTGGCGACGAGATCGACGTCAGCCGAGGCGATGTTCTGGCCAAAGCCAACTCTCGCCCCACCCGCTCGGGAGACGTCGACGCGATGCTGGTTTGGATGTCTGAAACCGAGCTTGAAACTGGCAGGCAGTACATGCTCCAGTCGGTGAACGGCATCAGCAACGGCTCGGTCACAACCATTCGACACCGGGTTGACATCAACACCCTTGAGGAAGAAGACGCAAACACTCTCGGGCTGAACGACATTGGCCTGTGCACTGTCAGTTCAGACCGCGAGCTGCTCTTTGACCCCTACGACGTGAACCGCCAAACCGGATGCTTCATCCTGGTCGACCGGCTCACGAACGAAACTGTTGCCGCCGGGATGATTCGCGGCGCTTCCTCAAATTGGGATCGCCAGCCCGACTCCACCCTTACCCGGCAGCTGTCTGGAATCACCAGCAAGGAACGAGCCATTCGTTTTGGCCAGCAGCCCTGCACGGTTCTTCTCACCGGCCTCTCGGCCGCAGGCAAGTCCACCATTGCCACTGCTCTTGAACGTGAGCTGTTCGACCGAGGCAAGGTTTCCATTCGCCTCGATGGTGAGAACATCCGCATGGGCATCAGCCGTGATCTTGGCTTCAGCGCCCAGGAGCGTTCTGAGAACCTCAGGCGTGTATCCGAAGTTGCCCGCCTGGCCAACAACCAGGGTCTGATCGCAATTGCTGCAATTGTTGCCCCGAAGGCTTCCGTGCGAGAGCGGGCCCGAGAGCTGGTTGGGTCAGAGAAGTATCTTGAGGTCTTTGTCGACACTCCGATTGAGGTGTGCCGACAGCGAGATCCCGACGGGTTGTACGAAGCGGCTGACCGAGGCGAGATCCCACAGTTCCCCGGCGTTTCGGCTACCTATGAGCGGCCGGTCACAACCGATGTGAGAATAGACACTTCGGTGCAGAGCGTTGACGAATGCGTCAGCGAGATCCTGAAAGTGCTTGGCGAGCGTGGCTTCCTTCGTGGTTGAGCAGCCAGTTTCTGCCAACATTGTGAGGGCCAAGGGCCGGGTCTCCCCAGAGCAGCGCGCCGCGAACCTCGGACACAAATCCGCAACCGTTTGGTTCACCGGCCTTTCGGGCTCGGGCAAGTCAACACTGGCTTTCGCGGTTGAGGAAGCCTTGATTCGCAACGGAATTGCGGCGTACGTTCTTGACGGAGACAACGTGAGGTTCGGTCTAAACAGGGATCTTGGGTTCGCGCCCGAGGATCGCACCGAGAACATCCGTCGAATCGGCGAGGTTTGCAGGCTGTTTCAAGACGCCGGGGTTGTGGTGCTTACCGCGTTCATTTCCCCCTACCTTGCCGACCGCAAGCAGGTCAGAGATCTGCATCCCGATGGCAGCTTTGTTGAGGTCTTTGTCAACACCCCAATCGAGGTGTGCGAAGCCCGAGACGTCAAGGGCCTCTACGCAAAGGCCAGGGCTGGTGAGATCCCCGAGTTCAGCGGAGTTTCGGCCCCATACGAAGCACCAGTGAGCGCCGAGATATCGGTTGACACAACCAAGCCGCTTCGTGACTGCGTCAAGCAGATCGTTCAAGCATTAGAGCTGGCGAGCGCCTAGATGGCGTCTTCAAGCGTTGTGCCCCTGTCGGAGTACACAACGGCGCTGAAGAAGTGGTGGCCGGTTATTGCAGGCGCAACGCTGGTTGGAGCTGTTCTTGGTTTGGCCTTCCTTGGTTTACAGGAAGGCGAATTCGTTTCAGAATCAAGGGTCGAGGTGCGGGCCCTGGTTGTAGCTGGAGACGACCCAAACCTCGACATCACCCGTCAGGTCAGCACGACGAACGAGCGGATTATTGCCTCATCAGAGAGGATCGCTGGACGAGCGCTGGCATTGATCGAGGCTTCTGAAACTCTTGGGGTGGAAGATCTTGATGACCCGGCAGTGAAAGAGGCAGCCACGGCTGTGGTTGTTCCAATTGATGATGTTGAGCTTGCGGGCGAGCAGATCACCGTTTCTGTTCCAAGTGACTCACAAATCCTAGTGTTCGCGGTGGCCTCGGCTAGGGCGGAACGGTCCAGAGATTTGGCAAATGCGGCGGCTCATGCCTACCTCGACTTCCGTCGAGATTCCGGGCTGTCAACCACTGAAGAGTCCCGCGGTCAGTTGTTGGCTCGTGAAGCGCAACTGATCGCCGACCTTGACTTGATTGCTGAAGAAATTGGAGCAGCGGGCGGGGACGACGTGGCAATCCAGGCTCTGGAGTTTCGAATCTTGGCCAGGACCCAGGAGCTTCAGGGCATTGGGTTGAAGCTGGGTGATTTGCCCGCCGACGATGAGACTCGCGAAGAGCTGCTGGCTCGAGAAATGCAAGTAGTGGCTGACCTCGCGTTGCTTGCTGAAGAAATTGGAGCGGCACGCGGAGACGAGGTCGCGATCCGGGCTCTGGAGTTTCAAACTTTGTCAAAGACTCAGGAGCTTCAGGGCATCGGGCTCAAGCTGGCCAACGTGAACGCCATAGGCATCGACCCCGGTGTTGTGCTTGACACTGCCGTGCTGCCAGAGTCTGAGTCTGGCTTCCCGGCCCCTCTGGGGCTGGTTAGCGGAGCACTTGTTGGCCTTCTCGCAGGTGTGGGCCTGGCCTTCCGGCTGGACCGAGGAGACGATCGCTTCCGAGACACCTCTACCGAATTGTCAAGCATGGGTGTTCCGCTGCTGGGTGAGGTTCCGGTTGGAGGTGGCCTGTTCCGGAGAGACTCCGAAAGCGGCATCGCTGAATTGAACAGCGACTCCGACGAGGCCTACCGGAGGGTGCAGGGAAGCCTGCTTTTCAGCCTCGACCAATCAGACAAATCTGTTGTGCTGGTTGCAGGCACAAACAACCCACAGTCGGCAACCACTGTTGCCGCCAACCTGGCCGCGTCAGCCGCCAGGTCGGGACGACGTACCCTTCTGGTCGGTGCCGACATTCGACGACCCAGTCTCCACGAGCGGTTCGACCTCCCAAATGAGGTTGGGCTCAGCGACGTGCTTAGCGGAAATGCCCACTTCGCGGGCTCGCTTCAGTCCGTTGCTGGCATCGCCAACCTCAGGTTGTTGTCGGCTGGCTCGCCGGTTGACCAGCCCGCCCGTCTGCTTCAAGGTGAGGGTTTGGGGCGGCTGGTGTCTGCTGTTCGATCAGAATTCGACCTTGTCATCTTTGAGGCTCCGCCGGTGATGCAGAACGCCGACGCGGTAGATCTGGCCCGGCTGTGCGAGGGCACAGTGATTGTGATCGAACCCAGCCGAGCCACTCGCGGTGGCGTTGAAGAGTCGATTGAACAACTGCGGCGCGTTGGGGCCGACGTGATCGGCATGATTGTTGCGGAGAGCTCGTAAGCCTGATGGTTGCCCCTGAAGTCGCCCGCCGCGTTCGACGGGTTGAGGTGGACGCCCCGCTGCCGTACTGGCCGGTTGGGCTGATGTTTGCCGCGTTCCCATTGTGGTTTGTATTGGGCTTGAGCGGCTTCATGTGGGTGATCCTGGCAATGCCAATGGCGGCATCGCTGATACGGCGACGCAACCTGGTGGTGCCCAAGGGTTCCGGCTGGTGGTTGGTGTTCATGGTGGCCGTTGTTGGGTCGGTCCTCAGCATCGATACGGTTCCCCGCCTGTCCGGGTGGGTGCTGAGATTCGGCTATTACATAGCGGCCGCGGTCCTTCTTCTATACATCCTCAACGGACGCAATGGGGTTGACGTATGGCGCGTCGTGCGAAGCCTCACCATCTTGTGGATGGCGGTTGTTGTTGGCGGCTATCTGGCTTTCGTAGTTGGAGAACTCAGTTTTAGGGCCCCCCTCTACTACGTGATGCCAGCGGCGTTGTTGGAAAACGAGTTGATCGAGGTTCTGGTTACACCAAGCTTCGCCCAAGTTCAGGACATCATCGGGTTCCCGGTTCCGAGACCGAAGGCTCCCTTCAACTACACAAACGGTTGGGGCTCAATGCTGGCATTGCTCACGCCGTTCGCCTTCATCTCGCTTTACGACAAGCGGGTTGGCCTCCCCCACAAGTTGATCCGGCTGATGATGATGGCCGCAGTGGTTCCAGCCATCATCTCCCTCAATCGAGGCCTTTGGCTGAGCCTGGGAGTTGGCCTTGTTTATGCCGCTATCCGGTTTGGCGCCGCAGGCGAGAAGAAGCTGGTGATCCAGGGCCTCTGGGGCATCCTGGTGCTAGCTGTGGTGCTGTATGTAACACCGCTCGGAGGGCTAATCACAACCCGGCTTGAAACCCCTCACTCCAATGCCGACCGCGCCACCCTCGCAATAGCGGCCATCGAAGGAGCGGCCGAGAGGCCGCTGTTTGGATGGGGCGCGCCAAGGCCAAATGAGCGGCTCAAGCTGCCGTCGGTTGGCACCCACGGCCAGATCTGGTTCGCCTTGTTCTCCCACGGCTTTGTTGGCCTGGTGGGGTTCTTCGGAACCATGGTCAACCTGGCAGTTACTACCCGCAAGCAGCATTCGACGGCTGGGATCTGGGCCCATGTCACGCTGATCATCGGCCTCACGCAAATGCCGTTTTACTTAATGATGCCGGATCAGCTCTTCACCATGTTCGCGGCAGCCGCGGTTGCGCTGCGCTTGCAGCGCGAGGTCGAGCCGGGCCTAATCAGAACTCCTATAGCCGCCCGGTGATCAGCAAATTCCGAAAGGCCACGTGGCTAGCCCCTGTGTTAGGCCTTGCTTTGGTTGTTGCAGCCTGCACGGCCGACCCTCCCGCGGTCACTGGTGGTCGAGGCCCTGTCGCCCCGCCCACAAC
>QIKW01000201.1 GCA_003231975.1 Acidimicrobiia bacterium
TTTCGGGAGGTTCTAGAAGTCTGCACCAAGCGACACTGGGGCGACCGTCTCAGTCGGCGACGATGATCCAGACAATCGCTGTTGCTTCCCACTCGGTCTTGGCGATACCAGGCTCCTTGGATCAGTAGGCCTACTCTGGGTTGTCCTGTGCATTGGCTATGGACCAAGCGTCGCGATTGAGACGATGTGAACGCCGTCATCGCGCCGGTACGAGTAACCCGACCCGGTGATGATGACAAGCGTCGACGGCTTTTGAATGTGCGTCGTGTCAACGTTCGCTGCGAAGTCCACGAGCTTCCTCGCTGCGGTGTCAAGCACGTTTGGGTCGCTACCGAGTTTCACCTCGAACGCCCCCCAGCGGCCATCGGAGAACTCCACGATGGCGTCGACCTCAACTCCGGCGTTGTTTCGATAGCCCTTCACGGCTCCGTCGTGGATCTGGGAGTACACGCGCAGATCTCGAACAACGAGAGACTCGAAGAGGAATCTGAAGGTATTCATATCCTCCAGAACCTTGCTGGCTGACCCACCAAGGGCAGCAACGGCGAGAGAGGGGCACGTGAAGTGCCAGCGTTCACGGCGAGTCACAGCAGCTTTGGTCCTGAGGTGGTCACCCCACGAAGGCTGCGGCTCAACAATCATCAGCCTCGTCAGCGCCTCGATGTAGCGGCTGACGGTCTCACGGTCAGGCCCGCTGCCATCCTCCCGAAGTTCGTTCGCCAGCTTGGCGATAGATCGGTCTTGAGAGGTTGACCGAGCGAGAGCCGTGAGCAGACGGTTGAGGGTGTCGGGGCTGCGGATCGTTGCCAGTGTGGGCACGTCGGTGGTTACTACCTGTTTCAGGTAGTCCTTCGCTGCCCTCGCCGCAGCTTGCGGCTCGGCGGATTGTCTATTCGGCCATCCTCCTCTCGTGATCCACTCGGCGAGATCGGGAACCTTCACCCCCGGGTCCGCTGCTTGTTCGGTCTCGCCGCTGAGCAGAGCGTCCAAGCTGACATCACCACTAGAGACGCCAGACTCAAACAGTGACATGGGCCGCATTCTCAAGAAGCTGAAACGGCCAGCCCCAGTGTGGCGATTAATGTCATCGTCAGGGGTTGCAGACCCAGTCAAGATGAACTGCCCAGGCACAGAACGGTTGTCCACCTCACGCCTCACGGCGTTCCACAACGCTTTATGCCAAGAATATAATGGTCTCTATCCCCAGATATTATAGTGCTTGCTGTGCCGGGTTCACTGATGGGTCCAGGCCCCGCCCATTCGGTCGGCATCGTTGAACTCATGCCCGCTCAAATCCGATGAGGCCCTTTGCGGCCAGGAGCGTGGGCAGCGACCAGGTGGGACCCATCCAAACCTCGATGGTGTCAGCCCCGACTCAGCTGACCAATTGTGTCACGTATCGCTAAGACCTGTACGGTCAGTGCGGTGGTGCTCGAGAAGCCCCTTAATCTCAACACCCCTGCGAACCTGCGACACGCAGGCATCCTTATGGATCGGCTAGAAGATTGACTTCCCTACTGATCCAGATGGCTGGAGCGCCGGGAACTGGCAAGTCGACCCTAGCCAGAGGACTTGCCCAGCATTTCGGCGCGGCGGTATTCGATCTCGATGTCGTCAAGAGCGCCTGTCTTCAGAAGGGAACGAGCTGGAGCCTCTCGGGGGCGGCCGCATATGAGTCGCTCTACGAATTGACCCGAGATAATCTTCCGCACATTTCAGTCATCGTGGATGCTCCGAGCCATTACGAGATTCTCCCCAAGAGGCTGGCCGCCATCGCGTCCGAGGCAGGTGCTCATCACGTTTTCGTCGAGTGCATGTGCGACGACTTGCATGTAGTGGACACGCGCCTTCGCGCGCGAGATCGACTCCGCAGCCAAATGCCTTCGGTGGACGGAACCCCCGACGACGCCCCGCCCTACGTCAATGCAGACGGCGAACCCGAGCAAGTCCACAAGCGAAAGACCTATCGCCCAAGCGTCAACCTGCTCAGGGTCGACACATCACTAAACGAAGAGGCTGTTTGCTTGATTCGGCAGACGGCAATACGAATCCAGGATCTTCTCGTAGGGCTCTACGTTCCGCCACCAGAACATAGACTCGAGTGGCTTGCTTAGCGGCCGCCGCTTGAGCCGAAGCGCGGAACGTAAGGGTCGCATCCGACAGATTCTTGCCTCGCCTACTTCTGCAGCGCACGTCACTGATGTCTGACAGAGAATGTCCAGGGTGGTGGACGTGTTATGGTGAGTTGTCCATGAGCAGCCTCAGTGGTTGTAGCGCTGCACGGTCCCGCTCTCGATGGGTGGGTGTAACGCTCGCGTTTATGATTGCATCCTCGGCTTGTTCGTCTACCGCGGGCTCTACTGAGGCGGAGCCGGTCCTGGACGAACGAGCTTCGATGGAGGCTGTTGCCGCGTGTCTGCGATCTGCCGGATGGGATGCTGAAGTCGTGACTGACACGTTCGGTCTTGAGCTTCGAACCTATGGCATCGATACGAGGGAGCAAGCCGAGGTGCAAACGGAGGCGCAGAACGGATGCGTAGCCGACGGTATTGCTGCTGGATCGGTCATTGATTTTAACGAGCGCTCTGAGGAGCTAACCAGGCTCCTCCATGCAGATGCGGTGTACGTGGCGGAGTGTCTTCGGGCACAGGGCTGGCCAGCCCGAGACATTGCACCGCTAGAGGTTGCTCTCAAGGACTCAACAGCACCCCTAATACCGTACGCAATTGAGGAGTACATGGAGGCTGGGATCGATCCGGAGCTGATCCTGACCACATGTCCCGACGACCTCGGCGTAAGCGAACGTTGACCAGACGGGTGGCAGCGCTCGTCAGGCTTTGTCTCGCTCCGACAGGGGCGATATGAACGCTCGCGCATTGGTCGGGTCCCTGATCGTCTGTCTCGTGGTGCTGAGTGCGTGTACTGGCTCAAACTCAGTCGTGGTCGTCAACGAGCTGGCAGGCGATCTTGATGATCAACTAGCTCAGGACCTCTCGGGTCTTCTCGTCATCGTGGATCTATCCTTCACCAACCCGATCAGGCAGCCGGAGCGAGCGGAGCGTCTTTGCGCCGTCGACTGCGAGTATGAGCAGGACTTCCTCGTAAATGAGGATCCGCCACAGGGTCGCTTGCTGGTCGCCGCAGCGCTCGGCCAGATTCGTCCGCCGCCAGGGATCGTCGCGATCAGCGTCGGCAACTCCGACAAGGCTCTGTCCTTCGAAGCGGTCGGAGACGCGCTGGATCTTGTACAGGCACGGACTGTTGGTCCTGTCGTACTGCTCCTTGGGTTCGCAATACCGGGTGTTGCTTGCAGCGGCGGTGAGGTTCTAGATCGCCAACTAACCCGGTTGTCGGCCACTGTTGTCGTAGTAGCGCCGAGCGGTGAAATTGGACCTGCCTGGCCAGCGTGTTATCCAGGCGTTGTTGGCGTCTCTGCTAGCGCTGGCGGGCAGATAGATGAGATTGTCCTCGACCAACCGTATCTGTCAAATGCCGAGGCAGCGGTCCATTGGTCCGTTGAACGCCTCGAAGACCTACTTGAGTAACTGTCCCCAACTGAACCAGTCGCCGCCCGACGCGGTGATTGGCGAGACGTTCAGCTTTGGCGGCCCTGATGCATCAACGTGCACAGCGCCTGGCCGCACTTTTCGAAGTGGGACGAGGTCGACGCTGGTGCGCAATACCGATGCCGCCGTCGGCGCCTACGATCGCCTTCGCGATGTCTACCGCCCGAGCCCCTCGCACGCCGACTCCACTGGGATCGCCTCCGGCATTGGGATTTCCTCTGGCCTGCTAGCGACTCTCACGTTTAGCCCTACGATTACTGATAGTCTCGTCACAATAAGGCGTCTGCAGACTAGAGCTGAGCGCATCGGGCGTCTAGGGCTTATCCACCTACCTACAGTGGTTACGCATATTGTTGCTGGCACTGTCCTCATCAATGAACGACAGGCTAGATGATGCCGCGCTCTACTGCGCTACGAGCCACGCTGACCGTCATGGCGCTAGCCTCTGCGGGTTGCACCCCCGGGCAGACAACCCAACCGTCAACCATCGCCTCCGTCATTTGTGGCGACGCAATTGATTTAGTCGCTGAGGTGCCTGACAATTTCCAGCTCGTAGGCGAGAATTCAGCCGTTGTTTCAGTTTCACTCGATCGATTTGCTATTGGAGCGAGAGACACCGACGGTTCGGCGGCGGATCTCCGCTTCTCCAAGATCCCCATTGCACTGCGCAATGGAGAACAGGTGACGATCAGCCTCAAGTCTTCTACCGGGCTGCTCTCGTGGGGAGGGTCGATGCTCGAACCAGTTGAGACAGTGACAGCAGGCCCCTGTGAAGCAATCAACGGTGATGGAACTTGGCATGTCTTCGCGGGCGGGGTCTACGTGATGGAGCCAAGTTGCGTATTGCTCGTATTCACGGATGAAGATGGAGACTCAGAGACCACCGAGCTTCCGATCGGTCGGAGCTGTGGACGGAAATGACGTGGCCCATCCTTACTCGGAAGGATACTGGGGTCAAGGTCACAGGATTGGTGTCCGGTACCGTCACCGACTGTGTCTTTGGTGGCTCAAGACCAAGTGGGACAGCAACCGAGTCTTTGGAGGGTAATCAGCGCAGTCTGGGGGAGTTTCTGCTCTGCTACTAGCGCTACCCCGTTACCCATCCGATCGCGACGATGCTGGAAGCCGCTGCCAGGATTTGTTTAGGGAACAGCAGAATCAGTGCGCCTTCGGCGGCAGGCCAACAGTTGACAGCATCCAGGATCTGCTGGTCGGTGACACTCTGCTGTCTTAGTTTAGAGATGGCGTTCGGCGTCCATTTGATCGTGAAGCACTCGTTCGATGCCAACCGTTTCTTCGGTGAAGGTGTAGAAGACGAGGTGGCGTCCAACATGAATCGAGTAGTTCCCAGCACGGATCTTCTCGCGGCTCTTTCCGTGGCCAGGTGCAGCTGCCAGCCCCAGGATTCGTTCGTCCAATTGACGGAGGTAGCGATTGGCTTGTTCCCGGCCCCACTGATCCTCTGTGTAGCGCCAGATGCCTTCCAAGTCTGCGTAGGCTCGAGGTCGTAAGAGGACCTCACGCATCCAGCTGGCTCTTCTGCGCGGCAGAGGCGATGATCTCCTCAATGTCGAACGGGCGGTAGGGGCCGCTTTCTTCGCCAACGACCAGGGCTTGACGCAGGGCCTCCACCCGGCGCTGTCGCTCTTCGTGGCCGCGTAGGGCATCACGAACAACTTCGCTTCGGTTGCCGTAGTGCCCGGTTTCGACCTGCGAAGCGATGTAGTTCTCGAAGTACTCGCCCAGGCTGATGCTGGTGTTCCTGCCCATGATGGCGCTCCCAACTGGCGGCTTCGAACCTAGGTTACCACGATTCGGTAACTTCAATCTCATGCATACTGCCTTCGACTTCGATCCACCAGGTGCGTTCTGGCTCGTTTGTCGAGTCGTCGACGACGAGGTATCGCTCCGCAAAAAGCCTCGCTCCGACCTGGTCTTGTTCACCGGCTCGATGGGGTAGTCCGCTACGCGGCTGGCCGATGGTCTGAGCGGTACGGCATTGGTATCAGCACACGTATTGTTCCCCCAAGATGAGGTTGACCCGGATGATGAGGTGAGCGATCCAATCAGTCTGCAACTCGAAGCTATTGGCGAGCCAAGCTGCGTATTGGAGGCCCTCTACGGTATGACGATCGGAGAAGCCTCGCCTGAAGACCAGAAGCTGTCTTGTTTCTGGTCAAGCGAGCAGAGCTCAACCGGACGGGCCTGCTTTGGTGCGGCTTGAGTGGGGCGAGGCCGAAATTGGCCAGCTCCGGGATATCGGGTGGAAGCCTCTGAGGAGGTTCAGGACATGTTGCGGCGTGGAGGTTTGTGCGTCCAAGCCGAGGGTTTTGATCTGACTCCCGAAGTGATGCTGCGAGGGATATCGACACGCGGCTCTCAGGTTTGTTCGAGATTGTTGACATGGAGGAGCTCAGCTCGATCCAGGCGTATTAGTTGGAAGTAGCTCAGGCGTTCTTGAAGTGCGGAGTCGGAGCCCAACTAGAGGCACCGGTCCGAGAGGCGGTTGCTATCAGGCTTGCATACTCGATGGGAATAATTGCCCCCGAAGAACCTTACAGGCCAGCCCAGAGTTCCTTGGCAACCCCGGTAGGAGGGGTGTGCCGTCTATCGGGCCCTCCTTTGGGCGAATGCTGCATAATGACGATTATGTCTGATTCGGCTAGGGGGACCACTGACTGACTCACACCAACGGGAACTGGCATGGATTAGTGGCGAAAACGCACCTAATCCATTCCAGTTCCCTTTTTTGGGAGGTTCTAGAAGTCTGCGCCAAGCGACGAGGGCACTGGGAGCGATGGAGAGGCCCCTACTGGGGAGGTTGCCAACTAGACCTCATGGAGTGACCTATGACATCGGCCCGCAGGGGGCTTCAGCCCGCGGGCATCTGTTGAATGGTTCAACTGGGGTGGTCATCGGGTTTGCCAGCACCGAACGCGATCCGGATTTGATGGTTGACTTTGATCGAAAACAGTCTGGCATTCCTGTCGCCGGAAAGCTCAGCCTTCTAGCTTCCGTTGCCGTCGTGTTTTGGGGGCTCGGTAACTCTTGGCGGCGCCTGCTAGGGCATCGGTCTCACCACTGAACATGCTCAGGCCGTAGTCTTTGGCAGCGGCAGCGATGTTGTCAGTCGTCGACGGGCCGTTCTCGGCGGGTTGGGGAGAGATCCGATCACCTCGCATTTGATCGAGAACAGTCGTGGCGTCCGCCATGCGCTGAGTGTTACGGGAAACCTTGGGGCTGTCGTGGCGTCTCCCAAACAACGAGCGGACCACTTTCAAGAGGCTCATCTTCACCACCTTAGGACCGTTTCGTCCGTGTCGGTCGTCGCGTTCACATCAGTGAACGACCGCCGAACCGTTGGCCGCTGTTGCCAAGTCGAGGCCCGTCGGCTTCGAGTAGGTCGCCGTCAATCGAGCCCCTACTGCGTCGGGGTGTACGGGTCACTTCACCGGCGTGGACAAACACAACGAACGTTTGATGGCACCATGTTGACCAACTAGACTTGGTCAACATGGTCATTCAGATGAACGTATCGGAGGCGAAGGCGAAACTATCCGAGCTGCTCGACGCCGCCGCCGCTGGCAAAGAGGTCGTTATAGCCCGCTCTGGTCGCGTGGTCGCAAGGCTGGTGGCGATCGAGGAGCCTGCGAACCGCCGGCTCGGATTCTTTCCACTGGAGGTGTCTGATGACCTATTCATGCCGTTAGACGACGAGACACTGGCTATGTGGGAATGATCTACCTGCTCGACACGCATGCTTTCGTCTGGGCAGTGACGAACCCCAGCCGCCTTGGACGCGATAGCCGCCTCAGAATCGCAGATCCGACCAGCGAACTATTCGTCTCAGCGGCCACGGCTTGGGAGTTGGCCATCAAGGTCCGCCTGGGAAGGTTCCCCGAGGCGGAGCCGCTGGTGGCCCAATACGATCGGCTCGTCGAGGAACTGGGCGCAGCACATCTGCCAATCTCGCACAGTCATGCGCTGCGAGCTGGCGGGCTGACATGGGAGCATCGCGATCCGTTTGACCGTGTACTTGCCGCCCAAGCGATGCTTGAACACTACTGCCTGATCAGCAGGGATCGGGAGTTCTCAAGCCTTGGCGCGCTCAACACCGTGTGGTAGCAGAAGTAGTGCCCGATCAGAGCAACTCGGCGGTGGCTGGGGCGGCAACGGCTAGCCCCGAATCGGTGGTTATCAACACCGCATCCAGGTCAGTCGCAAGTTGGACATAGAGAGCATCGACCAAGCGAAGATACCAACTCAACGTGTCGCCCAAGACATTGCGCGGTTGGCTCCGACAGAATCACCCTCGCTCCCCCGCCATGTCTGGCGCCCGCTGGGGGACCCGGCCGCGCTTGTAGTTTGGGCGCCACGGCACCCGGCACGCACACAGCAGAATCGGTATCGAATACGGTGAACCGTAGAGTGACCAAACGTACTGTCCGCAGTATCAGCCACTTCTGTGTGAGCCAGTTCCACGATGTCGAGATCAAGTGGGTCATCCCGCTCACGCCGAAACTCAGATCCCTGGGACAAGGCTTCGAATCCATTGGCTTTAAGGAACTCTTCCACACGGGTGACGAACTGGGCAGCTGTGCCAGCGTTAGCAAACTGAAAGTCCATTACATGGGCATCGCAGTCCCAGCTAGTCGACACTACGGGTCCCATCGGACCCCCGTTGGTCACATAGAACCTCGCAACCTCGTCAGCTCCAGCTACCACCTGTCATGTTGGCGCGCTGATGAGCAGGAAGAAGCCAGCAACTAGAAGTGCCAACACGACAGGCTTGGCGAGCCTCCCAAGCTGATTCATAGGCCCCTCCCGGTAAGGACTTCTTCTGTAATATTGGAACGTATTTCTTCAAGCGAGTCAAAGAAACTAAGATCAACGAGGCACTCAAGAGCCAAGGCAATCCAAAGCCTCTGGCTCTTGCTTCCTCCTCCGAACGAGGAAACTGAACATACTCGTCACTTGACGAACTTACCGATCGGAGCGCGCCCGACGGTGGCTTTCGACCCCTCATGTGAGGTGAACGACGGCCAGACCGAGATCGAAGAATTCAAAGGTCGCACGACCATCGACGGCGCATTGCGCGGGCAAATGAATCGTCTGGGGTGGCAGCTCGGATTCGCCGCGGGAAGCTTTCAGCAACTTCTCGCGTTCGGCGCTGATTCGTGAATCCATCGATGACCGATTACCCATTCGCGGGGTACAGCGCTCGAGTTCGCTTCACCATCCAAGCCGACGCTGTGGGTTGACCGCCGATCTTGCTTCGTTGGCGGACCAAACCACGTTGTAACCCAAGATAGCGAGGGGTCGACCAGCGTAAGGCCGCATTCCTCGAAGCCGTTGGTGGTGCGGGTTACAACTATGAGCCCATGGGCTATCATAGGGCTATGGCTCGTACACAAACCATGGTTCAGCTAACCGATCAACTTGTCGCCGAACTAGACGCTGAGGCTGCGCTCAACAATGTCTCCCGTTCGGCGCTGATTCGCCAAGCCATCGACGAGCTGTTGTCGAACCGCCGCTCAACAAAGGACATCGATCGTTACATACAGGGCTATCGAAGGGTCCCCCAGTCCACACCCGATGAGTGGGGTGATCTCGCGAAGTCAGCCGACCGTTCTGGCCACGATCTAGCGAAGCGACTGGAGACTGAAGAGGCCGATGCGGGGCTGGAATGGTAGCCCGGGGCGAGATCTGGTGGCATGAAGCGCCTGAAGAGAAACGCAGACCCCATCTCATCCTCACCAGAAACGAGGGGATCTCGGTCCTAACACAAGTGCTGGCTGTTCCGGCTACCAGGGTGACCCGATCGATTCCTTCTGAGGTTCTGCTCGGTCCTAACGACGGCATGCCAGTTCAATGCGTGCTTTCGTTGGACAACACCCGCACTGTTCGTTTGTCCCACCTCACACACCGGATAACGGCGCTTTCTCCTCAGCGGCTAACCGAAGTCTGTAACGCTTTGGGGTTCGTCACCCGTTGCGCCTAGGCGGCGGAGAGCGAGCGCCTTCAGCGCCCGAGCGTCCCGGACTTCCGGGGCAATCTCCACGAGGCGCTGCTTCGCTAGCCAGCCCAAGCTGTGAGCTAGCGGGCGCCGTATTCGACGGTTGTGAATGGCCAGTGGGTCTCGAGCCAAGCTGAGATGGCTTGGGAGGTGACGATGTCCATCTCGCCACGACTTGCTCGTACCCATGAACTTACCGCGGCGTCGTGCATCGTCGACGGGTAGATGTAGACACATCCGATCACGTGGTCGCCATCCAGAATCGAGTAGGTGAACCCTGAACGATTCTCGAAGTCCTTGGCGTGCCGCACCAGGTCGGCGAGGTTGGATTCGAGGGTCATCGCTGTTGGCCAGGAGCCGTCTGGGAAGTCGGGGGTTGCTCGGATGTGGTCGATACTCGACATCCAGGCGTCGTGGTCCCTTTCGTTGTGTTCGGGTCCTAGGGGTTCCAAACGGAATCCGGGACAATCAAGGCTGAGGGGCACGACGAAGCCGTCTGCTACAAGGCTCATGTGGTCATCGTAGGTGCCGGGCTGGTTGGGGGCTGGGGATTTCCCGGCGCTGATATATAGATGGTTGTGGTCTGGGGCGCGACGCGCACCAAAGAAGCAGAACCGGAAGGACTTCACACTTGATCGTCAAAGAAATCACCGTCACCACCCCCGACGGCGAGATGCCAACTTGGATTCATCATCCAACCAACGATGGACCGTCACCGGTCGTGCTCTACCTGATGGACGCGCCAAGCGTTCGGCCAGCCCTGCACCAGATGGCTGCCCGACTGGCCTCGGCTGGTTACTACGTGATGCTCCCCTACCTGTTCTATCGGGGTGGCCCGTTCCGGGAGTTCGGCAAGAGCGACGAGGACATGCACGCCAGACAAGACCTGATGGGCCAGGTCAACCCCACAAATATCATTGGCGACTGCCAGGCGCTGCTTGATGTGGCCTCCAACGACGGGGCCGCCGCAGACGGCAAGATCGGCGCAGTTGGTTTCTGCATGAGCGGTGGCCTTGTCATCTCAGCTGCCCGCGCCATGCCCGAGCGGGTAGCCGCCGTCGCCTCGATCCACGGGGCATGGCTGGTGCGAGACGGCACCGATTCCCCACATCTTGGATTGGACCAGGCAACCGCCGAGATCTATCTCGGATGGGCAGACAACGACGCAACAGCACCGCCTGAAGAGGTTCCAATAATGGAAGCGGCCCTTGCCGAGGCAGGCTTGACCTACACGCTGGACTTCTTGACCAACGCCCTGCACGGCTACGCCCCTCCCGGGGGTACCAACTACAATCAGGAGGCGTCGGAGTTGCACTGGGAACGCGTGCATTCGCTCTTCCGACGGCACCTGCAAACCGCCTGAAGGCCTGGCGCTCAGAGCCGCCGAAGTATCTGGCCCTCAGATCGAGGCGACTGCGACCTTGGGGTGATTGGCGGCAAGTGCTCTGAGGTCCTGAGGGTCGTGTGTAAGCAATCGCCATTTCGCTCCCGGCACCAGCCTCAGCCAACATATGGCCCGCTATCCGGGCGATTCGGGCGCCCGTTGTGATGACCTGAACAAAGCCGCGAGACCCCTCAGGTGACGTGACCGATCGACATCGGGTCGAGCAAGAGCTGAAAGTGCCTCGCTGTTCAGAACTATGGTTGGAAGGCCCTCTTACGTAGACCCGAAGATTGCAAGCACCCGGACGAGATGAGGCCCTCCCCCATGACCACCCAGCCAAACATTGTTGACCCAGCAGAATGGCTTGTGGCCCGCCAGAAGCTGCTGGTTGGCGAAAAGGAGCTGACTCGCCAGGGCGATGCGCTAGCGAGGCAACGACGTGAGCTGCCCTGGGTGCGGGTGCAGCGCCATTACGTGTTCCAGACGCCTTCCGGGCCGAAAGATCTCACTGAGCTGTTCAACGGACGCAGCCAATTGCTGGTGTACCACTTCATGTTCGGACCTGAATGGGAAGAAGGGTGCCTCAGCTGTTCCTTCTGGGCCGACAACTTCGACGGCATTGACGTGCACCTCCAGCATCGAGACGTCACGTTTCTGGCCATCTCCCGAGCGCCGCTGGAGAAACTGGAGAGCTACCGGGCCCGGATGGGCTGGAGCTTTCCATGGGTGTCATCCCAGGAGACAGGCTTTAACGAAGACTTTGGCGTGTCGGATGCAGACTTCTATAACTACGCCCCTCTGGAATCAGCGGTCGAGGAAGCGGTCGGGCTCAGCACCTTCGTTCTCCATGAGGGGAAGGTATTCCACACCTATTCGTGTTTTGGCCGCGGAGTGGAAGTGTTCAACGGGGCGTACCAATTGTTGGATATGGCCCCGAAAGGACGCGACGAAGACCAGCTCGAATGGACGATGGCCTGGCTACGGCGCCACGACTCCTACGACGAGACAGCCGAGCCCTAGGAATCGCCAATGGCGGGAGATGAGCCCGGCGCTTAGCCTAGGGTTCGAGCACGGGCCTGAGAAATGTTCGCTCGAAGCTGAGGATGCAGCCGGAGGCTTTGGAGTCTTCGTATGCAGCGATGCAGTCTGGATCAGCCTGGGCGTCGATGCGGTACTGCTCGTATTCGGCCAGGGAGGGGAACGAGAACAGCGCGTAGCCGATGTTGTTGGCTCCCTCAGATGGCATGAAGTAGCCGTGGTGTTGGCCGCCGAAGCGGTTCACCAGCTCGATCCACAGGCGGCCGTAGCGCTCGAAGTCGTCCAGCTTTGTTGGGTCCAGTACGTACCTGATTTGAGCAGTAACAGCCATGTGGAACTTTCCTGATTCTGTTTGAGAGCCTCGCCTAACCCTGCCAGACGGGTGCCCATTCACGAAATTTCTGTCTCTCTGTGTGACCTCGGACGCAGACAGTGGTGGAAAAGCCCTTCATAGTTGACAGGGCAGTCCCTGTGCTCGGGTGGGTCACAGCGAAAGGCTGATGCCATGAGCCATCGAGACATCTATCTGAAGATTGAGGCGGTCGAAGACTACAGCCCGGTCGAGCCAATGGAGAAGGCGGGCCCTCCGGTTCAGTACAAACGCGACTGTTTCCGGAACAAGGGTCACGAAGATGGAACCATCTCCAGCAGCGAGGCAGACGCGAGACGGCTTCGGGCCGTGGTGTATCGCGAGTACACCGACCAGACCTATTTGGTCCCCGTCACAGACAAGCTGGTGAACGCCGACATCAACGAACCCATCTTTTCACACCGCGTACCAGGTGCGGTGCTTTACACAACACCAGGCGAGACCGTTCAGATTCATGTTCTGAACGAGGACGTTGTCGCCCATTCCCTGCACATGCACGGATTGCAGTACGGCGTTGAGTCCGACGGAGCCTGGCCGCTTGGCGTGCAGCGTGCCGATGGTCAACGGTCTGACGAGATCTGCCCCGGGGGCACCTGGACCTACGTCTTTGACATAACCCATGAAATGGTTGGAGCGTGGCCCTTCCACGACCATGCCCAAGAAGCTGGCGAGGCCATCGAGCGCGGCCTCTTCGGCGGTCTCATCGTGCTTCCGAAGGGCATGCCGCCTCCCGATCCAGCCCATCCCGCTCCTGACATCGACGAGTATCTCGGGCGGATTCACGGCGGCAACAAGAAGCGGCTGCTCCGGGCCGACGCCTTGCGGCCCGAGGTCAAGTTCTTGCACAAGGACCTGCTTGAGTGGATGGACGAATGGGCGCTTGGCGAGGTGGTGAGGCCGCGCACGCCAGAAAGGATTGCGCACATCCCGATGTTCCTGCATCGCTTCTCCGACACCGAGGGCGATCCGCTCTTTGGCAGCCCGGAGCTTGAAGCGGGCGGAGGCGCACTATTCGCGCACACGTTCAACGATGTTGGCGACTTCGAATACTTCTGTCAGATTCATCCCGAGATGGAAGGAACGGTGCAAGTCACCCCGGCCGCGCCTGCGGGCAACAAGGCGGTCTCGATCGTGGCAGGAGCGTTCGTTCCCGCGGTCGTCCCGGTGCAACCTGGAAACACCGTGACGTGGACCAATAATGACCCACAACAGCGCCACACGGCGACCAGCAAATTGGGGGTAAGCCAACCAACGCATTCGCTGAACGGCCGCGCCTTCGTTGGCAACTCGCCGACGATTGAAGTGTGCCCAGGACAGAAAATGCGCTGGTACGTGTTCAACCTCGATCTCGGCACGTTGTTTCACAACCTCCACGTGCACGCCATGCGCTTCCAGTTCGCGGGCGAGACCGCCGATGTTCGCACAATCA
>QIKW01000216.1 GCA_003231975.1 Acidimicrobiia bacterium
CACATTGGGTCGGCTACCGCCTCCCGGGCTCCGCCCATCCGGGTAACCCGGTTCTCGCTCGTCGCCGACGGCGACCACGCAAAACACGCCCACATTGGGTCGGCTACCGCCTCCCGGGCTCCGCCCATCCGGGTAACCCGGTTCTCGCTCGTCGCCGACGGCGACCACGCAAAACTGAGTCGGGGCGAGTTTTGGCGCGAAGCGAAAAAGTTGCGAAGAGACGAGGCCACTGGCCGAGGAACTACAAGCTCGGTACAGGCCTCCAGAATCTCCCAAAAAGGGGAACTGGCATGGATTAGGTGCGTTTTCGCCACTATTCCATGCCAGTTCGGCTGTTTTGATTTGCTCCGCTGTTGCGGAGCGGCCTTCGGGCCATCCAACTCATCAGCTCAAAGCTGGTAGCCGAAGGCGACCACGCGTGACACGGTCACATTGGGTCGGCTACCGCCTCCCGGGCTTCGCCCATCTGGGTCTCTAGCTCGCTGCGTGCCGACGCCGTCGGCAACACCAAACAAGGTGAGGGCGAGTTTTGAGCGAAGCGACAAACACTCGGGAAGAGACGAGGCCACAGGCCGAGGAACGACGCGCTGGGGTTCCAGGGGGCGGAGCTCCGCCCGAGCCCGGGAACTCTTCGAGTTCTTAACCAAGCAGCGCGCCGGGGAACTCTTCGAGTTCCTAGACCAGGCAGGGTCCGGCTCCGCCGGTCCTGCCTGAAACAAACAGCGCGCCCGGGAACTCTCCGAGTTCCTTGGCGCTCGAACAAGGCTCGGTCGAAAGGGTCCCCTTTTCGACCGAAGTATTCAGGAGGTCGGCAGGCGAACGTTGCGGGACTCGGGATACAGAATCCACGTTCGGCCAGGAGTGAGGGCAATCGCGGTTCCCGCACTGTCGAGGAGGATCGGCTTCGACTCAGCTGACTCGCGGCTCCAGGTCCCCTCGATCACTGAACCGTTGGTCAGAACGAACAGTTGGCCGGTGCCGACGCTAACCACCTCGGGAGACCGGGAATCGGCGGGGCTTGAGATGTAGTCGGCCACCATTATCACAACGTTCTCGGGAGCCAACTGATCACCGCTGACGTTCGTATGTGGCCTGCCATCCTGGGTGCGAGCCCACCCGGCCAGGGTGGGGTCCCACGTGTGGGTTACCAGCGGGCCACCCTTGTAGGCAATGGTTACAGCGCCTTCGACTGGCCGGGCCGAGTCTGGCAAAGGGGTGTCTTCGGCCCGATACTGGAACCAAGGTTCCGGCGCTCCGGCGTCATCGGGCGCGAGGGCAAACAGATCTGGGGTGTTTGTGAAGAGGTTGTGGGGCGCAGGCCTTGACCCGTCTCGGAAGTACTCGGTTCGTGACAGGGCTGTCGCTTTGATTATTGGCAGATCCCGCAGAGCGTTCGCCACGTAATCGTTGCCGCCGGACGACGAGTACAGCGGCGTGTCAAGACCTCGAAGGATGTCGAAATCCGAAGTGCGACTTGACCTCACCGGGCCAACCGGAGACGGCTGAGTGGAGTGAAAGATTCCAAGGAACCGGGTTATCCCCTCAACCCGTACTTCAAATACGAGGTCGGCCTGGTCAAGCCCGGTTTGGGGCCGCGAAATTGGGTGGTTGTCAATCTTTACTGCCAATGCCGGGTAGTCCAGGTCGGCCGAGGCGGGCACTGGCAGGCCTGTCAGCGGTGCCCCGTCGGTGACCAGGGCGGCCACCACGCTGGACGTTGTGGCCGAGTCGTCAGGCTCTACCACGGTGGTGGAACCGTTGTCGTCGGGGTCCAAATCTGACTGAGCGGCAGATGTACTTGTCGTTTCTGTGACCGTTACGTCGGAGCTGTTCGAACAGGCCGCCACGATCAGCAGCAAAACAGTAGCGAGGCCAGCCGCCCGAGCGACTTGAGAAGAGGGTGACATCAGGACTCCGATAGCACGTCGAGCCGGAACGACAGGGAAGCGTTCGGCACTGACGGCGCCGGATGAGGCGGGGCGAACCAGAGGTGTTTGAGCCCCGGCGTTGTGCCCGCAGGCTCAGATGGGCCTCGCTGGATCCGCTGAAGTACAGACAGCAACGCAGGCGGATACCTGGTTACCTCCACCGCTTCCAGGTCGTTCTCTACCTCGCGAAATTCGGTGAACACGGTGCGAAACGCTCTGGCAGCCAGAGGAATCAGAACTCGACCAGCTCCAGATTCAAGTACCGGCTTACCAAACAACGCAGACACAATCGTGGCCGCCTCGGCGTCGCCGCTCTTGAGCCGAGACAGAAGGGCTGCAATCACAGCTTCAAGCTCAACCCGATCGGCAGCTTCCAACAGGCCGGTGGTTAGGACGATTGCGTTGGTTTCCCCCGACGCCAGGGCGGAGCCGTTCAGTGAAGAATCTCGCAGTATCCAAAGTTCTGGCCCAACCAGCCCAGTTGACAGCGAGAGCCCGTCAACCAAATTCTCGAATCGTCGGAACTCGCCCTCTGGGAGGCGCTCAGCGCCCATTCGGTCAAGCAGCCTGGCCGCGGCGCCCCGGGTTTGCCACCAGACCAGGCCAGCGGCCATCACGATGCCAAGGATCAGCCCCAACCACCAGGCAACCCCAAGAACCACACAAACAACCAGAAACACCAGGCCAAGCCCTGCGGCAAGTGGCGCCAGGGCGAGCAGCATGGCTGGACGGAGCGCGGCTGATGGCAAGATCGGGGCTTCTCCTTAGAGGCGGGGAACGTATGAGGCTAGGCGCAACCTGCGGCGAAGCGACCTCAGGCCGAGAGCACGCGCTCATACATTTGAACGTACGCCTCCGCCAGTCGGTGCATCGAATGGGATTCTGCCCACTCAACCCCAGACACAATCCGCCTGGCCACAAGCGCTCCGCCGTCCAACGCCTCGATCAAAGCTTGGGCCAGGGCCGTCGGGCTGCCGGTTTCGAAAAGGATGGCGTCGGCACCGTTGTTGCTGGTGACGCGGTACGCCTCAAGGTCGCTGGCAACCACCGGGGTGCCTGCCGCCATCCCCTCAAGCAGTACCACCCCGAAGCTCTCGCCTCCAACCGACGGCACACAGAACACGTCGGCACCTCGGAGCCTCTGTTCCTTTTCAGAGTCGGTGAGACGCCCAAGCCACTCGATTCGGTCATCGTTGCCGTGTTTGCGCTTCAGCCCATCAGTTTCGGGGCCGTCGCCGCCAACCCAGATTCGAACGTCGGACGGCAGGAATCGCACCGCATCAAGCAGCACCGCCAGCCCCTTTCGCGGCTCGTGGCGAGCCAAAAAGAACACCGTCGGCCCAGTGGTCGGAGCAGCTTCAGCGTTGGCGAAACGATCAACCTCGATGCCGTTGAACAGCAGTTCGTAGCTGCCGCCAAGATGTTTCGTGGCCATTCCGGCTGCCTCTCGCGACACGGCCACCTTCACGTCAAGCCTTTTGGCCAACCTGCGAACGACAGGACGGAGGTAACGGTAGGCCCCAACCTCTCCGTTGGCGTGAAAGGTGCCAACCAGAGGGGCAGGCTTAACGGTAAGCGTGGTGAGGGTCGGGCCGGGGGCCAGCGGTTCGTGCAGATGAAGCACGTCGAACCGTTCGTCCCAAACTGCACCGAGCACTCGAAGCTGGGCGGGTGGATCAGGCGCCAGCGGGGCCAGCGAGCCGTTTTGGGCGTACGGAATCGAGTTGCCAAGTGGGGTTACCCACGGCTCGGGCGGCAAACCATCGCACGGAGCAAGCACCTGAGCGGAGAACCCCTGCTGTCGCAACGACCTCGCCAGGCCGAGCACCTGAGACTGAACGCCGCCCCACACGCCCAGGCTGTAGGGGCAAATGATTCCTATTCTCACGGGCTCACGACTCTCATATTGGGGTCGGCTCCCCCGCCGACCCGCCTTCGGCCATCCGGGTCATTGATTTCTCGCTGATCGCCGATGGCGATTACGCATGACAGAAAGGGGCGAGTTTTGGAGCACAGCGACAAACACCCGGTGAGAGACGAGGCCATAAGGCCGAGGAACGACTCTCATATTGGGGCCGGCTCCCCGCCGTCGGCATCGGGTCACAGGTCCCATATTGGCTCCAATACATGCCATTGGTCGGGGGCCTGATCGATGAGTCTTTCAAGTTCGATGGCCATGGTCTGGGTCATTCGCGTAAGATCGCCCCGGAAGTCTGAAGTTCTCACCGGCCAGAGGGGCGGGCCAACCTGGCAGAACCGCTTCTTTCCCCTGAAGTAGACCGCTGTCATCAGCATTGGCGCTCCGGTTCGGCGAGACAGCAGAGCGGGCCCTATCGGCAATTTCGTGGTTGCTCCAAAGAACTCGACCTCAAAACCAGATCCGTCGATGTTGCGGTCGGCCAGGAGGCAAACAACGTGGCCCTCCTTAACGGCAACAACCACGTCGCCCATGGCGTCTGGCCCAAGCGGAATTACGTTCACCCCGTAAGACTCACGGAGCTGGCTGAACCAGTCGAAGACGTCTTCAGGTTCCAGTTGCTCCACCACCGCGCTGACAGGAAGCTGTGCCACTCTGCCCAACCAAGCGGCGGCCCATTCCCAGCCGCCGAGGTGAGGCAGCACCATGATTGGGCCAAAGCCAGCGGCCAGGGAGCGCTGGATGTGCTGATAGCCGCCAACGTCGAAGCCGCGGTCGATCACGTCGGCAGAAAGTGTTGGGAGGCGGAGCGTTTCGGCCCAGTACCGCCCGTACGAGGCAAAGCCGCGACGAGCCATGGACTCAAGTTCGGGATCGGTCAGCTCGGGCCTGACGCGTTTTAGGTTGGCGACCAGGACCTTGCGCTTTTGATCCAGGCGGCTGGCGGCCAGCTTGCCGCCAGCTTCTCCGACCGCGCCAAGCATCGAGAGAGGAACGGCGCGCACCGCCAAAGACCCGATCTCCAGGATGCGACGGGCCGTGCTGGTCATAGCCTTTATGTAAGGGCCCTAGCGAATAGAGGGGGACGCGATCGGCTGATTCGTCTCGCTGACTCGGCGAACAACGAAATATCACATTGGTCGGGGCGCCTATTGGCGTCCCTCGTGAGGCTCCGTGTTTGGGTCACCGACGACGAGAAGACGCCCGGCGGCGAGTGCGCCCTCGCCAGTCGGTTCTGGGTTCCCTAGGCGATCTGCTGGCGCGGCGGGTGAAGATGGAGGTTTCGGCCTGGCGGGTCTGCTTCTTCAGGCGAGCAGGACGAGCGGCGCTTGCCTGACGCCAGACCTTCACGAATCTGGTGATTGCTGTGATGATGGTGAGCACCAGCATCAGCCACAGAATCTGGACAAAGATGGCACTGAATACCAGGCCGACCCCAAGAGCTATGAAGCGCTCGGCTCTCTCCATCAAGCCGCCCTTGGCATCAAAGCCAAGCGACTCGGCCTTGGCCCGTTGGTAGGAAACCAGCGAGGCAGCGAGGTAAAGGGCGAAGGGCAGCATGGCCATTCGGGGGTTGGCTGTGCCTGCCAGGTACCAGGCCGCTCCGCCGAACAACAGACCGTCAGACAAGCGGTCTGACACCGAGTCCAAGTAGGCCCCTCGAGGCCCGGAAGAGCCAGCCGCTTTGGCCACAGCTCCGTCAAGCGCATCTGGCACGCCCGTTAGTGCAAGCAGCACCGCGGCCAGGAGGAACTGGCCGGTGCCGATGGCGACGGCGCATGCCGCGGCCATGACAACACCAATTCCGGTGATCACGTCTGGTGAGACTCCAATGCGGTGGAGGCTCTTGCCAACAGGTGTCGTTGCTTTGTCAACCGTTGCTCGGAAATTGCCGTCGAACATAAGACGACTCCTCGTGTGGTCAGTGGACACTGAGGCTAGTCAGCACCAGAAGAATCCGCTTGCGCGCTAGCTGGAGGCTAGCACGTGCTAGCAGATGTTGCCAACAAGGTCGAACTGCTCTGCCTGCTTGGACTCGGCTATGGATTGCAACCTTCGGAGAAGGTCAGGTTGGACCCGCCGATCTCGATCGAGATGCAGCTGTCAGAGTCAGACCAACCAAGAAAGCCGCTCTCAAAACCCTCCTCATCGAAGAACCCGTCTCCGAAACGCTCTTCCATCCGTTCCTTCAAGTCTTCGGAGAACATCTCGTCCAGGTTGGGGATCAACGGAGCGTGTGGGCTTTCTGGAACGCCCTCGGGCCAGGCATCGGCCAAGAACCACGGGGCCAGGAACTCCTTTTGGCTTGTAGCGGCGGCGGCTAGGGCATCTATCAGTTCGCCCGGCCCGGTGACCGCTACGAACAGGTCGGGCTCGGCCAGAACCGATGCGGTTCCCTCCGCGCCGTCGGCCTGAATCCACACCGTGATGCCGTCTTGCTCAATGACCTCATCTGCATCGGCAGCAGCCCTTTCGGCTGCCTGACCGGCGCTGTCACCTCGGACGATCTGCACAGATAACGACGAGTCCTGCCCGTCAAGTCCGAACAGACCCTCAGATCCGAAAAGACCGTGGGGGGCGACCGTGCCAGTTTCGGATTCGTCGGATGAGCCAGTTTCGGATTCCTCGGAAGGCTCGGATTCGGAGTCAGAGACTCCAGCGAGCGGGGCCACGGGGTCAGCTGGCTGGGTCACAGCGGTAGGTGCTGCTCCGGCACCAGCGGCAACGACCTCGGTCGCTCCGTCCCCGACACGCAACACGGTCAGCGGCGCAACGACGGCAAGAACGCCAATTGAGGCGAGAGCCCCAATCAGGAGGTGGCGACGGTTGGATCGTTTGGAGGCGGCTTCGCTAATGGTTGTTAGGGGCGGCGCGGCAGGCACGGCTCTGGCCGCGGCCCGGTTGCCTGCGTGTTGCAGCTCATTGATTGTCGGCATGAATCAACTCCTCGGTTTGCATCTCTTCGGTTTGATGGTGCGGGTCCAGCTGCTCACCCAGTCGGGAATGAGCTCTCCGCAGCAGGGTTGCCACCGATCCCCTTCGGATTCCGAGAGCGTCTGCAATGGCAGGCTCTGTCAAGTCGGCTACATAGCGCAGCACAACAACTTCACGAGTTCTGTCCGGCAGTTCGGCAACAGCAGCCCACAGTTCCACGTCGCCTTCAACAGGGGGGCTTGATGTTGGCGACAGGGGAAGGTGTTCTGTGAGGAGCCGATACTCGGTGGTGCGGCGCTTGGCCCGCCTGCGGGCCTCATTCAGCGCAACTCGGTAAACCCAGCCCCCTGGGCGTTCCATTCGGCCTACCCGATCCCAGCGAGACAGCGCCCGGACACACGCCTCGGCGGCCGCGTCAGCGGCCAACGCTCGGCCGCCAACCACCATGGCAAGTGTGTTCACCAGGCGCGGGTACTCAGCTTTGTACCATGTCTCGAAGTCGAGCGGCATGTGTTGTTGAGTCACCAGCACCCAAGAAAAGTAGACAGAAACCGCAAAACTTTTTCGGCAGGCCCTGGATCAGACAGCTACAGGTCAGTCTTCGAACTCAGACCAATCCTCGGGGTTATCCTCAACAAAGCTGTCTACAACTTCGCCGTTTACGCCATCTACCAGCACCAAACCCCGCCGCAAGGGAGGCTCCTCGTTCGAGTAGAGCAGAATGCGCCAGGTTGGGCGCGACAACACTCCCCGCCAGCCCATCTGGGCCGACGCATGACCAACGGGAAACCCAACAGCCTTTGATGACTCGACCAACGCCTGGCGTTCGTCAACATCCAGGTTCCAGCCAGCAATCACGCTGTAAACGCCGAAGAGAAACAACCCGGCGGCGGCCCACATCAAGCCCTGGTTAACCAGAACCCCGTCGCCGCGCACAAGGTAGGTGGCTACCAGGGCGGCTGCGCAAACGATGTAGATGAAGCCCGGAATCCGACGACGGTTGTTGTTCGGAAAGATGTAGTCGTCCTGATCAGCCAACGCAGGCTGGAGATCGTCTGGCAGCTCGTTGCTCACCCCAAGACTGTAGCAACAGCCAGCAGGGTCCGAATCCTCTAGCGGGCTCCTGCCGGAAGCCGCGATTGTGCACCTATGCACAAGGTCACCAGCCATCTGAGGGAAACCGGCCCCAATCCATCATTTCAGCGACACAACCGGGGACACGTCTCCCCGGGCCCATGACCGGCTGCAGAACGGACTCAGCCACCGACGAAACCGAGGATCAGGTGCTGGCGTGGCCACTATCTGATGAGCGCGAGTCACCATCGGTGTACGATCCCGCGTCGGAGCAAACCCATGGACCGGATCGAATGATCAATCCTTTCCCCGATGGAAAGGCAGTCGCGTGACAAAAACCGTGCTGGCAAGTGATGCGCCGAGACTGCTGGATCTGAGCCAGGAACGAATCCGGGTACTTCACTACACGTGGATCGCCTTTTTCATGACGTTCTATGTCTGGTTCAACCTGGCGCCGATGGCGTCGACGATTCTGGCCTCTGAGTCGTGGCTTAGCACCGAGGAAATCAAGATCCTGGCGATCGCCAATGTTGCGTTGACGATTCCGGCCCGAATCGTCGTTGGCGCGCTGATCGACCGGTTCGGGGCAAGGATAATTTTCTCGACGTTGATGGTGACGATGGCGATTCCCACCATCGTGTTCGCCATCGGTACCACGTTCATGCAGCTGTTCATGGCCCGGCTGGTGTTGGGCAGCATCGGAGCCGGATTCGTGATTGGCATCAAGATGGTTGCCCAGTGGTTCCCGCCCAAGTATCTCGGTCGGGCCGAAGGCTTCTACGCCGGCTGGGGCAACTTTGGTTCGGCATTCGCCGCCATGACCCTGCCCTGGGTTGCACTTACGGTCCTTAGCGACTGGTTGGGTGTTGGAGACAACGCCTGGCGCTGGGCCATGGCGAGCAACGGAGTGGTGTTGGCGATCTATGGGGTGATGTACTACTTCCTGGTCACAGACGTTCCGAAAGGCAAGTTGTTGGCCAAGTCAAAGAAGGCCGAGCCGATGATGGTCACCTCCTACGGCGACCTGGCGCAGTACCTCATATGGTCAATTCCACTGGTTGGAGCGCTAGCCGTCCTGGCCTGGCGCATCAGCAACGTCGACATCAACGGCTCAGCCGTCCTCAGCAACTCCGGGCTGTATCTCGTTTACGGGGTTCTGGCCCTCGTCTACCTCGGTCACGCCGCCAAAACCATTCACGTCAACCTCCCCTATTTGCGTCGCGGTGTGCCCGAGGAAGAGAAGTACCACTGGGGCAGCGTGGCCGCGCTCAACAGTACTTACTTTGCCAACTTCGGAGCAGAGCTTGCGGTGGTTTCCATGCTCCCTCTGTTCTTCGAGGCCACCTTTTCCAATCTGAGGAGCGGCGACGGGTCCCCCTTGGTCACAGCCACTGTTGCGGGGTTGGTGGCCGCTTCGTTCGCGTTCGTGAACCTCGTGGCTCGCCCGCTCGGCGGCTATCTCTCTGACCGGCTGGCCAGCCGGAAACGCACAATGTTGGGATACATCCTCGGCATCGTTGTCGGATTCACTCTGATGGGCTTCATCGCCAAATGGACGCCCGGAGTAGACGATGACGGCCTCCGCAACCTGGCCCCGACCTTTGACGGAGTTGGTTGGCTGGCCATCGCCGTGGTGATCACGGTGTTCGCTTCGGTGTTCGTCCAGGGCGCCGAGGGGGCAACATTCGCCGTCATCCCAATGATCAACAAGCGCATGACGGGCCAGATCGCTGGCATGGCAGGGGCCTACGGCAACGTCGGAGCCGTTGTGTATCTGGTGATCTTCTCCCTGGTTGACTCGCGCACGTTCTTCTTCATCCTCGCAGCAGGCGCAGCTGTCAGCTTCGTTGTCACCCTGCTGGTTCTTGAAGAGCCAAAGGAGGCGTTCGCTGAGACGCTCGACGAAGTGTTCGTGAACGACTTGCCGAACGATGACCGCGTTAGCCGGGCCGGAAGGGCAGGAACCGATGTCTGACATCACCAAATGGGATACCGAGAACGAGGAGTTCTGGGAAGCCGAGGGCAGCCACATCGCCCGCCGGAACCTGTGGGTCTCGATCCCGTCACTCCTATGTGGCTTCGCGGTCTGGCTGTACTGGAGCGTCATCACAGTCCAGATGCTCAACCTGGGCTTCCCGTTCGAGCGAGCAGAACTGTTCACAATCACCGCCGTCGCCGGATTCGCAGGAGCAACCCTGCGCATTCCCAGCAGCTTCTTCATCCGCATAGCCGGAGGGCGGAACACCATCGCCTTCACCACCGCCCTACTGCTCGTTCCCGCCATCGGCACCGGATTCGCCCTACTCGATCAGAACACGCCTCTGTGGGTGTTCCAACTCCTGGCCCTCTCTTCCGGAATCGGCGGCGGAAACTTCGCCTCTTCGATGTCGAACATCAGCTTCTTCTACCCGAAGCGGATGCAGGGCCTGGCTCTTGGCCTGAATGCCGGCCTTGGCAACGCCGGGGTCACCACCATGCAGTTGTTGATACCACTGGTAATGACGCAGTCGGTATTCGGCGGAGCCGCAAAGGTCCTTGAGTCCGACTCCGGCACCCTGATTGGCAAGATCAGCGCCGGAACCGAAACCTACATTCAGAACGCGGGCTGGATTTGGGTCGTGCTGCTCGTCCCGCTGGTGGTGCTGGCCTGGACCCGCATGAACAACATCACCACCGCGGCAGTCACCCCGAGGCTCGGCTCAGCCTTATCGTCCTTCGCCAAGATCAGCGGGATGCTTGGCATCGCCTTTGCCACTGCCTCCGCAGGGCTCTTCATCATCCTCCCCACCCCCACCGGCCTCGGTGCCCCATCGCTGGCCAAGTGGCCCGTCATGGCCGGTGTGATCGCAGTGACAGTCCTGCTGCTGAGACAAATACCGGGTGAGATCAAGCCGAACCTAGAGCGCCAATTCCAGATCTTCAAGAACAAACACACTTGGATTATGAGCACCATCTACACAATGACATTCGGGAGCTTCATCGGCTACTCCGCCGGATTCGCCCTGGCCATCAAAGTAGTGTTCGGTTTCCGCCACATCGAGGTCGACGGTGTCTTAACCCACGAAACCGTGAACCCCGACGCCCCCTCAGCTCTCACGTTTGCCTGGATGGGACCCTTCATTGGCGCCTTTATTCGCCCTGTTGGCGGCTGGGTCGCCGACAGGGTCGGAGGAGCGAAGGTCACCCAGATCGTGGGAATCGTGATGATGCTCAGTGCCGGAGGCGTGGCGTATTACCTCCGCCTGGCCTACAGGTCAGAGACTCCCGAGGAATACTTCGTGCCATTCTTCCTGATGTTCCTGGTCCTCTTCGCCGCAAGCGGCATCGGCAACGGCTCGACCTTCCGCACCATCGCCATCGTCTTCGACAAAGAACAAGCAGGCCCCGTGTTGGGTTGGACATCGGCGGTAGCCGCCTACGGCGCCTTCATCGTGCCCCAAGAATTCGGCGAGCAAATCTCAGCCGGAACCCCAGAAAGAGCGCTTGGCGCATTTGCCATCTTCTATCTGTTCTGCCTGGCCCTGAACTGGTGGTACTACCTCAGCCCCAAAGCAGAATTCCAAAACCCCTAGAGAGGGCCGCGATGGTCAAGTCCGTGCCGCCAGACGATCCGATGTGGCCGATATCGAGTTTCTGATCAACCTGCTGAGCCTCAGCAGCGCCACAGAGGCTTTGGCCGTCGTGACCGACGTGTTCCCCGGTCAGCCCGTTCCCGAGCGAGGCCAGGTGGTCATAACCGAGCTGTTCGAGGGCAACGCCGGGAAAGACCACGCCGACTGAACAACCCGTTCGAAGTTCTTATTGAGGCCAGGCGGCTCTGAGTTGGGCCCAGGTGTCGGCTAGTGCGATTGGCAGAATTCGGGCGTTGGCGGTTGCTGTCATGAAGTTGGTGTCTGCGGTCCAGCGAGGCACAACATGCACGTGTAAATGTTCGGGCACCGAGCCACCGCCTGCGGCTCCCTCGTTCACCCCAACGTTGATCCCGTCCGGGTTGAAAGCCTTCTTCGCTGCTTGCACTGCGGCCCGCACTGTTTGCCATAGCTCGGCGAACTCTGCCTCGTCCAGATCTTCCATGGCACCAACCGCTCGCTTTGGAAGCACCATCAGATGACCAGAAGTGTAGGGAAACACGTTCATTACGGCGAAAACGGTGCTGCCCCTCATCAGCACATAGGTCTGATCGTCTGGCACGTCGCTCTGCTCGATCGCTTCGAAGAGAGACTGATCCGGCCCGGGCTCAACCCCGCTGTATGGGCGGCCGTCAGACCCCACGCCTGGCTCCTGATTCAGACGCCATCCAGACCACAGTCGCTCCACGCCCGCTAGGTCCGCTGCTCTACGTCTTTGGCCAGCCTGCCCGCAAACTGCTGAAGCGGCACGTCTCGCTCTGGCCCGCCTTCAGAGCCCCGAACGTTCACCCCGACGGTGTCGTTGGCTACATCGTCGGCCCCAACAACCAGGATGTAGGGCACCTTTTGGAGTTTGGCGTTTCTGATGCGCTTGCCAAGCGGGTCGTTCGCCGCAACGCTCTCAACCCTGAAGCCAACCTCGGCCAAGTGGCCGACCACTTCGGCTGCGTAGGCCTGATGGTCCTCGGCAACCGGCAGCACAATCACCTGCACCGGCGCCAACCATGCAGGGAAGGCCCCGGCATAGTGCTCAATGAGCACTCCGAAGAACCGCTCAACAGAACCAAGCAGAGCGCGGTGCAACATGACTGGCCGTTTCCGTTGCCCATCGGGCGCCACGTATTCCAGGTCGAATCGTTCGGGCGAGTTGAAGTCGGCCTGAATGGTTGACAGCTGCCAGGACCGACCAATTGCATCAGTTACGTCAATGTCTATTTTTGGACCATAAAAGGCACCGTCACCCTCGTCAACCCGGTACTCAAGGCCGTGCCTCTCAAGGCCTTCGCGCAGCGCCTCGGTGGCCAAGTCCCACATTTCATCAGAGCCAACCGACTTCTCGGGATCCCTGGTTGACAGCCTGAAATCGAAGTCTTCGAATCCAAAGGCTTTCAGCACTGAGATCACGAAATCCAGAAGGCTGGCGATCTCATTTGGCAGTTGCTCCTCGGTGCAATAGATGTGGCTGTCATCCTGGGTGAAGCCACGAATCCGCAGCAGACCGTGCAAGGTGCCCGCCCGCTCGTAGCGATAGACCGCGCCAAGCTCGAAGAGCCGCAACGGCAGCTCTCGGTAAGACCGCTGCCTGCTGTCGAAAATCAGACAGTGCATGGGGCAGTTCATTGGCTTCGGGTAGTAGGTGCCGTTGTCCATCTCCATCGGCGGATACATGCCGTCGGCGTAGAAGTCCAGGTGGCCGCTGGTTTCGAAGAGCTTTCCGCTTGCCAGGTTTGGCGTGTAGACAAACTTGTAGTCGCCGTCCAGGTGGCGTTGGCGAGAGTAGTCCTCGATTTGTTTGCGAATGATGCCGCCCTTTGGGTGCCACACCGCGAGCCCGCCGCCAAGGGCGGCTGGAAACGAAAGAAGGTCAAGTTCTTTGGCTAGGCGTCGGTGGTCTCGCTTTTCGGCTTCCTCAAGACGAACGAGATGCTCCTTAAGCTCCTTCTTGGAGGCCCAGGCCGTTCCGTAGATCCGCTGCAGCATCGGCTGCTTTTCGTCGCCCCGCCAGTAGGCACCGGCAACCGACATCAGCTTGAAGTGGCCAAGGTGCCCGGTGTGGGGAACATGGGGGCCAACACACATGTCTATGAACGTGTCGCTGTTTCGATAGAAGCTAATGCTGTCACCGCCAGCGACTTCACCTGCCATTTCGGACTGAGAGCCTTCACCGCTGACTGCGTCGATAATGGCCCTCTTGTAGCTGTGGGCGGCCATCAACT
>QIKW01000106.1 GCA_003231975.1 Acidimicrobiia bacterium
TTGTCGGAGGAAAATGGAAGGGGGTGATTCTCTACTATTTGAGAGATGAAACCCGGCGGTTCAACGAGTTGCGCCGCCTGATACCCGCGGTCACCCAAAGAATGCTCACCAAGCAATTGAGAGAGTTGGAAGCCGATTTGATCATCAACCGCAAGATTTACCAGCAAGTTCCGCCGAAGGTCGAATATTCACTGACCGAATTCGGTTTGACCCTCACCCCGATGCTGAAATCGCTGGAAGAATGGGGCGTTGAGTACTATGAGAAAATTCGCGAGATACGCAACATTCCGGCCGAGGCTTGAGCGGTGAGATGTCAAGTTTGGCCCTGCAATTTGGCCCACCAGGGTCTGGGTCAGTTCAATGACCCGTAGCGTCGGCCTATGGCGATCCACGTTGTGCCGTCTGGTCAGGCTTGTGGGGCTACCGTCCGCGGGGTTGACCTAAGCGCAGACCTGGATTCAGAGACTGTCACTGAAATCAGGCAGGCCTGGTTGGCCCATCACGTGCTCGCCTTTCCGGATCAGGACTTGACTGACGATGACCTGGAGCGCTTCACGCTCTGCTTCGGACCATTCGGAGACGACCCCTTCATTGCCCCAATCAGCGGCAGAGACCACGTCATCGCAGTTGAAAGGCTGGCCGAGGAGACGGCGCCACTTTTCGCCGAGAACTGGCACAGCGACTGGAGCTTCCAGGAAGACCCACCTTCGGGAACCTGCCTGCGAAGTATCATCATCCCGCCTTCAGGAGGCCACACTCTCTACACCAACCAGCATGCTGCGCTGACGGCAATGCCTGGCGATCTTCGAGACCGGCTCGAAGGGAAAATGGCCGTTCACTCGGCCCGCGGTGGCTACGCCCCGGATGGAACCTACGGCGATGCCGATCAGTCGGCGGGGCGCAGCATGGCCATCAGGCCCTCGCCCAGTGCGATGGAAACCCAGCTCCATCCAATCATCCGGCGCCATCCCGAGACTGGCATCGAAGGGCTGTTCGGATGTGTTGGTTACATCATTGGGATCGACGGCGTTGACGACGACGAAGCCAAGTCTCTGTTGATGGAGCTCTATCACTTTCAGACCAAGGACCAGTTCATTTACCGCCATCGGTGGGAAGAACGAATGCTTGTCATGTGGGATAACCGCTCCGTGCTGCACAGGGCAACTGCCGGTTATGACGGCCAACATCGCCTACTGCATCGCACAACGATCGGCGCTGTTCCCAGCCAGCCTCAAAGGTGACCGATCCCAGCTCGGCAGGTGACATCCGACACGATGATGCATATCTTTACAATGCCCAGACTAGCTTGACCGTTCGTATCTAGACAACGTCAAGAAAGTCCAGGTAACCGGCATGCAAAGTCGAATTGAGCGCCTGTACAACCGCACCGGGCTTGTGCTGGGCCTGGTTGGAGTCCTCACTGCGGTGTTGATGGTCCCGTTTCTGGCGATGGCCCCGGATGAGTCGGCGTCAACCGAACCAAACGGGGACGTGTTCACCGCTAGAGATCGGGTGGACACAACCTTCGTTTCGTCTGTGCACGCCGCTTTCTATGTTGCCGAAGCTGAAGGCGGAGATGTGCTGTTGCCCAAGCCTCTGGCCGAGCTGTTGCGGGTGCAGCAGCTCCTGCGGGACGACCCAGAGCTTGGGCCCGGCCTGTTCAGCTACTTCGATGCCGAGTCTGAGTTGGAGGTAACAGCAGTTGTCAACCTGGCCGAACTGGTTGAGGCAGAGCTTGGCGCCGGTGGCATCTCGGCGGCCACCGACGAACAGGTGAAGGCTGCGGGCGCCTCGGTGATTGAACGTTTCGGCGAACGCTCCTCGCTGTTGGGGCTGTCGGCAGAATCGTTTGTGGACGATCAGGGCAACTGGGTGATTCCGGCCCTTGGGTTCCCTGTCTTGTCTGACGACTCAATCCTCGGATTTGGGAACACCTCAATAACTCTTGGCGGCACCACCGATTCTGAGGAGTACGACCGGGCTGTCCAGGCGATCCTGCGTGAAGCTCAGGGCTACCAGGTGAACGGAGTAGCCATTGACCTGAATCTCACCTCGCAGGAACAGGGAGCGGTTGCCGGCCCGTTCATCGGTTTCACGATCCTGGCGGTTCTGCTGCTGGTTGGGCTGACGTTTCGCAGCTACTGGGTGCTGGCAACGGTTGGGGTTGCCTTTCTGATCCTGCTGGTATGGCTGAAGGGAATCAGCAATCTGATTGGTCTCAAGGACGACCTGATCCTGTCGCTGATAGTGCCGGTGGCCATGGTGTCGTTCGGGGTTGACTTCGCCTTCCATGCGGTTGGCCGCTACCGAGAGGAACGAGCCGCAGGCCGTCTAGCGGGCCCCGCGTTGATTGGCGGGCTGGCCGCTGTGTCGGGTGCGCTGACACTGGCCCTCATTTCTGACGCAGTGGCGTTCCTGGCAAACCTGACCTCGGGGATCGAGTCAATCAACCAGTTCGGTGTTGGCGCGGCAATTGCGCTGGCTGGTGCATACGTATTGCTTGGTGTGGTCACCCCAATGGTGATCGCCAGAATCGAGTCTGGCGTTCCGCCCCCTACGCCCGGGTGGCGAAGCTCGGCCTTCCGGGTGGCGGCCTCGGTGAATGCTGCGGCAATGACAATGGGTTCTGTCCTACTTCTCGTGTTCGTGCTGCCCTGGTTGGGCGCTGTGCTTGTTGTGGTCACAGCCGTTGTTGTGCTGGCTGTGCCGTTCGCCGTCCAACGCCGGAAGCTGGATGGGCCAGCGGTTGGCGACCTTGCCCTGGCCGCCGACGACAGCTCTGTCGCCGGACCGCTCGGCCGTGCAATTTCGGCCGTTGCGGCTCGGCCTGTTCTGACACTGGGCTTGGCGGCGACCTTCACTGCGTTTGCTGCCCTCTTCGCTGTTCAGGTGCCGACCAGGTTCGAAGTTGAGGACTTCTTCGCTTCGGACACAGACTTCGTCATCAGCCTTGATCAGCTTGACAAACACGTAGCCGAACGTGGTGGCGAGCCAGCCCTGGTCTACATCGAGGGAGACCTGACCGACCCCGACAAACTGGCCCGGTTGCTTGGTCGGGTTGATGAGATCAGGGCCCTTGACACGCCGTCTCTGGCCAGGGACAGCGGGGGAGTGATCGTTGAAGGTGGGGTTTTCAGTGTGATCGAGGCCGCCTGGCAGTCTGACCTGATGGCGGGAATTGTCGAAAGCGAAACCGGTGTGCGCCTTACAGATGAGAACCGCGACACCATCCCAGACACCAGGGAGCAGCTCGAAGCCTTGTTTGCGGTCGCAGGCAAAATCGGGGTCCCGTTCGATCAGAGCCGATTGATTCTCACCCCAGACGACGTCAATACCGCAATAAGAATCAACGGATCAGAAGGGGCGACCGTGCTTGAACTCGGGCTCTCGAATACACGCTCGCAACAGGCGGTGAACGCAACCAAGACCGATCTCGACCCGATTGCAGCGGCCATCTCAGAGGACATGGGTGGAACGTTCGTTGAGGCGACAGGCAGCCCGTTTATTCGGGAGGCGTCGCTGGTTGCCACCAGCCGAGCCCTGCTGATATCCCTGCCCGTCGCACTGATTCTGTGCCTGCTTGTGGGGTCTGTCTTCCTGCGCTCGCTTCGTTACGGGGTGGCAAGCATCGTGCCGATCATGATGGTGGTTACCTGGCTGTATGCCTTCATGCAGCTCGCAGGTTTTGCCATCAACCTGGTTACCGCAACGATTGCCGCGGTCTCGATTGGGATTGGAATCGACTTCGCCATCCACTTCATTTCCCGATACCGAGAAGAGCTGGCAAGGACGGGCACCAGACGTGCGGCCATAACAGCAGCGGGCGAGGGAACGGGCCTGGCGCTGGTGGCCTCAGCCATCAGCTCAGCCGTTGGGTTCGGCCTGCTGGCCCTGGCCCCGATGCCGCTGTTCGCGGCCTACGGTCTCCTCACCGCGCTGATGATTCTGATGGCGCTGGTTGCCACCCTGACGGTACTGCCAAGCCTGCTGGTGCTGATTACCTCAGACGCTTCGCCGGACCGCCAGGCCAGGGGCGATCTGCCAGCACCAACCGCAGAACTAGATGGATCCGCGGTAGAGAATGTCGCCGGTCGGCTGGTCTGATCCTTCGGCGGGTTCAATGGTGATGCCCCAGCCAACGGCATCTACGTCAGTCACTTCGAGCACTTGGGCGATAGTGCCGCTCTCAGGAATGAACAGTCCGGCTGGCACTACGCCATCGCCAACAACGAACCACAGCTCATAGGTCTGGTTTGGTCCGGGATCTGGCAGGTTGTTGGCGACCACGGCCACCTGTTGGCTGCTGGGAGACCACACAATAGTTACGGCGCCTGCGTCGCCCTCAAGGTTGGTGACCACCGCGTCGGGGGCGGCCAGCAGGGTGTCTACCGAAGGCTGGTTTTGGCCGAGCCGAAGGCCGGCAACGGTGCCAAGAACCGCAACCACCGCAGCAGCAACAGCCATCACAAGGGCGGGCCGAATTCTGCTTCGGCGCTTGGCAAGGTTCGCTACTTCGGGCTCGGCCAGGGTTGGCAGCAGCTGTCGGGTGGTTGCGATTTCGGCCATTACGTTTGTTTTCAGCTGGGGCGGGGGAGTGGCGGCCGCGGCCCCGGCCAGTTCAGCTGCGGTCTCGCGGTAATCGTTTACCTCGGCCAGGCACAGCTCGCACGTTGGATAGTGAGCCTCATAGGCGCGGCGTTCTTCGGGGGTGAGGGCATCGAGGGCGTAGGCGCCCGACAAATGATGCTGATCGTTAGTCATAGTTCACCTCCATAAGATCGCGCAGTCTGACCAGGCCGTCTCGGATTCGGGTTTTCACTGTGCCTTCGGATACGTCAAGCAGTTTGGCAACGTGACGATAGGTGTGGCCGCCGTAGTAAGCCAGGGTTACCGCCTCGCGCTGAATCTCGGTTAGTTGGCCAAGGGCGCTTGCCACCCGCTCGTGGTCTAGTCGGATTACCACCTCTTCGGTGACGTTGTCGTGGGGCACGGCCTGGTGCTGGGCGTCGCGCTCTTCTCGGGTGCGGGCCGCCTGCTCTGAGCGCACCCTGTCCACCGCTCGGCGGTGAGCGATCGTGGCAGACCACGCCTGAGGCGAGCCCAACGTTGGATCGTACCTGGGGGCCAGACGCCAAAGCTCAACGAACACCTCCTGGGTTACTTCTTCGGCCAGCGACGGGTTGCGTATCACCTTCAAAACAATCCCGTAAACGACCGCTGCCGTCTGATCATAGAAACGACCGAAGGCCTCGTGATCTCCGTTGCCTGCGCGCCGCAACGAGTCTGCGACTGGGTCCTGATCTGGCGTCGCGCCTGGCTGCCCTGATCTTCCAGCCACGTTGGGCGCGGCTGGCTTCCTGGAACGGAACGGTTTCACATTCGCGATGCTGTCACGTTTCGGGTGGTTCGCACTGCTTTGAGCAGCAGTGTTGCTGCCGAGCCCGCCAAGAGTGATCGGCACTACTGCTGCGATCACTCAACAACCACCGTGGCTCGCATGGTCGGGTGAATCTCGCAGAAGTAGGCGTATGTCCCTGGTTCGCTGAATTCAACCGTGAAGGTGTCGGCCTCGCCCAGATCGCCCGAAACGAAGCTGACCGCAGACCCGTCGGCCGCGGTCACGGTGTGGGCGAACGGATCAGTGTTTTCGAAAGTGACACTGGAGCCGGCGGCTACCACCAACTCGGTTGGGCCAAACCGGGACTGAGAGATGGTGACTCCCGAGGGCGGTGCGTCGCTAGCTGAGCTTTCCGGACTTGAGTCTGAGCCACCGCCGCACGCCGCGAGGGCGAGAGAGGCGGCAAGGGACATGGATATGAGTCGTACTGGGTTCATGTGAGGTCTTCGTTGCTGATCGGTCGACGGATTGGTTGCAGCCTGAAAAAGATTTCGGCGATCAGACCAATCCGCATGCCCGGCGGTTCCGAACCTGGTCCGATCGGCCCGAAAAGTGGAGGCCGTCCAACAACTGCTTAGGACCCCAACAATGCGCTACCCATCGAAGAAAGTTCTGGCCCTGCTACTTGCAGGCTCGCTGATTGCCGCCGCGTGCGGAGGGGACACAGAAACCCCAGCCGCAAGTGCGCCAACAACCGCGGCACCCGACGCCCCCGAGGAGGCCATGGAAGAAGAAGCCATGGAAGAGGAGATGGAGGAGGCCATGGAAGAAGAAGCCATGGAGGAAGAGATGGAGGAGGCCATGGAAGAAGTAATGGCCTCCACCGACGACGGGGCTTCAACGCTTCGGGCCGGGCTCACCAGCCTGCTACAAGAGCACCTCTACCTCGCAGGGATCACCATCGAAACCGCCATCGACGCCGGGGGAGACCTGGAAGATCCAACTGTTGTGGCAGCCGCCGCAACCCTTGACGAGAACTCGGTGGCGCTTGCTGGCGCTATTGGGTCGGTTGCTGGTGATGAGAATGGTGAGGCGTTCCTTGGCCTGTGGCGTGAACACATTGGCTTCTTTGTTGAGTACACCCTTGGTCGGGCCACTGGTGATGACGCCAGGGCCGACGAGGCAGTTGTTGCCCTTGATGGCTACAAGCTGGCTGCCGGTGCATTCTTTGAAGAGATCACCGGCGGTGCGGTTACCGCAGCGGAGCTTGGTGAAGTACTTGCCCCGCACGCCGTCACCACCTTTGCTGCAATCGACGCCCTTGCCGCTGGCGAAACCGACGCATTCACCAAGCTCCGCGCTGCGGGCCAGATCATGCCAGACATTGCCGCCGCACTTTCGGGCGCCATCGTTGCTGCATTGCCAGACCAGTTCCCCGGTGACGTAAACAGCGCTCCCGCTGCCACCAGGGCCGGGCTTACCCACCTGCTGCAAGAGCACGTTTACCTGGCAGGCATAGCCCTAGAGCAAGCCGTTGAGGCTGGCGGAGACCTCGAGAACCCCTCGGTTGTTGCCGCGGTTGCAACCCTTGACGAAAACTCGGTTGCTCTGTCTGAGGTGATTGCCTCAGTTGCCGGTGATGAGAATGGTGAGGCGTTCCTTGGTCTGTGGCGTGAACACATTGGCTTCTTTGTTGAGTACACGCTTGGCCGGGCCACTGGTGATGACGGCAGGGCCGACGAGGCTGCCCTTGCCCTCGATGGTTACAAGCAGGCCGCCGGTGCCTTCTTCGAAGAAATCACGGGTGGCGAGCTGACGTCGGAAGCCTTTGTTGCCAGCCTCGATGGCCACACGGCAACCGTGAACAGCTTCATCGATGCGTTGGTGGCAGGCGACCCAACTGCCTTCACCAAGCTGCGGGCCGCCGCCCAGCACATGAACGGCTCGGCAAACGCCATAGCAACGGCGGTGATTGCAGCCACCAGCTAACCAGCCCTTAAACCTGTCTCCCTACCGCAGAGCGGCCCGCGCAATCTGATTGTGCGGGTCGTTCTGTGTTCTTGGGTTTGGGTCTGGGGCGATGGGTCAGGCGACGGTTCGGGCCAGGAGCAGCCGGGTGAAGCGCCGGTGCATTGGCTTGACCAAGGCGAAGTAGAAACGACCGGTGCGCTTCCAAAGGAACTTCACCGCAGTTGATCCCTCCAGAACCTCCGGTGTGCCTGGAACAAGGCGGAAAGAGAATCGGTACTCCATGAAGCCCATCTGGTCGCCAAACAGAATTTCGGTGTCGTTGCGGTCCAACACTGTCCAAGATCCAACCGAATGCCCAACGGTGTAGCCGCCAAACTCGACGTTGGACGTGATCCCGGCCTTTGAAATCGAGTTGGTGCTGAGCAGCCGAATCCAGGCCGGTTGCTTAGTGAACCAGTCGGTAACCACCTGGTCCACAGATTCATACTTCTGTGGATCGAGGTGGATGACGAAGCGGTCTCGATAGTCGGGTTCAGAATAGAACGAACCAACCAGACTGGCCGAATCGGCTTCCAGTTCGGTCACAGTCTTGCTGCTCTGCCCTACTTGGCGCATCTGGTCAGCCACGGCGCACGGAGCCCCATATCCCCAATATACCAACCGGGATCAGCAGGATTGGTTGCGGCAGTTTCCAGAACATATCCCCGTTGGCTTGGGTGAGACCAACACCCATCACGGCTAGACCGAAAGCAATCCACAGCGCCGAGATGAACAGCACCATGTTGCGGCTCGGCTGGGCTTGTTTCGGGCTTGCTGCGAAGGCCAGTGCGAGCGCCGAAAAGCCGGCAACTATGGACACCATGTGCCAAACCGACAGGGCCAACAGGCGGGGTTCGTCGGCCAGTGAAGACTCGGCTATCGGCCTCGCAACCGAGACGCCTCCGCCAAAGATGTGCAGCACCGTCGTGAACGCAGCAGCAGCAGCGGCTGCCAACAGCACGCGGTTGCGCCTGAGGGGCTCTTCTGTACTCGCCGCGGGGCCTTGGGTTTCTTTAAGTTGGGAAGCCATGAGGGAATTGTCACTCAGTGCCAATCGTTGGTCAAGGAGACATGTGTCACTCGGTGCCAATTGGTGAAAAGAGTGCCACACTCTGCGCATGGGTGAAAGGGAGAACAAGAAACAACGCACGAGACGAGATCTGGCCGATGCTGCGGTTGGCCTCTTCACCGAGCACGGCTATGACCAGGTAACAATGGCCGACGTTGCGGCCCTCGCCGGCGTGTCAAGGCGAACAGCTTTCCGCTACTTCCCGTCAAAGGAAGATCTTGTGATGGACTACCCGATCGCCTGGTTGCAGGTATTCGAAGAATCGATTGAGGCCAATCAGGGCCGCCCTCTCTCAGTGAGAATCAGAACTGCTGGCCATGCTGTCGCTGCCTTCATCCAGTCAGACCCCGTCGCTGTCAAGCAGTTGTCTGCCCTGGCCTTTGCCCACCCTGCGCTGGCGGCGAAGTACGTATCAAGCACCCGAAGGTGGGCGCAGCGGCTGACGGTCGAGATTGAACGAGACCTAGATGGCGGGCCCGAGGCCGCGGCGCATGCTCAGATGCTGGCCGCGGCTGTGATGGGAATCATCGACAGTGTTTGTGAGATCTGGGCCACCACGGATCAACCCATGGAACCGCTGCTTGACCAAGGGCTGGACCTCTTGGCCGCGCCGTTGTCAGCCGCTGCCGGGGGCCACAGTTAGGAAACTTTCGATGCCAGTGGTGGAACTCGCCTCTCAACCGCCACCAGAGTTGCTGCACATATGGCCATGAGGCCTGCGGCGGCGAATCCCAGAATCTGGATGGAGCCCGCTTCGAAGAACACGGCGCCAAACAATGGCCCGATCACCCGGCCAGCGGCCATCACCGACTGGGCGTCTCCGGCTCGATCTGCCGGGTTGACCGAGCGCTCCGCCAGGAGCTTGAAAATGCCAGGCACACCGGCCCAGAAGGCCAGGCCCCACAGCATTAGAGCCAGCCAGAAGATCGGGCCGAGGGTGACGTTGGTAACAACCATGGCCATTGCCGCCGTGCCGAGCAGCCAGAGCCCGGAGAGGGGACGGTTGCCGCGGTAGCGGGCGGCCGGAATGCTGATGGCGGCGTTGGCGCTGAACGCCAACGAAACAATGAATGGGTCAAGGCCAACGTTGTCAACCCCAATGGCGGCCGCAAACACAAAGATGGCAGAGCCACCCAGGGTTAGCCCGCCGAGGCAGGCCAGAATCACGCGGGTGACCGGTATTGGGCGTGATCGGTCGGCCTTTCGTGGCGCGTTCGCCGAGAGGGGTTGGCTGGGGGCCCGAACCAGCAGTGGCGTCAGCGCAACCATGGCCAGCATCACAAACACAGCGTCCGCCCCTGAACGTTCGGCAAGGGCCGCCGCGATGGGAGCGCCGACAATGCCAACAACGGGCCCAACAACAGCAACATCGCCCATTCGGTCGCTGTCGCCGAACACTTCCTGCCAGCCAAGCCAGGCAATGATTGCCATGCTGACCCCGCTGGCGAATCGGAGCACCAGCAAGCCCCAGAACCACGGCGACAAGGCAGACAGCGCGTGAAAGCCTGCCGCGGCCAGGAGAGCCCACACCAGCAGCTTCCGGGAGGGGTCGAAGATTCTTCCGACCAGCCAGGACGCCACAACAAAGCCCCCAAGTTGGGCGGTTGAGATCAGCGCGGCAAACCCAACGCTGATGCCGTACTGCTCGGCAACGGCGGGCAGCAGGAAGGGTGTGGCGGTGAAAACGAGCGAGGAAAACGCGGTTGCCGCCAACAGATCCGACCGTGTATTTGGCCGAAGTAGCGTTACGACCTGAACTGGACTCTGCATTGTGGGTCAAGCTACTGGTCGGCTACGGATCTGCGGTTTGGGCCTGGTTGTGAACAATTGCTGCCAGCGACCCGATCACAACCGCCATTGCCAGCCCCTGTGTTGGGTTGAGAGACTCGCCAAGAAAGACCCAGGCCATCAGCGCCGCGAACACCGGGATCAGCAGCGTGAAGGTTGAGCCCACCCACAGCGGGATACGCACCAGCGACCAGTTCATCAGAGCGTGGCCAATCACTCCGGAACTAACCGCCATGAGGAGAATCAGAGCAAGGTTTGTGATCGACGGGAAGCTCATGTCTTGTCCGAACCCAAAGCCGATTGGGGTGCAGATGATTGCGGCCCACCACGATGTTCCTGCTGTGAATTCAGTTGGGGTCAGTGCTTCCTTGGATTGCTTGGAGGCAATGAAGTAGGCGCTCCAGGAGAACATGGCTGCGGTTGCCAGCAGGTCTCCTCGAAGGCTGGTCACCTCCTGTGCAGCCGGCGCCGCCACGATCACGAACACACCGACCAGAGCGATAAGCGACCAGGCCGCGTCTTTCAGTCGGATCCGCTCGCCGAAGAACCTCGCTGCTACAAGGCCAACAACGATTGGCTGAAGGGCGCCGATCATCGTTGCGTTCACAATGCTGGTTTCCTTGACCGCGGTGAAGAACAGAGCAATGTCTAACCCCAAAGCCAGCCCACCCCAGGCCGAGGCGCGCATCACCCGCAAAGTGAAAGGCGTGCCGCGGGCCCTCATCCACAGAACGATGAAGACCGCGAAGATACCGAATCGGTAGGCGCCGATTGCCAGGCCGTCCATGTCTATGTACTTGGCTAGGATCGTGCCGGTCGACCAGGCCGAAACCGCTATACCCGCCCCAATCAGGCCGCGGCCCAGGTCTGTGGCCCCCGGCCCTTCCGGCCCACCCGCGATGCTGGATGATGGGGCGGTGGTCACCAGCGAAAGCTATCTGGTTGTCGTATTGGTTCGGCTATGGCTCATCCGGGATCACAGGCTCGACCGCAGTGGCCAGTTCAACCAGTATTCCGGCTGGGTCAACCACGTAGGCCACCGTCTGGCCCCACGGCTTCTTCTTTGGTTCGACGTAGCGCCTCGCCCCCGCCTTCTCGGCCTGGTCAACTGCCTTTGCCGCATCGTCTGTGATCAGCGTGACCGACGCGCCAACCGGAAGGCTGGCCGGGTCGATCGGGGCGAACCCACCTGCTGAATCCAGGTTGCTGGCGGCCAGGCCGATTGAGGCAAACGCAAGGGTGGTGGCGCCGGTTTCCAACTCGCCGTAATCGTTCTCGGGTGTAACGAACTTCTGCGAGATCCCAAAGGCCTGGGTGTAGAAGTTGAGGGCGGCTCCAACGTCTGGGACGTAGAAGATGGTGTAGCCGAAAGTTGTTGTCACAGAGAACGCTCCTTGTTGAGTTCGTGCTTCGGAGGCTACGATCTTGGTGCGACAGCAGAATGTCAGATATTGGCGAATTCTCGATTGTTCGGCTTCTTGGCATCCGATGATGCCAGTTTGGTGGTGGTCAAGTGAATCGGTTGGAACGCCTGTACGCGATAAACGAAGTGATGCGTCGTCAGTCTCCCCGGCCGGTCAGCGCCGCTCGTCTGGGTGAGAGGTTTGGGGTGTCTCGGCGCACGGTCGAGCGTGACCTGGTTGCCCTGCGCTCAGCCGGGGTGCCGCTGTATGCCCAACATGGTCGGGCCGGCGGGCAGATCAGCCTGGATCAGGCTGGGCCCGCGGTTGTCACGCTCACGCCGTCGGAGGTAACGGCGCTGCTGATGGCGTTGGCGGCTGCGGGGCCAGACATGCCGTTTTCTGAGGCGGGGGCAAGCGCCACGCAACGTCTCCTCGATGGGTTAGGCACCAACACTCGCCTTGGGGCAGAGCAGCTTCGTTCGCGGGTGCGCACATTGTCAACCGCAGGCCGGGTGAACAAGCGAACTCGCCACACTGTGGAAGAGGCCGTCCGGCGGGCCGTTGTGGTGAACCTGGATTACGTCGATGCCAAGGGCAACCACACGGCTCGGTCGGTTGAGGCCGCTGGCTTCTATCAAGGCGGCGACGGTTGGTACTTGATTGGGTGGTGTCTGCTGCGCCGCGGTGGGCGAATCTTCAGGTTGGACCGGATCAAGTCGGCCCGTCTCACGCGCACACCGGCGCAGGATCGGGATCTCGACGCCACGCTGGGCTGGGTGCCAGACGAGATGTCCGCTCCATAGGACCGGCCCAGGCTGAGCCCATAAAGGGGGCGACAGGATTGTTGGAGCGCGCGAGAGTGGCGCAATGGCTGAGCCCAAATACTCGTCCTCGCCCGACGCGCACCTTGATCCGTTGGTGGCGGCCGCCTATGACGAGGCTGTGGCCGGGCGGTTCGCAACAGAGGATGTTGGGCCCTCGGTAGAAGTGCTTGCCGACTTTGCAGGCGACGGCTTGGCCGTTGAGTTTGCTGTTGGCACAGGTCGGCTGGCGTTGCCCTTGGCCGAGAAGGGGGTAGCCGTGCACGGCATCGACCTTTCGGAACCGATGCTTTCCGAGCTGCGAAAGAAAGCTGGCGCCGATCGCATTGCCCTGACTCTGGGAGACATGACCAGCACGCAGGTGTGCGCTGATGCGGCGGTGGTCTATTTGGTGTTCAACACGATCACGAATCTGCGAACCCAAGCATTGCAGGTGGCTTGTTTCCGCAACGCCGCGGCCCACCTCGCACCCGGCGGGCGGTTCGTCATCGAGAATCAGGTGCCGCTGCTTCATCGATTGCCGCAGGGCGAAACGATTGTGCCCTTCGACGTGTCGCCTCAGCATCTCGGATTCGACGAATACGTGGATCGTGTGAATCAGATATCGATCTCGCATCACTACTTCATCAATGGTGACCGGGTGCGCACTTCGTCTCCGGCCTTCCGCTACGTCTGGCCATCGGAGCTTGATCTGATGGCCCAGCTGGCAGGTCTGGAGCCAGAGGCGCGTTGGGCCGACTGGCACCGCACTTCCTTCACCGGTGACTCGGCATCACATGTCTCGGTCTGGCGAATGCCGTAGGGCGGACAACAATGGTCAGCCAGCTCCCTTACTCAACGCTCAGCTGCTATCCAGCGATTACATCGAGAGCCCGGTCAACGTCGGCTTCGGTGTTGTAGAGATGGAACGAAAGGCGGCTTCTGCCTGCCCGACTGGCCACTGTCACACCGGCTTCGGCAATTTGCGCGCTGGTTGGGCCACCAGCCGCCACTTCAATGGCCACGATGGCCGAGTTGGATGGTTCTAGGCCAAATCCGGCTCGGAAGCGGTTGGCCAAACCAACGTTGTGCTTGCCAATCACTGTCGGCCCAAGCCCGGAGAGCAAATCGAGGGCGGGCGCGGCCCCCACCCAAGCTGACCAGGCCGGGGACAGGTCGAAACGGCGGGCGCTCTTGGCCAGCCGAAGCGATCGATTCCCACGGCTTCTCACCGGCGTACCAGCCAGACGAGATGGCCGTCATCTGGTCGGCAACCTCGGGCTGAACGGTCATGAACCCCGAGCCACGGGGGGAACACAACCATTTGTAGGCCCCGCACACCGTGATGGAGAAGTCGTCGGCGTTGCAGGCCAGCCAGCTGGCCGATTGGGTCAGATCAACAAGGGTGAGCGTGTTGTTGGACTTGGCTGTGCTCGCCAGGCGGTCGAGGTCGATGACCCGACCATCAGCCGACTGCACCGAGCTGACCGCCACCATCGTGGTTGAGGGGCCGATCTGGTCAATGATGCGATTCAGGGGCGCAGTGCGCACCCGGACACCGCGGTCGGCGGTCTGTAGAAGGGGGAACAGGACAGAGGTGAAATCTTCTTCGGCCAGCAGCACCTCGTCTCCAGATTGCAGCAAGGTGGCGGCCACGCCCGTGCCAACCGACACCTGGGAGAGAATCGCCACACGATCAAGCTGGGCGTTGATCAACGAGCCATAAGAAACGCGGCATTCGGCAATGAGGTTGTCGTAGTGGAACGCGTCGACGTTGCCCGAACGCCACTTGGCCAGGTCGTCTTGCAAGGCGTTGATGGCAGCATCGCAGGCCAGGCCAACCGTGGCGGTGTTGAGGTAGGTTGCTTCAGCTTGGAACTGAGCCTGGGCTTGCATTAGCGCTGATGAAGTTGGCTCGCTCACAGAGCGCGAGACTAGCCGTCGGGGGCGATGAGCAAGCGAGGCCTGCCGGCTTTCGGCGGGAAGACGTTCGACGGTGGGCCGATGCCGAGAACAGCAGGGGGGCTACAGTGGGCGCACCTGCGGGTGTAGTTCAATGGTAGAACATCAGCTTCCCAAGCTGAATACGCGGGTTCGATTCCCGTCACCCGCTCGTCGTTCGCTGGGAACCCAGAGGGTTCCCGCTCTCTTACCGAGTT
>QIKW01000107.1 GCA_003231975.1 Acidimicrobiia bacterium
GCCGCAGGGCTGGGCCGCCGCATCGAACAGCAAACCTCTGCGTTCAACTACCAGGGAATCCTGGCCGCGGTACTGGCCCTTGTTGTGATCACCGTTGCGGTAGACCTCACTTCGGCCGCCATTCGGCGCAGCCTCAGATGAAGAGTTTTCAGATGAAGCTGAGGGCGCCCGCCCAGCTTTCTCGCTCCGTCGCCGGAAGTGTGATTGGGTGCCGACGGTTGGTTAGGTGGGTTAGCTCGCTCAGCAAGCCGGGTTCGGTTTCCAGCCGGTTGAGCCAAGCTGCCATGGCCTCTCGGCCACCAACTGGCACCAGCCCGGGGTAGCTGGCTCCAAGCAGCCCGATGTTTCCGTCGATCTGAGTGCCGACGACGGGCACTCCCAGCGCTATTGCTTCGGTTACCACGTTGGCCCCGCCCTCAAGCCGGGACGTGCAGGCAAGCACGGTGGCGCTGGCCAACAGCTTCATTGCCTCCGGCCGATCAAGCTCCCCAAGCCACCGATAGCGAGGGTTGGCAGCCTGTTCGTCGACCGCCCGCTGCCTCCACGATTGATCGTGGGCGTGGCCCGCGTGGCGAACCTCGACCCTTGACGAGTCGGGAAGGAGGGCGGCGGCCTGGGCGGCAAGGAGGGGGTCCTTAACGTCTCGCAGGTGCGCCAGCACAACAACAACGAATTGGTCTGTGGGAGCAGCTCGTTCTGGAAGGGGAGGCTCGACCGACTGGTGGATCACGTGGGCCTTGGCTCCCAGCCGGGCCTCGATTTCCGCCAGCCTGGTTATTGCGGTTTCTTGAAGCACAACCAGACGGTCTGCAGCTTGAATTGATGCCAGCGCGATCTTGTTATGCGGCAGATCTTGGTATAGATCGGTGCCCGCCAGCCCAACAACTATTGGGCGGTTCGGGCAATGGTGGCGAGACCCGAACACGGCGCCCGCGGTGCGGCGAGCGTGCAGTGCAATCAGCAGATCAGAACCGCTGGCCAGGTCTTCAGCGGGCGGTTCCACGGAGTCTGCGTCTGACTGGACGGTGGCCACCGTGACGGTGTGACCCAACTCACCAAGCCGCCGTGCCCACCGGGCAGAGGTTACGTCGTTGCCCGAGGCTGCACCCGGCCGGTGGGGAGTGGCAATGGTGATCTGCATTGCCCGCTAATCCAAAGCGCAGGTGCGGAACCCGGCAACCACATCTTGTCTGTCTGGGGTGAAGTAGTTGCGGAAGGTAGACCGTACGTACCGGGAGCGGGTGGCCCAGGATCCGCCTCGCAAGACTCGACGGGTGCCGAACCATGGCTCTGAGTTGTCTCGGTAGGCGTCTGGTTCGAAGTGCGGGTACGGCTGGAACACCGAAGATGTCCACTCCCACACGTTGCCGATTAGCTGACGGTGGCCCCAAGGTCCGTCAGATGCGGCGTAGGCCCCAACGGGCACCAGGCCGCCGGTGTTGGCGTCTAGGGCGGCGTCTGCCTCGGTGGCATCGCGGTCGCCCCATGGATAGCGCCAGCTCTTCTCGCCTGTCTGGTTCGTTGTGGCCGCCATCTCCCATTCTGCCTCTGTTGGCAGCCGTCGGCCCGCCCAGGTGCAGAAGGCCTGGGCCTCCCACCACGAGACGAAACACATTGGAAGTTCTGTAGCTTCAGCAATCGAGCGCCACTGGTCGAAAACCCGATGCTCTTGGTTGCCCGCCGGGCCTCGCCAGTAGACCGGTTGATTCGCATCGGCTGCGGCCCGCCAACCCCAGCCTTCGGGCGACCACAAGCTTTCTCGGTCGTAGCCATCGTCGTTGACGAACTCGGCGAATTGGCCAATGGTTACCGGGTTCTTTGCCATCGAGAACGGCGCAACGTCAACTGCGTGGGCCCACCTTTCGTTGTCCATCACAAACGGTTGACTGCGAGAAGCGCCAAGCAGCAACCGCCCGCCCGCCACGTCGGCATCGCCAAGGTTGGGAGGCTCAGCGGCAACGAGGCCCGCGGGTGCAAGCTTGGAGTGCGGCGCCCAGCCAAGGGTTTGGCGGGTGTAGGTGAGCGCCTCGGTGTGGGCGTCGTGGTGCATGATTGCGTAAAGCGTGAAGTAGGTGGTTGAGTCAAGGCCCTTGGGGTCTGTTGCCAGATCGCTGAGGGCCTCGCCAACGTCTTTCACGTACTGGCGGGTACGTCCTGGGCTTGGAAAGTCAAGCTGCCAGCGCGTGATGTGAGGCACCTTGGCCGAGTCATAGAACGCATCCACGTTGGCCATCAATGGCTCTCGGCCGTGGAGTTGGCGCAGCACGAACCACTCGGCAAACCAGGCGGCGTGGGCGATCTCCCAGATGGCCGGATTGATCACGTCTCGGTAGGGGGCCATCCACCGAGGGTCTTCATCGGTGAAGTCATCAACTGTGGCCAGCATTGAATCGGTGGCGTCAAGCATCCAGTCTGCAAGCCGCTGGGGTGGCACCCATTCTTCAAGTTGCATAGCTGAATCCTATGGCGCAGAACCTTCGATAGGCTGATCGAATGACAGACGTAGAAGCACCCCGGCTCACCCAGTTCAGCCACGGAGCCGGTTGAGGCTGCAAACTGGCGCCCGGAGCGCTGGCCCAAGTTGTGGGCCATCTTGAGAACACCTCACACCCCGATCTTTTGGTCGGCACCGAAACCGGCGACGATGCCGCGGTGTGGCGCATTGCCCCAGACCGCGCCCTCATTTCAACAGCAGATTTCATCACCCCGGTCGTTGATGACGCCCGCACCTGGGGCCAAGTTGCCGCCGCCAACAGTGTTTCTGATGTGTACGCAATGGGTGGGCGGCCGCTGTTTGCGCTGAACCTTGTTGGCTGGAACACCGACGAGTTGTCGGTTGAGCTTCTTGGCGAGGTTCTGGCCGGCGGAGACGACATTGCCCGTGCTGGCGGATTCGCTGTGGTTGGTGGCCACACCATCGACGACCCCGAACCAAAGTACGGAATGTCGGTTACCGGCGAGGTCCATCCCGACTTCATGCTCACCAACGCCGGGCTTAAACCTGGCCAAGATCTGATCCTGTCCAAGCCGCTGGGAATCGGCGTCATCACAACCGCAATGAAGGCAGGCAAGGCTCCAGAGCATGTGGTAGCGGCCGCGGTTGATTCCATGACCCGACTGAACGACGTTGGGGCGAAGGCCGCGGTCGACGCAGGCGCCACCGGCGCCACCGACGTAACAGGCTTTGGTTTGCTTGGCCACCTCGGCCGCATGGCCAAGGAGTCTAAAGTCGACGCGGTGCTGCACGTTGAGGCCACCCCGTTTCTTCCTGGAGCGAAGGATCTGGCCGCCGACGGATTCATCCCTGGCGGAACCAGGCGCAACCTGGCGTGGATCAAGTCCCAGGTGAAGCCTGGCGCTCACGAAGAGCTCACCCAGTTGTTGTTTGCCGATGCCCAAACCTCTGGCGGGCTGATCTTTGGGGTCGACCCTGGCGAAACCTCGTCTGTACTTGCTATGCTGGCCGACAGCGGCCACACAGCGGCACTTGTTGGCGCCACCACCTCTGGCGCTGGAATTCTAACGCTCGAATAAAGTCCCCGCCGCGGGTAGCCGACTCTGGGGTGTTCCTGTCTTGTTGCGAAGTGACAATAAAGGCAAGGGCACTCCAGAGTTCATCAGTCGGCTTCGACAAGAAATGTTCCGATCCGGCTCTCTTGCTGCCAGGCTATGGCTGTGAGCGATCGGTTTGAAGCTGCTGCTATCTGCACCCCTGGGCTCGAGCCCTTCGTCGAGACAGAACTTCGAGCGCTTGGGATCAAACCAAAACCGGGCCACACGGGCGTGGTCGAGTTCAAGGCTTCGGCCCGTCAGTTGTACGCCGCCAATGTCTGGCTGCGAACGGCATCTCGCGTTCTGGTTCGAATCGCAACCTTTCGGGCCACCGACTTTGCTCATCTCCAGCAGCGAGCCGAGGAGGTCGATTGGTCTAGCTGGATCACCGACGACGTTGCCCCGGAGTTTCGCGTAAGCAGCCGCAAGTCTCGGCTGTACCACACCCAGGGAATCGCTGATCGCCTGCACAAGGTGGTTGGCCCGGCTTCCATTGGCGAAGCCGGGCAACCCTTCGTAGTGCGCTTTGACCGAGATCTTTGCTCGGTCAGTATCGACGCCAGCGGCACGCCGCTGAACCACAGGGCCTGGCGAACCGACATCGGCGTTGCCCCACTGCGGCCAACAATGGCAGCGGCTGTGCTGATGGCAGCCGGTTACGACGGCACCGAACCCCTGGTTGACCCGTTCTGTGGCTGTGGCACCATCCCAATCGAAGCTGCGCTGCTGGCAGCCAAACTGCCTCCCGGGGGCACCAGACGGTTTGCGTTCCAGCAATGGCCCTCATTCCAGCGCGGCACCTGGGCCAGCGTGCAGGGCGAGGTGAAAGCCGCAGCCCAAGCCGGGGTGGTGGCCCAGATTGAGGCCTACGACCGAGACCAAGCAGCAGTCGACGCGTGCAAAGCCAATGCAGAACGAGCCCAGGTTTCAGACAGCGTCCTCATCGAGCGCAAAGTGGTGTCGCACCTCGGCGGCCACACCGGAAAGGGCCTGATCGTGTCAAACCCGCCCTACGGGAAGAGGGTTGGGGATGGAGACCTTCGGGCTCTCTACAAGAAGTTCGGTGCCGTTATGCGCCAACGCCGGCCCCAGTGGGGGCTGGCCATGGTTGTGGCCGACGTGAAGCTGGCAAGAGTTGCCGATCATCGCCTGGCTCCGGTCGGCGGGTTCGGCCATGGCGGCATGACCGTTTCGGTGCTCAGCCGGCCGGGCTCAGAACCATCAGAACCATCGGCGCCGCTGTCGGATCCTGACCTACAGGCCCGATGAACACTAGGTCGGGCCCACTTCCTTTCCATTGCACCACGGCCTCCATCGTCGCAATCAAGGCATCTTCAATGGCCTGATCCTCTGGCAGGCACTCGTTGCTTGAGCCCCCAGGAATGGTAAAACCGGCGGGCCCGCCGCCGTCCTCAGACGGTATGAGGGTGAACGAACCCAAGATTTGATTGCAGCCGGTTTCGCCAATCAAGATGGCGTCGGTCTCGTCGATCGACAGCAGGATACGGCTGGTTCCAAGCGGCACGATTTCTCCGCCTGCAACAAGTTCGGTTACTACCCATTGGCCGTCGAAGATGGAAAATTCGTCAACTGGCGCGGCTGCGCAGCCCGCAGCAATGAGCGCCCCGACGAGGACGAGGCAACCTGACTTTGACAACCGGCGTAGCACGGCCTTCGACCGTACCGTGCCCAACGCGAACTTCGGGCGCTGTCGTATGGCTGGCGTAGTCTCATTCTTGTGATCCAGAACGTAACCGTTACTCCGTTTGGCAGGCAGGCCACCCAGGCGCTAGCCGATGCCATTCAGCGAGCCAAGGCAGGCGTTGTGTTGGCTCCGGTCACTGTCGTAGTTCCCTCCAACTTCGCTGGGCTTACCGCCAGGCGCCTGCTTGGCCAGGGCTCGGTTGGCCTTAATGGTGTTGCCAATGTCAGCTTTGTCACTCCGTTCCGCCTGGCCGAGCTGCTGGCGGCGGGCTTATTGCCCGGTTTGCGCCCCCTCACCAATCCAGTTCTTGGCGCCGCGGTTCGCAAGGTGCTTGGCACCGAACCCGGCCATTTCGGCCCGGTCGCCAACCACCACGCAACCGAGGCCGCCTTGGCCGCACTTTCCGGAGAGCTCAGCAACCTCAGCGAGGCCGCGCTCAGTTCAGTCGAGGCTGGCGGCAGCCCCTCGGTTGCCTCAACCATTACGTTTCACCGAAAGGTCAGCAAGCGGATCGGGGGTTTCCAAGACGAGGCGGCAACGGCAAGAGCTGCTGCCACCCGCCCGGATCTTGCCGCCGCGCTGGCTCTGTTCGGAGAGCTGATCCTGTATCTTCCTGGGCCGAGCACCCCGCCCCTGGTTGGGTTTCTAAAGGCGGCGGTTGAGGCGGCCCCAACCGCTGCGATCGTTGGCCTAACCGGCGCGGAAGACGCCGACCGGGCCGTCCGGGAGGTTTGTGGCCAACTCGGGATTCAGGCTCCGGCCGCGCCAAGCTTCGCGCCGCCAACCGCTGGGTCGATCGTGTCGGTTACCGACGCCGACGAGGAGGTCAGAGCTGTTGTGCGGCGGGTCTTGGCGCTGGCCGAGGAGGGCGTGCCGCTGGCCAGGATTGGGATCTTTCACCCAACTCCAGATCCCTATGTGCGGATCCTCCAGCAACAGTTGGAAGCAGCCGGTTTGCCATCGAATGGCCCCTCGCGTTTGCGTCTTGCGGATTCGGTTGCGCGGCGAACGTTGCTTGGTGCGTTGGCTTTGCCTGCCATGCGTTGGCGGCGAGACCAGGTCATGGCGCTAGTTAGTGGTGGTCCCCTCCGCAACAACGGCGCCCCCGTTCGGCCATCGGCGTGGGAGAAAATTTCCCGTCACGCCGGGGTGGTGCAGGACCTTTCGGATTGGAAGGCCAAGCTGTCGGTTCACAAGGCGGGCTTGATCCACCGTCACAGCGAGGCCGAAACGGCGGGCTCCGAGGGCCTGGCAGGCAGGCTTGCTGGCCTGATCGACGATGTCGTTGAGTTGGGGGCCTTCGTCGACGCCTTGGCGGGTGCAGTTGCAGCAATTGGTGGTTCATCCACCTGGGCGGCCAAAACCCAGGCGGTCACCGGCCTTCTCCATGCCCTGCTGGGGCAGCCAAACCTTCACAGCAACTGGCCCGAGCAAGAGCAAGATTCGTTTCAGCGGGTGGAAACCGCAATTGCCAGGTTGGCAGGCCTCGACGAGATCGAACCGAACCCGTCAGACAAGGTGTTTCTGCGGGCGCTTACCGCAGAGCTTGGCATTGCCCGTGGCCGTGTTGGTCGGTTCGGCCAAGGCGTGATGTATGGGCCGTTGCGATCCGCCGTTGGCCATGATCTCGACGCTGTGTTCATTTTGGGATGTGTTGAGGGCCTTTGTCCGGCGGCCAGACGAGACGATGCCCTCCTGCCAGACTCGGCTCGGGCCCTGGCCAGTGGCCAGCTCGAGCTGAGGCTTGGCCAACTGGGAGACCGTCATCGAGAGTTCCTGGCCGCGCTGGCGGCGGCTCCGGAGAGGCGGCGCACCTTGGTGTTCGCCAGGGGAGATCTCAGAAGCGGTCGCCGGTCTCGCCCGTCTCGCTGGCTGCTTGATTCTGCTTCTGCCCTTAGCGGCATGAATCTGTTCGCCTCAGATTTCGAACACGTCACTCCTGCGGTCGTTGAAGAGGTGCCCTCTCATTCCGCTGGGCTGTTGACCGCACCAGTTCATGCCACCCTGGAAGACCGAGACCTCGCGGCCGTTCACCGCTTCGTTGCCAGCGGCGGCGAAGCGATTCAGCATCTGGCTGTGGCCTCGGTGTCCCGAGGGATCGAGGCCCAGATGCAGCGCCGTGGCGCCAACTTCACCGAGTGGGACGGCAACCTTTCCGGCTCGGCGATTCCCTCAACCGAGCAGCAGCCCCTCTCGCCATCCAAGCTTGAGGCGTGGGCTGCCTGTGGCTTCCGCTACTTCCTGTCAAGCGTGCTGGGCCTAGGAGATCGCGACGATCCAGAGCGTACGATTCAGATTTCGCCGATGGATCGTGGACTCGGCATGCATCAGGTTCTAGAGCAGTTCATCACCGAGGCAATTCAGGCTGGGCCGCCGGCCCCCAACCAGCCCTGGAGCCAACAACAACATTTGCGAGCGGCCGAAATTGCGCTAGAGGTCTTTGAGCAATTCGAGAGCCGAGGGCGAACGGGTCGTCCCGTTCGCTGGGCAATGACAAAGTCTGACCTTCTGGCCACCATTCAGCAGTTTCTGCTGGCCGACAACCAATATAGGGCGGCAACCAATTCGGTCCCTCACAAGGTTGAGGTGCCATTCGGTCTTAATGGGGCCCAGCCCGTTTCGCTTCGTTTGCCAGACGGGCGAATCCTCAAATTCCGGGGAATCGCCGACCGGGTCGACTTGGCAGCCGCCGCCTCAACGAACCGCGGTGCCATGTTCGTTTCCGACTACAAAACCGGGAAAGGAAAGCAGTACAAGGGGATTGAAAACGAAGACCCCGTCCAGGGCGGCAGCACTTTGCAATTGGGCCTCTACGCCGAGGCCGCAATGCAACAACTTGGTGCCACTGAGGTGTCTGCTCACTATTGGATGGTGAATCCCGAGGCCCACTACAGCCGCCACGGCTACCAATGGACCGACTCCAGAAGAGACAGGCTCATTTCAGTAGTCGGCACCATTGCCGATGGCATTGCTGGGGGAGTATTCCCGGTCGACCCCGGAGACTGGAACAGCTTCCGGGGCACGCACGAACAGTGCACATACTGCGAGTTCGACTCGGTGTGTAGCAGAGACAGGGGCGAGCAAGCCCTGGCGATGGCAGGCAACCCGATGCTGGCCGTCCGCGATGGCCTGTTGGAAGAAGGCGACAGCCTGTTGGAGGAGGCACAGTGACCTTGCCGCCCGATCAGCCAACCAGAGACCTTGTCAGTTTGAAAGGCCTCGACCAAACGCTGTTTGTCGAAGCTGGAGCCGGTTCTGGGAAAACTACTCAGCTGGTGCAGCGCATAGTCAACCTTGTGTTGGTGAAACGCGTTCGCCTTCTCAATGTGGCGGCCATCACCTTCACAGAGGCCGCGGCGGCAGAGTTGCAGTCTCGGATTCGGGTTGAGTTCGAGAAGCGGGCAGCGGATTCCAACGACGCTGAGGTTCGACAGAAATGCAGGGACGCAATAGCCGACGCAGACCTTGCCGCTATCTCAACCTTGCACGGATTTGCCAGCAGGATTCTTGGCGAGTTCGCCGTCGCCGCTGGGTTGCCACCCCAAGTGAGGGTGCTTGACGAGGTCTCTTCCCAGTTGGCGAGCGAAGAGAGATGGGAGAGGTTCGTTGACGGTCTTTATGAAGATCCCGCGCTTGAAGAACTGCTAACTCGCGCTGCCCTGCTTGGGGTTGAGTTGGAGCCAAGCTATAAGGGCCAGGCAACCCTCAAAGATGTTGCCGCGCAGTTCAACCAAAACTGGGACCGGCTGGAGGCTCTGGCCACTGCTGATCAGCTGGCGCTTGGCCCAATTGCTTACAGCAACTTTGATGCTGCGGTAGACCAACTGGCTGCCTTGCAGGATCAGTGTTCTGACCCGAGCGACAAGTTCTATCAGCACATCACAAACACGCTTTTGCCAACAATGCTGGCTGTTCGCAACGAGGCCGACCCGCGGCGCAAACTCCGCCTGCTTTCCGGAAGGCCCGCCTGGGGGAGAGGGTCTGGGGGAAAGAACGCAAACTGGGGCAACGACGTGAAGGCGGCGAAGGGCCTGGTAGACGAGGTAAACGAAGCGGCCTCAGCGGTGGCAGAGAAAGCAGCCCAAGCCGTGCTGGGGCTGCTGCTGCAAAGGATTGCCAAAGAGGTCCTTGACGCCGCCGACAATCGCAGACGCGAGGGAGGTTTGGAGTTTCACGACTTGCTGGTGCTGGCCAGGGAGATGCTTCGCTCCAACCCCGAGGCAAGGGCCACCTTGCACAGGCGCTACACCCATGTGCTGCTTGATGAATTCCAGGACACCGACCCAATTCAGATCGAGCTGGCGTCTTTGATTGCCGCCTCGGTTAGTGGCTCGGACCCACCAAGTTGGGACAAGCTGGAGATTCAGCCCGGCAGGCTCTTCTTTGTTGGCGATCCCAAACAGTCCATCTACCGGTTTCGCCGGGCCGACATAGAACTGTTCTTAACGGCCCGATCCCGATTCGGCCCAGGTGGCAGCCACGCCCAACTCACAACCAACTTCCGCACCGTTGAGCCGATTCTCAGCTGGGTCAACGCTTGGTTCGAAGGCGCCATGGCTGAAGAGCAGCCTGGCAAGCAGCCGAAGTACGTCAAGCTGGAGGCCTACAGGTCGGCCAAACCAGGGGTCGATCACCGCCCCGTGTTGCTGGGAGGCCCACACCCAGACCCGAAGGTGAAGGCCGCCGAATTGCGTGAAGCCGAGGCGGCCGACGTGGCGGCAACGGCGGCCGAAATCAGAGACTTTGGTGCCGACTGGCCGGTGATGGACGAGCAGTCAAAGGACCGGAAAGAGTGGCGGCCCGCCAAGCTTTCAGATGTCACGGTGTTGATCCCAACCCGAACTTCGCTGCCCTACCTCCGAGCCGCCTTGGACAACGTTGGGGTTCTGTACCGAATCGCCACCGGCACCCTGGTGTATGACACCCAGGAAGTCCGAGACACCCTTGCCGCGGTAAGGGCAATCGATGACCCAACAGACACGCTCAGCTTGGTAGCCGCTTTACGGTCACCGCTGTATGGCTGCTCCGACGTTGATCTGTTCGACTTCACTGAAGCTGGTGGCCGCTGGGATCTTCGTCGCGACCCGCTGGCAGGCCTGCCGCCGGAGCATCCAGTGGTTGGGGCGCTCAGCCACCTGCGGTCGCTCTGGGAAGAGCGCTGGTGGCTTACACCCTCTGGCCTGCTGGATCGGTTGCTGCGAGAGCGCCGCGCCTTTCTGTTGGCCTTTGGGGACCCCCGGCCCGTTGATGTGTGGCGCCGCCTTAGGTTTGTGCTTGATCAGGCCAGAGCGTTTGAAGAGGCAGGCGGTGGGGGCCTGCGGGCTTTCACTCAGTGGGCAACCCTTCAGGGAGCCGATCTTGCCCGGGTGCACGAGCCTCTACTGCCAGAAACCGACGAAGAGGCAATGCGGATACTCACCATCCACGGAGCAAAGGGCCTCGAGTTTCCCATCACGATTCTCTCCGGAATGACAACTAAGCCGTCCGGGGCTCGCCGCGGTGTTCGGGTGATCTGGCCAGCCGATGGCCCCCCAGAGGTCAAATTGCGGTCCGATCTTCAAACGAAGTTCTTGGACGCCAGGGCCAGCCTGGAAGACGAGATGGACCAGCATGAACGGTTGCGACTGGCATACGTGGCAACCACGCGGGCCAAGGACCACCTCGTTGTTTCGTGTCACCACAAAGTGGGAAAGGGAGAAGAAACCACATACGGAGGCAAGATTTGGTCGTTCTTCGCCGAGCGTCAAGAGCTGTGGCGCACGCTTGATCTTGCCTTGCCTGCCGTCGGTGAGAGGCTAACCCCCGGCGGGTCGCCGGTGGGCCAGACCCTGCCGCTTGCCTTCGACGACCGAGATAGGTGGCTACAGGCCAGAGAAACGCTGATCCAGCCCCAACGTCAGCCGGTTGTGTTGTCGGCAACCGGAGTGGCCAAGGCGGCTCTGGCTCTCCCAGAACCGCCGAACATCGAGGGTGGCGACGACGACAACGCTGATCTGCCAAGCCAGGATGGCGTTCCACAACGGAGGAAAGGCAGACAGGGCACTGCCATTGGCTCTGCTGTTCACGCCGTGCTGCAATTGGCCAACCTGGCTAACCCCGGGGATCTTGATGAGCTGGTTCGTTCCCAGTGCGAGGTCGAAGCGATCCCCGAGCACGCAGAAACGGTCTCCAAGCTGGTTGGGTCGGCGCTCGATTCCCAAGCTGTCAAGTTGGCAAGGGCCAACGACCACCACAAAGAACTATTCGTAACCGCACCCGTTGGCGGAAGGGTCATCGAGGGCTATATAGACCTCCTGATCGACACCGCCGATGGTTTGGTGGTTGTTGATTACAAGACCGATTCGGTCCGCACCGAAGCCGAGATCGAAGCGAAGTTGGCGGCTTATGAGCTGCAGGGCGCCTCGTATGCGGTAGCCATCGAAGAGGTCACCGGCAGGCCGGTCGTCGATTGCCTCTTCGTTTTCTGCCGGGCTTCGGGCGCCATTGAACGCTCGGTCACAAACCTGGCCACAGCGAAAAAGCGGGTCAGGGCCACCCTGGCCGTTCCGTGAAGTCGCAACCGGGCGGCCGTCTGCATCGCCTCGTCGTTGCCGCCCACCCAACCCCAAATCCAACCCAACCGAAGGAGAAATGAAACGTGACTGATGATCGCGCCATCGAAATGGAAGTTGAAGTAGTTGGCACCCCAGAGGAGGTTTGGCGGGCCATTGCAACCGGCCCCGGAATCTCGTCGTGGTACGTGCCTCACGTGGTCGAGGGGCAAGCAGGTGGCGCGATGACAGCTTCCTTTGGCCCCGGGCCAGAGATGCAAGTAGCAGGCAGGGTTGCGGCCTGGGACCCGCCGAATCGGGTGGCTTTCGACGGCGGCGAGGGCGTCCCAGGCTTGGCGTTCGAGTGGCTGGTGGAAGCCCGAGACGGGGGAACCTGCGTAGTTCGCCTGGTCAACTCTGGCTTCGCGTCTGGCGCGGAATGGGATGCCCAGTTCGATGCCATGACCGAAGGCTGGGCCATCTTTCTGCGCAATTTGCAGCTCCACCTCAAGCATTTCGCAGGCCAGGAGGCCACGGCCATGCTGCCGATGGCGTCCTGGGCAGAGCCAGGTGCCGAGGCTTGGGCTCGACTCACCGAAGCTCTGGGCGTGCCCGCAGCTCCCGAAGTTGGTTCGCGAATCGAAGTTAAGGCATCAGACTCGCCCGATCTGGCAGGCACGGTTGTTGACGTCACCCCCACCCGTATCAGCTTGCTGGTGGATCAGCCCCTACCAGGAACCGCGTTCTTCGCGGCCGAAGGACGCGACGACAGCAGCGAAGTCTCGATTTGGTCATATCTCTACGGACCCGACGCGGCCGCGGTGGTGGAGCAAGGCCAGCCTCGTTGGTTCAAGTGGCTCGCCGAGTCCGGCCCGGGAGATGCCAAGGTCCTTGGTAGCGAAGCTTCTGGGTCTGGTTGAGAGGCTGACGAAGCTCTGCTATGCAGAGGTGATGCAGCCGACGAGGTCGATGGCTTCGTCATCGAGGGGACACTGGAAGTACAAGTCAATTCTCACTCCGGCGTGGTAACGAGGTCGTTCCTTCTGGTCGGGTTGGGTTTGGTTGCGGCCACTGCTTCCTTGGTTGGGTGTGGCCGCTCTGAGTCGGGCCAGGACACCTCACCTGCGGTTCTGGAGCAACCAGTTTCGACCGCAGCGGGAACTTCGGTTGAGACGGCTGGCCCAGTTCTCGGCAGTGGGCCGAGCCCGGCCGTGCCCGGGGATGAGCGAGATGAAGCAGCAGAACGGCGACTGCTTTCAGGGTTGGAGTTGGGGTCTGAGATCTCTGAGCCGGAGGCTCAGGAACTGCTCAAAATCGCCCAGGCAATAGTAGGCCAAAGGGAAGAATTAACTCAGGGTTGCATGGCCTCTGAGGGGTTCGACTACTTCTATGACCCGCCACAGCTTCAGCTTCAAAGAGAGCAGAACTTCGAGTTTCCGTATGGCAGTGTCAAGTGGTCTGAGCGGTACGGCATTGGTATCAGCACGCTGTTGTTCTCCCAAGATGAGGTTGGCCCGGATCTGGTCGGTAGCCCGGGCCCGATGTTGTGGCCCGATGTTGATGAGGCGAACGATCCAACCAGTCGCCAACTCGAGGCTCTTGGCGAGGCAGGCCAAGCTGCGTACTGGAAGGCCCTCTACGGTATGACGATCGGAGAAGAGACCTCGGCCGAAGATCAGAAGCTGTCT